>CALGAD010000149.1 GCA_937951955.1 uncultured Bacillaceae bacterium
GTTCGTGACCTTTATTTAGTTTTTAAGGGGAAATTTCATCGCTAATTGAATTTTTTAACCGGTACATAATAAGACATACCATATTAATTTAAAGGAATGGTCATTTTGTATTCAATTGATCCAGCGACATTAACAGAAAGAGAAAATTACAAGTTTTTAATAGGCAGCATTATTCCGAGACCGATCGCTTTTGTGACATCCATGTCGGACGCGGGTGTGTTAAACGGTGCCCCCTTTAGTTATTTCAATATCGTATCTTCCAATCCACCCATGATTTCCTTATCGATTCAACGATCCGCAGGCAAACTGAAAGATACCGCAAGAAATATTTTGGAGAATCAGCAATTTGTCGTTCATATCGTCGATGAAGAGAATGTAGAAAAAATCAACATGACAGCGGCAAGCCTTCCTCCCGATGAAAGTGAAGTGGAATTGGCCCGGGTAACGCCAATCGATAGTGTGAAAATATCGGTACCGGGGATAAAGGAAGCCAAAATCCGGATGGAATGTAAATTGGAGCACGCTTTGGAACTTGGCGGCCAGGATGCCCCGGGATGCGATTTTCTTATTGGTCGAGTTGTTCAATTTCATATTGATGAGGAAATATATGAGAACGGAAGAATTGCTCCCCGGGGGCTGGGGGCTGTCAGCCGGCTTGCCGGACATAATTATGCCAAGATCGGGGAGATCTTTACATTAGAGCGGCCTCAATAATGGACAAGTAAAAATTATTGATCCATGTTTTAACAAAAATTATCAAAAGAAACTACCTGATCTTCAAAATATGGTGAACAAAGGGATTAAGAAAAGGAAGGAAAGATCATGGTAGCATTGGGGATTGACACATGGTAAAATTGGGTAAATTACAAATAGAAACTGTAAAATAAAGAAAAGTAAGTGAGGATTGCATATGGCCAATAAGGAGTTATCTATAGAACAAAGGGATAAACTATTGAAGGTGCTGCAAGACCGTTTTGCGAAAAATATGCACCGGCATGAAGGGATTGAATGGGAAGATGTTCAAGCCAGGTTACTGGAAAATCCTGGAAAGCTTTGGACATTAAATGAAATGGAAAGAACCGGTGGCGAACCAGATGTGGTCGGTTACGATGAGGAGCGGGACGAATATGTATTTTGTGATTGTTCCAGGGAAAGCCCGAAAGGAAGAAGAAGTGTTTGCTACGACCGGGAGGCGTTAGAAAAAAGAAAAAAACATAAGCCCGAAACAAGTGCGATGGATATGGCGCAGGAGATGGGTATAGAAATATTAACCGAAGAACAGTACCGTGCCCTCCAGGAACTCGATGAGTTTGATTTAAAAACATCAAGCTGGATAAAAACCCCTGCCGAAATCCGGAAACTCGGTGGTGCGCTCTTTTGTGATCGCCGCTATAACCATGTGTTTGTCTATCATAACGGTGCGGATTCTTATTATGGCTCCAGGGGATTTCGTGGCATGATGCGAGTATAATAACATATTCAGGTGTATGAAGCACAATTCTTTGCAAACAGAATTGTGCTTTTTTGTTTTTACGGACTTTTTTAATATCTACATTCAAATTGATTTCTTCCTTGAAAGCATGTACCAGGACTAATGACGATTTCTATTATTCCGGGATCCGATTGGCATACCTACAGTAATTAGAAGAAAAAGCGGCCGCTTTTAAAAATTAAGGATTTCTTAAGAAATCGATAAAGTCTTTCTAAAGATTGTTTTTATAAAGTAAAAATAGAAATTGTTCCTATTCATTTGGGAGGAGAAAGAAAATGGCAGACCATAAGATCTACATTCTTTTTACGGATACCGGAACCCTTTTTACCAAATTGATCAAACTATATACAAAAAGAAAGTATAACCATGCATCACTATCCTTCGATGCCGGGCTTATGGATGTTTACAGTTTCGGAAGAAAACAAATGTGGAATCCGTTCAACGGCGGATTTGTAAAAGAAGATGTGAGACGGGGATTATTTAAAAATGCGAGTTGCGCCATTTATTCCTTAACCGTAACCGATGAACAAATGACGAAAATAAAAAGCTTTGTTCAGGAATTTATCAATCAAAAAGAAAATTATCGATATAACTTCCTCGGACTGTTCGGATTTATTATGAATAAGCCAATCAACAGGAAACAGGCACTGTTTTGTTCGCAATTTGTTGCTACTGCGCTGGAGACATGTAGCATCGTACAGTTTGAAAAGCCGACTTCGCTTGTTGCTCCAGGGGATTTACAGAGACTTCCCGGATTAAAACTGGAGTATGAAGGAAAGTTAAAAGATTATCACAAGTGTATCCATAACGATTTTGACTATGTACCTATTTCGGTAATTTCGATTGAAGTTTGAAATTTTTACTAATCAAAGGAAGAGGTGGAATGGACATGGGAGAGAAGATTCGCGTTTTGGTCGTTGAAGATGATAATGATATTCATCAATTATTGTGCCGTATCGTAAAAAGGAGCGGTTATGAGACAAAATCTGCATATTCAGGAACAGAGGCGCTACTTTATTTAGAACAGCAAAATTGGGATCTCGTTTTATTAGATCTAATGCTTCCCGGTCTTCCGGGTGAAGAAATTTTAGAAAAAATATCGGAAAAGAGAATACCGGTCATTATCATTTCAGCGAAAAGTGAAAAGGAAACAAAAATCCAAACCTTGCGTTCTGGAGCGGATGATTTTATAGCCAAACCCTTTGATATCGAGGAAGTTTCCGCTCGAATTGAATCGCTTTTACGACGTTCTAAACAGGTTAAAGTACATGCACATGTACACCTTACCCATAAAGATATCATACTGGATACCGATGCGAAAACGGTATCTGTCAATGGGCAAGAAGTGGTGTTAACAGCTCGTGAATTCGAGATTTTAAAGTTATTAATGACGTCTCCGAATAAAGTCTTTTCCAAAGCAAATGTTTTTGAAAGTGTATGGCATGAGCCTTATTACGGCGATGACAATGCGATTAATGTGCATATGAGTAATTTGCGCAACAAGTTGAAAAAGGCCAATCCAGATGAAGAATATATTGAAACGATTTGGGGCATGGGTTACCGCATGAAATCGTAAACGAGGAGGAAAAGGCATGAATGAGTATGTAATACGTACAAAGCAATTGACCAAAACTTTTAAAAGTGGATTTACCCTAAATGATATTAATATATCCATTAAAAAAGGTGAAATTTATGGTTTGATTGGGGAAAACGGCGCTGGCAAGTCGACATTGCTCCGGTTAATCACAGGCCTGGCTTTCCCTACAAGCGGAGAAATTGAGCGCTTTGGGAGTACAAAACCTAATATGATTGCCAATGCACAAAAACGGATGGGGGCAATCATTGAGAACCCAGCTCTTTTTCCACATTTGACGGCCTATGAAAACTTGGAAGTTCATCGTTTACAAAAGGGGATTCCTGGTAGGGATTGTATTGAACGGACTTTAAAGCTTGTTGGATTAAAACATACTGGCAAGAAAAAGGTGAAAAATTTTTCTTTAGGAATGCGGCAACGACTGGGGCTTGCCATTGCCTTATTGAGTGATCCGGAATTGTTAATTCTCGATGAACCGACAAATGGACTGGATCCATCCGGAATAGTTGAAATGCGAGAATTAATCCTAAAGTTAAATCGGGAAAAGGGTTTAACAGTATTGATTTCGAGTCATATTTTAAGTGAACTGTATCAACTAGCTACTCGCTTTAGTTTTATTCATAAAGGAAAGTTGCTGGAGGAATTGTCAAAGAAAGAGTTGGATGAAAGATGTCGCAAACACATCCGCATTAAAGTCGATAACCCGGCAAGGGGGGCAACGGTTTTAGAACGAAGTCTTGCCACGGATGACTTTGAAGTGCTATCCGATGGGACAATTAAATTATACCGTTACCTGGATGATGTCCGGACAGTATCCCGGATATTAACGGAAAATGGTCTGATCATCGAACATCTTTCGCTTAATGGCGATAGTCTAGAAAGTTATTATACAAACTTGATAGGGGGGAATAAGGATTGAATAACTTGATCAGGGCGGAATTTTATAAACTGGAAAGAAATCCTGCCTTTTGGGCATTGGTATTCAGCGTAACGGGTTTAAGCACTTTATTACATTTTCTTATTTTGACAGAGTGGTGGTATATGTCAGGGACACCATTTTATCAAGCCGGATTAGTGGAACTGAATGGGTTATCTCCTTTTATCACACCTCTATTTTTTAATTTACTAGTTGGTACATTAGCTGCATATTCAATCGCCACGGAATTTTCCCGGAACGGTGTGATTAGAAATCAAATCATGAGCGGGAATCAACGGAATCATATTTTTCTCTCAAAATTTACTGTTTTTTCCCTCGGTTCATTTTTCATTGTCATAGTCATTCCTATGGTAACAGCGCTAATATTAGCTACTTTTTTCGGAAATGAGCATTTATTAACCGTTTCTCAAGCGCTATTTATTGCAAGATCTTATGGTTTGTTTTTTCTTCATTTTTTATGTTTTACAGGGATGGTATTATTCATAGCAATCTTATCTGAAGATAGTGGCAGAACAATTCTCTTTACACTTCTACTTTCTGTCGTGATGTTTGCGATTGAAAAACTTGTTACTACACCATTCATTAAATTTTTGTATGAGCAGACATTTTTTTACCAGATGAGTAATGCCTTTAATCACTCATTATCAAGTGGAGAAATCGCTAAATCCATTGTGGTCGGAATCGTATCATTATTGATTATTTTAGGATGCGGGATGTTTATGTTTAAGAAAAAGGAGTTTCATTAACGGTTAAGTCAGGATGAGATAAATGGTATTCATGGTGATCATTTTACTGGTCGTTACGTTGTTTGTTGCTGTCCGTATATATGCACTTAAAAAGGAAGTAAAAAAGTTAACATTACAGTTACACCAGTACAATCAGCGCCAAACCAATCAAAAATTGGAAATGGATCTTTTCGATCGAGATTTGGAAGAGTTAGGAATGGAAGTGAACAAACTTATTGATTTATACATTGCCGAACAGCAAAAGCACATCCGTTTTGCCAATGAACAAAAACAACTGATTGCCAATATGTCCCATGATTTACGAACACCGCTGACTTCTACAATTGGTTATTTACAAATGGCGCAGAATGAACATATGACAAGCAAGGAGCGAGTAGAATTACTAAACATCGCTGTTAGACAGGCCAGGCGGTTGGAAACATTACTGAATGATTTTTTTGAATTAAGTTTAATTGAGTCAGCGGATTATCATTTATCCCGGGAACAAGTCCATCTAAACAGCTTGGTAATCGAAGTTTTAATACGCTTTTACGACCGGTTTCAGGAAAAAGGGATGGAACCAACTGTTCACATACCTGAACAAGCTATATTCATTGTTGCAAATGAGTCGGCCGTTATTCGTGTAGTTGAAAATTTACTGGCGAATGCGATCACGCACGCGGATGGAAACATCGTGATTAATCTTGAGGAGCGGGATGAAACGGTTCGCTTAACCGTCACTAACGATGCCTTTTCGTTAACGGAGACAGACGTCCAGCATATGTTTGATCGATTTTACATGGCTGACAAAGCCCGCTCCGGAAAAAGTACGGGATTGGGTCTATCGATCGTGAAAAGCTTGATGAAAAAAATGGATGGGACTATTACAGGTCGTTTGAATAATGGGCAATTGTCAATTGTTTGTACATGGAAAAGGTTTTATGATTGAAAAAACTTATCTCGTAAGACTATTAAACATGTTATAATGAGATCCGGTAATAGAAAGGAGATTGGTTATATGTTTAGTAAACAGGATGCGGCAATTGTAACAAATCGGGAGGTTTGTGCCGAATAACGCATCGCATATAACCTCCCAAAAGTTACAATTTTAACTTTTAGGAGGAAAAATATTTGCAGAAACTCAATATGGAAAATCTAGGGTTTGCTGAGCCATTGATTCAGGAATCGAAAAGATATAAAAATCTTTTGGTTGGAAGAGTTACATCACAATCGAAAAACTTATATACAGTGATGACAGAAAATGGAGAAATCACAGCGACGGTTTCGGGAAAATTCCATTATCAAGTAAAAGAAGTCTCTGAATATCCGGCTGTCGGAGATTTTGTAATGGTTGATCGGATCGAACATTCCGAAGGACAAGGGATTATCCATCACGGATTAACGAGGAAAAGTGCTTTTGTTCGTAAAGTGGCCGGTTCCAGAAATGATGGCCAGGTCGTTGCGGCAAATATTGATACAGTATTTATTTGTATGGCGCTAACAAATGATTTTAATATACGGAGAATGGAACGGTATTTATCTATAGCCTGGAATAGTGGAGCGGTCCCGGTTATCGTTCTTACGAAAGCTGATTTATGCGCGGATATAGAAAATAAACTACATGAGATTCAAACTATTGCCTTCGGTGTCGATGTCCATGTAACGACTTGTACTTCCAGGGATGGATATCAATCATTAAAATCATATTTATCTCCTGGTAAGACCGTTGCTTTCATCGGTTCATCCGGTGTTGGCAAATCAACGCTCATTAATTGTCTTCTTGGTGAACATGTTCTGGAAACGGGTTCAACAAGGAAAGATGATAAAGGAAGGCATACAACGACAAGACGGGAATTGATCATCTTACCGGAATCCGGTGTTGTTATCGATACTCCAGGGATGCGAGAGCTTGGTATTATTCATGCGGATGTGGCAAAATCTTTTGTGGATATTGAAAAGCTGGCAGCCGATTGCAAATTCAATGATTGTACCCATACGAATGAACCGGATTGTGCTGTACAAAGGGCTATTCAAGAGGGGACATTAAGTGCTGCAAGATTGGTCAATTACCGGAAATTAAAAAAAGAGGCCAAATATGCAGGCTTAAATTCGAAAATGATTGAGAAAGAAAAAGTAAATGATCTGTTTCGAGAAATGGGCGGGATGAAAAATGCCCGGAAATTTTTGCAAGAACAGCAAAGGAAAAAGCGAAGATAGATTTTTGAAATAGGCGAACATTCCCATCGCATGCGTAGTTGATCCGTAATACGGAAAATAATTTAAGCATGAGCTCGGTTTTTTTACCGAACTCATGCTTTTTCATTTGAAGTAAATCCCTTTAACTGTGAAATTTTTTGTAAAAAAATGCATGAATGGGAGGTGATGGAACAAAAAAGTTGTGACAATGTCATGGAGATCACTCTCAACAATTGCCGCGTCGAGATACATTAGTCTAAATTCGCTCAACAGGAAATTTACATATTCATATTAAGTAAGAGCGTGATCCGTTCAATTACGAATCGCACAATCGTTAGTTGCGGAATCACAAAAGCTTTTTTAAGGAATAGTTCCGTTAGAGGATGATTATCATTTCATTTTTTCCCTGGCTTGCTGCGTGTCGCGGACGTTTTTCTGAATGGTAACAGCAGAAAACAAGCTGAGTACAAAGGCCATTGCGTAAAATCCCTTTTCGCTTAATGTGATGCTTTTTGCGTTGTATAAACCAATGGCCATAAGGGCAACGGCGATCATAAAAGCGAACCAACTTATTCCATAATAGATACTTGTAACCGGGATGCCTTCCTCTTTATCCCGTACTGCTTTTTGCAAAGATACGGCAGAGTATAAACCCATCGCTAATACCGCAAAATAGTACCCTTTTTCATTTAATGGCATCGTGGCATTAAATAAACCAATCAGATAAGCTCCAACACCGACAACTAATGCAGCCCAGGACGCTCCTTTAAATGCGGCTGTCGGTTCTCCCTCCGCTCTTTCCACTGTTGGTTTCGATTGTTCCATTTCCTCATTTTCAAATAAATCATCCGGAAATTTTGACACGATTTCTCCCCCTTTGCGGTCAGATTCATCCTTGTCAATAAAGGCAAAATATTTTTCTTTAAATTTAATATTACCACAATTTTCTTATTTTTCTTTATAAAATTAGTATATTTACAAAAAATGAATCGATTCCATAAAAGGGAATCGAATCGCAAATTTACGTCTCCGAATGGTGTTGAGTGGTTGGATTTCAATTTCACCGATAAATAATTATGCAGAAAAGTATGGGATGGAGGTATAGCCCTTTTTGTAAGCGAGGATCAACCATAAGCAAAACCACATGAACATCTGTTTTTACCGAAGTACAGGGAGTAGGCGGGAGGGAATTCGGAATTGACCCGCAGTACTTCTTTGGCAAATTCCTCTTCATTTTTAGGAACCTCACCGAGTGAGTCGGCTTTTTCCTGTGTATCAATCGTTGCATTTGGCGGCACAAAGCGATTTTTTCCAATACGTACTCCATTCGTCACCGTTGCGCCATTCGCAATAAATGAACCTTCGCCAATCCAGGCTTTATAAACGATGGCTTTAAATCCAACAAACACACCATTTTCAATCACGCAAGGTCCATGGATAAGCGAGCCGTGGGCACAGGAAACGCCATCACCGATATAAATTGAATAATTTTTCCCGTTCACTTGATAGTGTTCATTCTGTAAACCGTGAAGGATGACCCCATCCTGTAAGTTACTTTTGTTGCCAATATAAAAAGGTGTTCCTTCATCGGCGCGGATACTGACAAAGGGTCCAACAAAGGTTTGTGCCCCTATCGTAACATCACCAATTATGAAAGAAAACGGACTAAGAAAGACGGTTTGATTGATTTTCGGAGTGGATGATTTGGGATTGAAGGATGTAGGTGGATTGGCACTTACAAAATAAGTGTAAAGGTTCAGTGGAAATGGATAGTTAAGAATTCCTGTCATTATTTACTCTCCGTTCATCCGATAATTTTTTAATAAATCTGCTTATACAGTAAAATGCAATTTAACATGATTATGGTCCGATTTTGAAAAGTATTCGTCTACTTCATTTAAGGGGGAAAAGGGTCAAATCAATACGATTACCGTCTGCAAGCAACATGAGAAAAAAACGAATTACCAGGATCTTGCAAAAAAAGCTGCATGACCTCCGGTTTTTGCATGATCAGTTGTTAACCGAAAACATTCATTCCTTCGTTTAAAGGATTCCAAGTCAGTTATAAAATGAGAAACGTCAAAATCATGAAAAGAATTAGCGGGAATATTTTTGTTTGTGCGTGAATCTTTAAATGTGTGACCAGGCGAACTCGTTCAACATTCCTGTAAAATTCAATAATCATTTCCATTAATTTTCGTTCCTTCAAATTAGTTTCAGAATTAAAGATTTTTCCAGGATTGCGTTGATAGTACATAGTTATCTTGATATATTAATAATTACGATGAACTTATTAAAGAAATTAAATAAGTAATTTTTTGTTCACTTTTTAAAGTTATTTAAAAAGTTTATGAAGGGGAATTTGGTTATGGAAACTACTCCAAAAGCGATGACAAAAGCAATACACATGAGTATCCGAAAAGCTTTATTAAAATTTGGTAGTGCCACGAAAAGAGAGTTAAGTGAGTACCTGGACATCAGTTTCCCTACAATAAGTAAATTTTTAAAGCAGATGGAAAAAGATGGAGAAGTGTTTATTTTAGGATTCGATGAGTCAAGTGGTGGCCGGAGAGCAATAAGATATACATATAATCCCGAGTACATGCTCGGACTGGCACTCATTTTAGAAAAAACAGAAACCTATTATACGATTTTTAATTGTATGGGAGACGTAAAGAAGCGAGGAAGTACGCAAAGTGTTTTGCTCGAGAAAGGTTTGGAGTTTTTGACAAATTTTATCGAAACTCTACTAATTGAATACCCAAAAATCCGCTCAATAGCGATTGGCGTACCTGGTGCAGTCGATAACGGCCACGTTTTCTTTATACCGGAATATGAATTGTTCCAAAATTTGAATATACAAAAATACTTGGAAGAACGGTTGGGTATTCCTGTTGTCGTTGAAAACGATATGAATGCAGCAGTTTATGGCTATTACACAGTTAAAGGCGATGAGGATATGGATTCCCTTGTCTATTTATATTCAGGTTATAACGGTCCGGGGGCAGGAATTATGATAAATGGTGATGTTGTCAGGGGGAGTACTTTTTTCTCCGGAGAAGTTCGATTTATTCCTCAGTATAATGATCGAAATTTTGGTGATGTGATTCAAAAGAAAGATGATTTAAATCCGGTGGTCATTAAGGAGGAAGAACAAATTGATGCCATCAGTCGCCTGATCGCAGCTTTCGTTGCAATTATAAATCCCCATGAAGTTATATTTTGTGACTTTGAAGTCGATGAAAATGTACTAAATGCAATTACTGAAGTTAGCGCAAAGTATGTTCCAGCCGAACATCTCCCCCGGTTAACCTCCAGTAACTGGAAGGAAGATTATTTTGCCGGATTACAAAATCTTGGCTGCAAACTCATGATCACCACTTAAGCAATGAAATTCAATTTCTATATAGAAAAATATATAAAGATAGCGAGGTATCTAAATGAAAACATTGCTGTTGGCCATTATATATTTTGCTTTTATTAGTTTGGGTTTACCCGATTCATTATTAGGAGCGGCCTGGCCAGCCATGCAAATTGATTTAGAAGCGCCGTTAGAAACTGCGGGAATGCTTTTCATGACAATTGCCGGAGGAACAATAATTTCCAGTTTAGTCAGCGGTAGGATGCTGAAACGGTTTGGAACCGGGCGTGTTACCTTTGTCAGTGTTTTGATGACGGCTTGTGCTTTGCTAGGATTTCACTTTGCGCCATCGGTTTTCTGGTTATTCGTTTGTGCCATTCCCCTTGGTTTAGGAGCAGGAGCTGTTGATGCTGGATTGAATGATTATGTGGCTGTAAATTACAAAGCTCATCATATGAGCTGGTTGCACAGTTTTTGGGGTGTAGGTGCCACTTTAGGACCGATTATTCTCGCCCAGTTTATCGCGGCAGAAAATTCCTGGCGTAACGGGTATTTTATCATTTCGGTAATCCAATTTACGTTAGTGGCTATTTTATTTTTCTCCTTACCGTTATGGAAAAAGGTAACAATGGAGACAACTGCTTCGACAAACGAAACGCCTGATCATACAGGAAGTACTTCCCATCAAGAAGAGGATGAAAATAAGAAACCGTTGCAAATAAGCGGAGTGAAACATGCGCTGATTGCCTTCTTGTTTTATTGTTCAGTTGAAGCATCGGCAGGACTTTGGGGAAGTAGCTTCCTGGTAGAAATCAAAGGATTAGATGCAGCGACGGCGGCCCGTTGGGTTTCATTATATTATGCTGCAATTACTATAGGACGGATAATATCCGGGTTTATCACGTTTAAAATGTCAAATCAAAAGTTAATCCGGACAGGTCAAGTGATTGCTTTAACAGGGGCAGTCCTTATCTTACTGCCATTGCCTGGCATTTTCGCTCTTTTTGGTTTTATTTTACTTGGTTTGGGTCTGGCGCCAATTTTCCCATGCATGTTGCACGAAACACCAGCACGCTTTGGGAAAAAACATTCCCAAACGATTATGGGATACCAAATGGCGACTGCTTATACGGGAACAACATTTGTTCCACCCATTATCGGTTTTATTTCTTCGCATCTGACAATTGCCGTTCTTCCACTATTCCTGGCCATATTTGTTTTAATTATGCTATTTAGTTCTGAAGGATTGAATCGAATTCTCAAAACAAAAAATAGGCAAAGGGAAATAAGTGCAAGTTTAAACATACCGTCGTAATTTTTTTAAACTATGTGATGTATGAATTTTAAATAAAATGTGTTTGGACCGTATAACGAAATATAAACATGCGGTTATTTGAATCAATTGTTTAACAGTCATAAAAAGGAACCGGGCAA
>CALGAD010000150.1 GCA_937951955.1 uncultured Bacillaceae bacterium
TTTCATTACGAGTTTCTTAATTTTCTTTGCAGGAAGAAAGCTGCTACTGCTAAAGCAACAAGTCCTAGGCCAATTAAGGCGATGTTCCAGTAGTTGGTGGCTGTTGACGGTAGTTTCTTATCATCAGACTTGTCGCTTGGTTTATCGCCCGGCTGATCTCCAGGTTTATCTCCTGGCTTATCACCCGGCTGATCGCCTGGTTTGTCGCCTGGCTGATCGCCTGGTTTGTCACCCGGCTTGTCGCCCGGCTTATCACCCGGTTTGTCGCCCGGTTTATCGCCTGGTTTGTCTCCCGGATCGCCCGGATCTCCTGGATCACCCGGATCTCCCGGATCTCCTGGATCGCCTGGATCACCTGGGTCTCCCGGATCTCCTGGATCACCCGGATCTTCTGGAACGATATTGGTGACCTCAATAGTTGCTACTGCTTCTGCTCCGTTCACATTTCTGGCGTAAACGGTGTAGTCACCATTTTCAGTAACTTCAAAGGTTCTTGTTTCTAAATCGATGTCGTTACCAGCATCGGCAAAGTCAGCAACTTCTTTCTTACCAGGGAGCCATTTCAAGGACTCTAATTCACTCTTACTGTCTACATTAACAGTAATCGTGACCGGACCAATGGTCTCATCTTCTGGTGACTTTGTTAATTCGATGGAAATTTTTTCTACGATGTTATCAATTACTATAGAAGCTACTGCTTCCTGTCCTTCGCTATCCTTTGCATAAACAGTGTATGGACCGTTTTCTGTTACTTCGAAGGCTTTTGTTTCTAAGTCAATCGGCTCTCCAGCATCGGCAAATTCTTCAACTGCTTTGAAACCAGGCAACCATTTCAATTCGGCTAATTCAACGTCATCCGCAACATTGACATGAATGGTTACCGGCCCTTCTGTTTCTTCTTCAGGTGTATAGGTTAATTCAATGTCGAACGGTTGTTCTGGATCAACGATATTTGTTATCGTGATCGTTTCAACCGCTTCAGCGCCGCTTTCTGTTTTAGCATAAACGGTGTAAATACCGTTTTTATCAACGTCAAAGGCTTTTGTTTCTAGGTCAATGTTATTACCAGCATCAGCAAAGTCAGCGACGTCTTTTTCACCTTCTAACCATTTCAGCTCGACAACTTCTGTTTCACTTTCAACAGCAACCGAAATGGTAACTGGACCTTCTGTTGGTTCAGTTGTCGAAGGTGTTAAAGTGATTGCCAACGTTTCTTGAGGTGGTTCTTGATCGCCAACTTCAACTGTAAAGGATGTTTCTTCTGTTGCGGCATTTCCTGCAGCATCCTCAACAGTCAAGACAAAGGTGTATACTCCACTTGCCAAGTCTGTCAATTGGGCTGCAAAAGTTCCGTCTTGTTCTAATGAGATTGAGCCACTGTCGACTTCAATGCCTTCTTCATCTTGCAATACATAGCTTCCTTTGAGGTAGTCGTTGAGGTCATACTCCAAACCAAGATTTTCTTCAACCGGTGCTTTGAACTCAACGAACTTGTCAACAATTGTTCCCGTTACATCGACATTTGCTTCTGTGACAGGCTCATCAAATTCATTAAAGTTCACTTCTGGTGCCGTTCTCTTGACAAAGAGCGGACCATCAAAATCTAAATAATGAATTTCCAGATTTTCGAGATCCCAGGAGCTATAATCAACTGTATATACTCCATCAGGAATCTCTTCATATTGAGGTACTGGATCCTCAGCCATTGATTCCCAAGGGATATAATCTCCATCAATTGTCAGGTAATATTGACCTGCAGGTAATTCCTGGAATGCTAGCAAGCCAATATAACCATCTTCAAAGTATCCACCTTCTGGATCTGCTACATCCCAGAGTTCAATAGCCATTAAATCTTCATTATGAAGCAATCCAAAATGCAACTCAGTTGAATCTAAGACACCATCTCCATTTGGTGAAATGGCGTAGTCATCCAAGTAGAAATACTCAAGTCCCCATCGTTCTTCTTCAGAAAACTCCACTGCAAATGGCAAGGATAGGTTCGTTCTTCCGTTAGAAATATGAATATATCCTTGTAGCTCTTGACCAGGACTATCTTCACCAGCCGGAACGGTCAAGGTTGCTGTAAGTGTTTCCTCTCCACCTGCAGCTAAAGTGAAGGAAGATTTATCTACTGTCACTTTCGCATCCTGTAAATCACCTTGAGGTGTGCGAATGACTTCTACAGAAACTTCATAATCACTCGCAGAATCACTGAGACTTCTTACAACAATTTCTCTAGTGACAGTCTTCTCCTCGTTCGGATCTGGTGCTACTCTGCCAAAGGTTACTGTACCTTTTTCATGTTTGTGTAATTCATCATCAAACTCACTTTCAGCCTGAGCATAAGCTAGGGCTTCTGCTTCTAACGCTGCTACCGGATCAACACGACCAGCACCTTGGTCAAATACATCATATTTATCAGTATCATAAAGTGTTGCCGTGTTCGAAAGGGCCACTTTTACATCAAATGGACCCCAATCCGGATTGGCTGATAGTAATAAAGCTGCAATTCCCGACACATGCGGTGCAGACATACTCGTTCCGGTAAAGCGTTCGTAAGACTCGGAGTAATCTGCATCAGGGAAATCTTTTCCGTATGCAGGTATGGTGGACATAATATTTGTTCCCGGTGCTAATACATCTGGCTTGATATCAAAGTTTGGTGTCGATGGACCACGGGAACTGGAATCATTGATTTCATCCCCGGAAAGTACATGATCAGTAAATCCATTAAAGGTAATCTTACCGACCCCATCAGCTGTTTTCCCTATGGCTTCCCGGAATTCATTTCCATCCTGTGTTGGAATATCAAAGGTTGGAATGAAGCTGAAGGAATCGCCAAAAACATATCCAGCTGGTCCAGCACCTTCAACGTTGTTATGAATGATAATGGCAGCTGCCCCTTGCTCTTTCGCAGCGGCAATTTTATCGACAAAAGGCACTCCGCCACCACGAGAAACAAGAGCTACTTTTCCTTCTACATCCAATCCTTCATAATCTTCTGGAACACCGTAATTCGGTACGGCTACAACATCCAGCGTTCCTGTTAAAGCGTCAGATGGATGTTCACCGAATCTCCAGGCCATCATACTGGTATCTTTTAATTCTTTCTTGTAATCACCAGCTTCTAGTGTGACATCTGCCCGAATATGGACTTCATCAACCGTTGAGTTACCTACAGAAATAGCCATTACTGCAGATGCCGGGCTGGTAACGGTTGTCCGGTTCGGACCGCTATTTCCATTGGAAACAACCGCCGTTACTCCATGTAAAACGGCATTGTTAATGGCAATCGAATCCGGTGTGTTTTCATCCGTGCTGCTACCACCTAAGGATAGGTTGATTACATCCATTTCTTCTTCAACAGCTTTTTCAATACCAGCAATGACACTTTCAGTTGTACCACTGCCGTAAGCACCTAAGACACGATAGGCGTACAATTCAACATCCGGAGCGATCCCTTTAATTCCGTGATCATTTTTACCCTGAGCTGCGATGGTTCCGGCAACATGGGTACCGTGATCGGTCCAGAATGTATGACCCGTTGGTGATACTTCCGCAGCACCTTCAGCTCGTTCGTTTGGTGTCGTTTCATAAGGGTCATCTTTTGCCCGTTCATACTTGTAGAGAGACGGATCATGTTCGACAAAATTCCAGCCGCCTTTATATACATCCTTTAAATCGGGATGTTCATAGTCAATTCCGGTATCAAGAACGGCGACTTTAACACCTTTTCCGGTAATCCCCTTCTCCCATAATTCAGGAATATTTAGGAAGTCATTCGTCCGATCCATCATCGCCCCGACTTCACCGCTTTGTTCAACTTCCAGGGCATAACGCTCTTCATTCGGATCGACACGAACAACTCCATCTAACTGGGCAATTTTATCCAGATCTTTTCCTTTTACTTTTAAGGCTACACCATTCAGAACTTTATTGAATTCATAGCCTTTTTCATACTGAATATTTAAAGCTTTTAATTGCTTTTCAAAGTTTTTATGCTGGTCAATAACTTTCTTTTCAACTTGTTTCGCTTCTGCTTTTGTAAATGTTTTACCCTGGATTTCCTTCTTACCCTTTGCAAGGGCTACTGGATCTTCGGAAAATTGTACGATTACTTCTACCCATTCATTGTCATTTACATTTTCCAGGGTTGCATGCAGTATCTGTCCAGTATTAAAGGCGTTCGTCTGCTTTTGGACGAGCCTTTTCATTTCTGCAAGCCTTGCCTCTGCGTTCGGTTCATGTTTTGCATTTCGATTGACTTCTTGTGCAGAAACAGCAGGGCTTAAAAGGGAAAGAATCAGTGCTAAAATAGTAAGCACATTAAACAAACGAAGAAGTCTCTTACGTTTCAATCCACCAAAACCTCCTATCTCCTTTAATTCATTATTAAATTAAAAAAGAAAGTTTCACAGATTTAAAATTCTCTAGACCGCCTCCTTTCTATTAGTTACTATAATAACTGAAAATTCGATATTTATTGATACGTCTTACTATTCATTTTTTCAAAGAATTTTCTATAAAATTTTATAAAAATTAGGAATTTTATCCCATTTCTTAAAATCTATTATATAATTCTTTAGAACTATAAATTTAAGCAAACAATATTTATCGTTATATAGATTTATTAGATTAAAAATTGTAGATAAGTAAAAAATACCCTTATTAAACACTTTTTTATTAAAAATTCAATTAAATCTCCTATATTTAAAGGAATTAGTCCGATCTTTATTAAAGTGACAAACACGAAAAAAGATATACTTAATCAAACTAGAAAATAGTGGAAAATAAGTCACAGGATCAAAACAATGATTGAAAATCATGTTAAAAATCGTTCAATTTTATTCTTTGGATGAACTTTTGTGACATTTTATCTATAATTGATAAAAAATAGCCTGCAAAGGTTTCCTGGAAGGGGTGACAGGACTTGTTTAAGGAGTATAAGGATTTTGATGGTGTCGGGTTAATAGAGTTAGTTAGAAAGGGCGAAATTCATCCTAAGGAGATTGTCTCTGCGGCAATTGCGCAAATCGAAGCAATTAATCCTCATTTAAATGCGGTTGTTCATACGAGGTTTGAAAAAGTACAAAAAGAGCTAGAACACATGAATACAAGTCTTCCGCTTGCCGGATTACCGATTTTATTAAAAGATAACACCCAGGGCATTGCCGGGGAAAAGTTAACACAAGGCTCCAAACTGTTTCAAAACTACCGGCCGAAACATGACTCCGAATACGTGACCCGTTTAAAAAAGGCTGGTGCCGTATTTCTCGGATTTACTAATGTCCCGGAATTTTCCCTATTAGGTATTACTGAACCAAAAGCTTATGGTCCGACAAGAAATCCGTGGCATACCGACTATACCCCGGGTGGCTCAAGTGGCGGTTCTGCGGCTGCTGTTGCCTCCGGAATGGTTCCGATTGCGGGGGCGAATGATGGTGGCGGTTCGATTCGAATTCCTGCAGCCTACACAGGACTATTCGGCTTAAAACCAACAAGGGGAAGGACCCCGATCGGACCGGGTCATGGCAGAAGGTGGCAAGGGGCTTCTGTCGAACATGTTTTATCGAGGACGGTGCGGGATAGTGCTTATCTACTTGATCTCTTAAATGGGCCGGAAAAAGGAGGGGCCTTTTCGTTACCGGAAGAAAAAGAATCATATATTTCTCAAATGGAAAAACCGCTTCCCAAAAATATCAAAGTTGCCTTTTCCACAAAATCACCCGTTGGTGGTAGAGTAGATGCGGAAGCCGTGAAAGCTGTGGAAAAAACAGCACAGTATCTGGATAAATTGGGATTTGATGTAGAAGAAAAGGAACCACCAGTTAATGGTAAAAAGGTAGCGAATAGTTATTTTATGATGTATTTAGGGGAAGTTGCTGCGACAATCCAGTCCGCGGAAAAACTCATTGGTCGCAAAGCAACTGCAAATGACGTCGAACCCAGTACCTGGTTTCTCGGGAAAATGGGGAATGTCACATCGGCTACAGAGTTCGTTATAAATCTAGAGGAATGGGATCGCTTGGCCTACGAGATGGCTACATTCCATGAAACGTATGATTTTTTCATGACACCAACGACAGCTTTTCTTCCTTCAAAAATTGGTGAACAAGATTTAACAAGAGCAGAAGAAGTTTTGCTTAAACTAGCCGGAAATCTTGGACTTGCAAGGCTAATTAAGAAAACAGGAATCCTGGAAAAAATTTTTATGGAAAGTTACGAACGAACTCCCTTCACACAACTGGCCAATTTAACCGGGCAACCAGCCATGTCCGTTCCGCTTCACAAAACCGAGCAAGGACTTCCCCTCGGTGTTCAATTCATGACTGCTAGAGGAGAAGAAGTAAAGTTATTGCAACTGGCTCACTTATTGGAACAGTCACCGTTATGGATTGATATAAAACAAAATCCTTACTTTCAAAAGTAATGGGGGTTCCAACACAAAAATACTCAGTACTATTCAAAAGTTTACTAGAAATAGTTTGTTAAAATCTGGCTCATTATAATTAAAAAATTCGGGGCTGTCCAAAAAGGAAAATTATTTCAAGTTGAACTAAACCAGAATGTTGATTTATCAAGGTGCTTGAACAAACAAAAGGGGCATCCAAAAGTCGAAAATACGACTTTTTGGACAGCCCCTTTTATATTACGATTTTCTCAATTTTCTTTGCAGGAAGAAGGCTGCTACTGCTACAGATACAAGGGCTAAACCGATTAAGGCGATATTCCAGTAGTTCGTGGATGTTTTCGGCAATCCTTTATCCCCTGGCTTGTCGCCCGGTTTTTCACCTGGCTTATCGCTCGGTTTGTCACCCGGCTTGTCGCCTGGTTTATCTCCTGGTTTATCCCCTGGATCTCCTGGTTTACCCGGATCTCCCGGTTTTCCTGGATCTCCTGGTTTGCCTGGATCACCTGGCTTGCCTGGATCGCCCGGATCACCTGGATCTCCCGGATCTCCTGGTTCAACGATATTTTTAATCTCATAAGTAGCGACTGCTTCCGTTCCTGCTTTGTTTTTCGCATAAACCGTATAGACGCCGTTTTTATCGACTTTGAAGGATTTGGTTTCTAAGTCAATGTCATTGCCGGCATCGGCAAAGTCCTCGATCTCTTTTTTACCGGCAAGCCACTTCAATGCGACGAGGTCACTATCACTGCTTACATCAACGGTAATCGTGACTGGACCAATGGTTGGCTCTTTCGGTGAATGGTCAAAGCGAAGGATAATTGGTTTCGGCTCAGGAGCTGGATCTTTTCCATCGTCCCCGTCATCGATATTATTAATTTCGATGGTAGCGACAGCCTCCGTTCCTTCGACATTTTTAGCGTAAACGGTGTATGCGCCATTTTCTGTTACCTCGAAGGACTTCGCTTCTAAATCAATGTCATTGCCAGCATCCGCAAAGTCCTTTACATCCTTTTTACCCGGGAGCCATTTGAGAGCTTCCAGATCACTTTCGCTGTCAACTTGGACATGGATTGTGACCGGTCCCGCAGTTGGCTCTGTCGGTTCATGGGTTAACTCGATGGTAATTGGTTTCGGTTCAGGAGCCGGATCTTCGCCATCTTTAATGTTGGTAATTTCAATGGTTGCGACAGCTTCTAAACCTTCACTATCTTTACCATAAACAGTGTAATGACCGTTTTCCGTAACTTCAAAGGATTTCGCTTCTAAGTCGATTGGCTCGCCTGCATCCTTAAAGTCTTCAACTGTTTTGACACCCGGTAACCATTTCAATGCAGCCAGTTCAACGTCTTCAGCAACATTCACATGAATGGTAACCGGACCTTCTGTCGGTTCTTCCGGTTCTTGGGTGAGCTCAATGGTGAACGGTTCTTCTACCTCAACGATATTATCAATCGCGATGGTAGCTACACCTTCTGCACCGCCTTCAGTTTTCGCATAAACGGTGTATGTGCCGTTTTTGTCAATTTCAAAGGCCTTAGCGTCTAAGTCAATATCGTTACCAGCATCCTTAAAGTCGCCAACGTCCTTTTCACCTTCTAACCATTTCAGCTCAACTACTTTTGTTTCACTTTCGACGTCTACCGAAATAGTAACCGGACCTTCTGTCGGTTCAGTAGGCGAGTGGGTCAAGCTGATTTTTACAGTTTCTTGAGGCGGCTCTTGGGTATCGCGTTCCACTTTAAACGTGGTTTCAGCCGATCCCGTATTGCCAGCAACATCGACGACATTGACGACAAAGGTGTACTCACCATTTTCTAAGCCAGTTAGTGATGCGCTAAATTGCCCATCATCATTTAAAACGACATAACCGCTTTTGACTTCATTTCCTTCCGCATCTTTCAATACATAGGTCGTGTTCAATGCCTGGTTGACATCAAAATCAACACCGAGATTTTCTTCTACTGGGGCTTTGTAGTCAAGCAATTTATCGGCGATGGAACCAGTGAGTTTGACATTCGGCTCTGTCACTACTCCTTCTACCTCATCTAAGTGTACTTCCGGAGCAGTTCTCTTCACGATGAACGGTCCATCATAATCGACCAGGTCTCCAGCTTCATTGTCCGTGCGCGAGATAAAGTCTACCGTGTATACGCCATCCGGAATATCCTCTTGTACCGGCTCACCGGATTCAACCCAGCGATAATACGTACCGTCAATGGGTACGGTTAATTCGGAGTATACATTCTCTCCACCATAAATAGCGCCGATGTAGCCGTCTTTATTCACACCATTTTCAGGATTGAGGACATCCCACAATTCGATGGTCACTAAATCTTCAAAAAGTCTAATACCTGCATACAATTCAGTTGCATCAAGCACTCCGTCCCCGTTCGGTGAGATGGCCCGGTCTTTTAAGAAGAAATGTGTTAGATTGCTGCTATCATAGGCTTCAGAAAACTCTACAGCAAACGGTAAAGAAAGATTTGTAGTACCGTTGCTAATATGAATATAACCTTGCAGGTCGCTGCCCGGACTATCTGCACCTGCAGGAACCGTTAAGGTTACCGTCAATGTCTCGGTCTCTCCGGCATTTAAGCTGAAGGAAGATTTATCGACCGTAACGGTTGCCTTGCTTAAATCGTTTTTCGGTACACGGGTTTTTTCCACCGTTACTTTATATTCACTCGATGAATCTTTTAATCCCTTAACCTTGATTTCCCGAGTTACCGTCTTTTCTGAGTCTTCATTCGGTGCCACACGACCAAAGGTTACGGTACCTTTTTCATGGTGATGGGTCTCTCCATTAAATTCACTTTCCGCTTGAGCATAAGCAAGGGCTTGTGCATCGAAAGCTTTGACTGGATCAACCCGTCCTGCTCCTTGAGCAAAGACATCATAATTTTTATCAAAGAGTTTGGCCGTATTGGAAAGCGCTACTTTTACATCAAACGGTGTCCAATCGGGATTAGCCTCAAGTAACAAGGCTGCGATTCCCGCGACGTGTGGTGTTGCCATACTTGTTCCGGTAAAGCGATCATAAGCCTCGGAATAATCTGCATCCGGATAATCTTTACCGAAAGCAGGAATCGTTGACAGAATATTTGTTCCCGGTGCGACGACATCCGGTTTAATGTCATAGTTCGGTGTCGATGGACCACGGGAACTGGATTCATTCACCCTGTCTCCTGCATTGACTTTCTCTGTATATGTGTTAAAAGTGATTTTTCCGATTTTTCCTTCGGTGCTTTCAATGGCATTTTTGAACTCATATCCATCCTCAAATAAAATTTCATAGGTTGGTAGATACTTAGGAGAGTCACCAAACTCTAGACCGAGTGATTCTTCTGTGGCATTGTTCCACATGAGAACTGCCACCGCTCCATGTTCCTTTGCTATTTTAATTTTTTCAGCAGGTGGTAGGGCTAGTGCTACTCCTACAAAGGCTACCTTACCTTCTACATCAATTCCTTCATAATCTTCTTCTTCACCATATCCCGGGACAACTACAACATCATATGTTCCCGTTAAGGTTTCAGAAGGATCTTTTCCAGATGTCGATGCCATCATAGCAAGCGACTCTAAATCTTTCTTAAAGTCACCTGCTTCTACCGTTACATCCGCAAAATATGAATATTCATCAACAGTAGAGTTGCCAACCGATATGGCCATAGCTGCTGTTGCCGGGCTTCCGATTGTTTGGATACCCGGTCCGCTATTTCCGGTGGCAATCACAGCCGTGACCCCTGCCAAAACAGCGTTATTAATAGCGATGGAATCCGGGCTGTATTCATACGGGTTATTGTCACCTAAAGAGAGGTTTATTACATCCATGTTTTCTTCGACAGCTTTCTCAATTCCGGCAATGATACCATCATTCGGGCCTCTACCGTATGCACCTAAAACACGATAAGCATATAATTCAACTTCCGGTGCAACCCCTTTTACACCATATTCATTTTTCCCCTGTGCTGCAATCGTTCCAGCCACATGAGTCCCGTGATCTGTATGGAAAGGAATTCCTCCCATCTCTTCAGGAGCACCTTCAGCCCTTTCTTTAGGTGAGGTTTCATAAGGATCATCCTCTGCCCGTTCATAAGCATAAATTTCCGGGTCATGCTCGATAAAGTTCCATCCGCCTTTGTAAACATCCTTTAAATCCGGATGTTCATAGTCAATACCTGTATCGAGAACTGCGACTTTAACCCCTTTTCCGGTTATACCTCGATCCCAGAGCTCTGGAATATTGAGATGATCATTGGTGCGGTCCATTAATGTGCCAACTTCACTGGTTTGATCTACATTAAGGGCATAACGTTCGGTGTTAGGATCAATACGAACAACACCTTCTAGTTGGGCAATTTTCTTTAAGTCCTTACCTTTAACTTTTAAGGACATGCCGTTAAGTACCTTGTTATAAGTGAAGCGTTTTTCATATTGAACCTTTTCATTTTTTAATTGCTTTTCAAAGTTAGCTTGCTGACTTTTTACTTTCTGCTCAACACTTTTTGCATCAGCCGCTGAAAAAGTTTCCCCTTGAGCTTCTTTTTTCCCTTTTGCTAAAGCAACGGGATCCTCAGAAAACTGTACGATTACATCTACCCATGCATCATCGGCCACGTTTTCCAGGGAAGAATGAATCGTCGGCTGATTTTTTAAAATATTAGATTGTATTTCCACAAGCTTTTTTACTTGTTCAGTGTAAGACACTCTCGGTTCAGCAGTAGGTCCCTGTTTTACGTTTCGATTTATTCCTTGAGCGGAAACAGCGGGACTTAATAGTGAAAACACAAGAGCAAAAGTCGCTAAAAGATTCAATAGTTTGAACAACCTTTTCCGCTTCAAACGTTCTTTACCTCCCTATCCCCGAATTTTTTCGTTTGCTAAATTGAGAGAGAAAAGCTTTGTGTCCACCTAGCTTTGTCATCCCTCCCTTCTGCCACACAAAATGATATCAGAATATTCGATATAGTTTTATACCTCTAGATGTTCATTTTTTTGTACAACTCCCTGGTGAAATTTGAATTTTGTCAAACGATTCTACTATACTTTAGAAATCCTATATTCTTACTTTCCAACTATATAAATAATTATTTATGATTTGGAGAATAAAAGTGGAAAAATATGTTTTTGTTCAAACTAATTCTTATATCCCTTGATTTTTTGTAACTAAGTCTTTTTTTCCTGGAAGAAATTTGTCTAATCTCTATTTTTAAGAGAAAAGGACTACCGATTGAATAATGAAAAAAGATTATTTATTCAAGATGTGAAAAATAAGTGAGGTTTACAGTAGAAATGATAAAGGAGGAAGTGGAATGAACAGTTATAAATCATTGTGATCGTTTTGAACAGATCCAACATCATAATACTTTACAAGTAATACCAATATTTGTGCGGATTAAATATTATGCAAAGTTCATGTATAAAAAAATAAAAGTTCCGAGCATTTAGGTTAAACCCTTTACTTTCCGGAACTTTTTATGAAAATCACATTTTAATTTTCTAAGTAATTAAGATGTTTGTTTACAAGACATAAAATGGAATTTCTTTGACCATTTTTCGATTGCAAAGTTTTTAATCCTGTGTTCGATAACATTAAATAGGTTATAAACTTGCCAGCCATGTGATTATTAAAATGACAACTAGAATATCCGCTACAATCGTTGTAACAACAAACGGAATGATTCCGATAAAGTGATCATCCTTAATTAGACTGTTAAAAACTAACAAACCAATTGCAATACCGGGAATTGTACCGATACCTGTAAAACTGAGGATAAGACAGATCGTTAAAATAACACCAAAAAATCCCATTTTCATATAATCAAAAAGATTGAGCCTGGGCTTTCCCCGCTCACCGACTAAAATCGTTCGACCGGCTTCGTATGCAAACCCTAATACTTGTTCAATTAAATCATCTAAAGACATATCGGCATACTGCTGGGCTTGTTGTTGGGCACGGCGCTGAAAATCTTGATATTCAGCACTCCCTGTATACTGAGTTTGCGAAGAAGCGTTTCGCCACATTTGGTCATAGTTTGCCCTTGATACGGGATCCCGCAACACCTCATAAGCTTCACTTATTTCAATGAACTGCTGGTGGGCATCTTGTGCAGGATTAACATCAGGGTGATATATTTTAGCTTTATTGCGGTAGGCTTTTCGAATTTCATCCATAGTTGCCTCTTTAGAGACCCCTAATATTTGATAGTAGTCTTTTAATTCATTATTCACTGTATTAATCGTCCTCATTATTATATTTTAAAAGCAATTATTCGTTCTATTTTACTTTCATCTCAAAATCTAGTTACTTCCATAAATCCTTAAAGATAAACTATTATCAATTATTTTACGTTTATATAAGTATTATATCCTAACCATGCTAATCTTCCCACAGCAAATTCAATACTTTTGGACTATAGAATCATCTTCAGAAGTGTCCGATAATGAAGAATAGAGTTGTTATTTCAAGGAAAGCAAGTTAAATTTTCTTGGGAGGAAATCAATAATGTCTCGTTGGCTAACACCGGAGGAGATGTTCCAAAAAAGAAAACGTAAAAAAATGCTTTTATACATGTCCATCCCGTTAATCGGCATTATCGTAGGTGTTTTAATTACATTGCTCCTCAGCTATCTCT
>CALGAD010000151.1 GCA_937951955.1 uncultured Bacillaceae bacterium
CTACAATAAAGAAAAGCCTAGAGGTGAATGTAATTGCGATCGAAGGAACACGAATTGTAACAACCGATCAATTTTATTAGAGGTCCCCCTTTTTCGCGAAATTTTCTTAAAAAATAATTAAATTGGGGGAGAAAAAGTGAACAGAAATCATCAATTTTTAAGTTTACTTAAGGATATGGATAAAGAGTTTTCTGGTTGGGATTTTTCCTTTGTTTCCGGAACCGGACGGATGAATAGCGGTTTATTGTCATGGTCCTATGGCAGTATGGTAAGAACGTTAATACACCAAGCAAGTACCATGTTAGACATGGGAACTGGTGGTGGTGAATTCTTATCGTTATTGAGACCTTTTCCACTAACCGTCTTTGCGACAGAGGGATACAAGCCCAATGTACCCGTTGCTAAGAAACGGCTCGAACCACTAGGTGTGCACGTTGTTTCTATTGAAGATGACGATCATCTACCCTTCCCTGATCAACAGTTTGATTTAATTATAAATCAGCATGAGTCGTATTCGCCGAGGGAAGTACGGCGCATTATCAAAGATCGTGGTATATTTTTAACACAACAAGTTGGTGGATTCGACTGTATTCAAATCAATGAAGCACTGGGTACATCGATAAACAGCGAATATGAAAACTGGAACTTGCAAAGCGCCGTTGCGGAACTCGAAAAGAATCACTTTAAGATTGTTTATAGTAAAGAAGAATTTCCTGTTCAACGGTTTTATGATATTGGGGCTTTCGTATACTATTTAAAAGCCATTCCGTGGCAAGTTCCCGATTTCAGTGTGGGAAAATATGGCCAGAAATTGTACGAAATCCATCAAATGATTCAGGAGAAAGGCTTTTTTGACGTCAAACAACATCGATTCATCATAAAGGCAGAAGCAATATAATTGTTGCAGGTCCCGTTATTCGGGACCTTTTTTCTTGGAAAGAAATGATAGATTATATTCTTTCAAAAATAAAACAGCTATTAAAACTATTTTCTCCGAAAAATTTCCCACGCAACTTTGTAACAATTTTCACATAGTTTTCCTTCTGAGATAATAATAGTAATTTTTTGTATAAAATTTCCATTTGTGAATTCATTAGAACTGCATCATTTAATCACAAATTATTCAACAATTGTTCACACTTATTACAATAATTCCCCATTGAATACCTTTGAAAGATTGATACAATAAACATGTGAAAAACATCACAAACTTTTTGGTGGCTTGATTGCAATGAAAGATAGAAAAAATCATAAAAGAAATCAGGGCGACAAGCCATTGCACATTTTTTGTATTGATTGGAGGAGCAATTATGAATTTCAAGCCAAAAATGAAGAAACTCTTATTTTTGATGTTCGTTCTCATTTTTATGTTAGTGATGGGAACAGCCTGTAGCAGTAAACAGTCGGACTCAGATGATTCTGCATCTCGATTTACTCCGGGAACTTATGAAGGGGTAGGACAGGGCTTTAATGGAGAAATTAAAGTCGAGGTAGAGGTTGATAGTGAAAAGATTCTAGCAATTAATGTTTTAGAGCATCAAGAAACGGAAGGAGTTTCAGATGCGGCATTTGAACAAATTCCCAATGCAGTCATTGAAGGTCAAACATTAGCTGTAGACATAGTTACAGGTGCTACAGGGTCTTCAAATGGGTTAATCGAAGCGATCACGGCAGCACTGAAAGCAGCCGGTGGAAATATTGATGAATTAAGTCAAAAATCGACCGCTGACGCTGAAAAGAAAGAAGATAAAGAATATACGACAGATGTCGTCATTATCGGCGGTGGTGGTGCAGGTATGGCGGCAGCTGTTTCCGCACATGAAAATGGTGCCGAAGTCATCGTGCTTGAGAAAATGTCCCGAATCGGTGGGAACACGATTATTTCTGGAGCGGCCTACAATGCGGTTGATCCAGGGAGACAAAGTAAACAAGGCATTGAAGACTCAATTGAGAAACACTATCAGCAAACGTATGAAGGCGGAGACAAACTCGGGAATCCCGATTTAATTCGCATTTTAGTCGAAAATGCCTACTCGACTCTCGAGTGGTTAGAAGGTTTGGGTATGGAGTTTGAAGATGAATTATTTACAGTTCTTGGTGGATTATGGCCAAGAGCACACCGACCGGTGAAACCACTCGGAACAGGTTACTTTGATGCATTTATGGACTATGTTGAAAACACGAATGGTGAGGTAGAAATATTATTAAATACAAAAGCTACCGAAATCATTATGGAAAATGGACGTGCAGTAGGTATTAAAGCAGAAGGCAAGGATGAAAATGTAATTATTAAAGCGAGAAAAGGTGTCATCATTGCCAGCGGTGGATTCGCAGCCAATCCGGAAATGTTAAAAGAGTATAACGAGTACTGGCCGAATATCGAGAGCTTAAAGACAACCAACCATCCCGGTGCAACTGGAGACGGTCTTGTAATGGCTGAACAAGTTGGAGCCAATCTTGTGGATATGGAACAAATTCAATTGCTGCCGATGGGTGATCCCGAAACCGGAAGCTTGAGTGGTAATATCGAGCGCAGTGTAGAAAACCGTATTTTCGTTAACAAAGACGGAAACCGTTTCGTTGACGAAGGCGAAAGACGGGACGTATTAACAAAGGCCTTGTTGGAACAACCTGATCAATTCATGTGGACCATTGTCGACAGTCACACTTATCCAACAGGAGATACAAAGAATAACTTTGATGAAACGATCGATGAATTAGTAAAAGAGGGAAGAGCCTTTAAAGGAGAAACATTAGAAGAACTGGCAGAACAAATCGGTGTCAATCCCGATAATTTAGTAAAAGCGGTGGAAGAGTTTAACAAAGCGGTCGATACCGGAAATGATCCTTTTGGTCGCACATTATTTGAACATAAAATCGATACACCGCCATTTTATGCAGCAAAACGAACACCGACCGTTCACCATACAATGGGCGGAATTCAGATTAATACAAATGCCGAAGTGTTAGACAAAGAAGGAAATGTTATTCCGGGGTTATATGCTGCAGGTGAAGTTACCGGCGGTATCCATGGTGCAAACCGCCTGGGAGGTAACGCTTTGGCAGACGTTATGACCTTTGGTAAAATAGCTGGTAAAAATGCTGCATTAGCTGAATAATACTTGTAATCTTACGGGCTGTCCTTAATTGGGCAGCCTTTATTCATTTTATATTGGAATGATTTGCTGCAATGATATTCTGTTAAAAATTTGTAAAATAATTTTTTCGAAAAACAAATGATAATTCCAATTTAAACTGCATTTGATAAAATAGATATGCTATATTAATAATCAGATTTCCAGAGAAATGATTGTGAATCATCAACTTGAAAGAATATTACAATCCCTTCACAAAGAATGAGTACAAAAGTCTAACATATATTGATAGTACGATTGTTTTTTCTGTCGAAAATTAAACAAGAACTTAAAATACGGAACAAATTTAGGAGGCACCATGGAAAAGAAACGGATTGTCTTTACAGGTGGCGGGACGGCAGGTCACGTGACGCCAAATATCGCCATCATGAATGAGTTGAAACAGGAGGACTATGAATTTTACTATATTGGTTCCAAAAAAGGTATTGAAAAGGACTTGATGGAAAAAGAACAAGTTACATATTATGGCATAAGCAGTGGGAAATTGCGCCGCTATTTTGATATGGAAAATTTCAAAGATGTTTTCCGTGTCATAAAAGGTTGTTTTGAGGCGCGAAAAATTTTGAAAAGGTTACGCCCCAGCCTCGTTTTTTCTAAAGGGGGCTTTGTTTCCGTACCGGTTATTGTCGCAGCCCGATCGTTAAAAATCCCGATTTTCATCCATGAAAGTGATATTACACCGGGACTTGCCAATAAAATTTCCATGCGTTTTGCCACAAAAATTTTCACATCCTTTGAAGAGGCCAAAGCTTATTTTCCCGCTAGTAAAACGACTGTCATCGGCTCGCCAATCCGGAAAGAAATTTTTAACGGCTCCGCGGAAAAGGGTAGAAGATTTTTAGATTTTCATTCCGCCAAACCGATACTCACTATCATGGGTGGCAGTCTCGGCGCGAAAAAAATTAATGAGGCAGTTCGAGCGAACCTAAAAGAGCTTACCAGGGATTACCAAATTGTTCATTTGTGTGGCAAGAACAATTTGGACCCCGAATTATCTTTATTTCCGGGATATCGGCAATTTGAATATGTTCACGAGGAATTACCCGATATTTTGGCAGCTACGGACGTCGTTATTACAAGGGGCGGCTCTAATGCGATTTTTGAATTTTTAGCATTAGAAATTCCGATGTTGATTATTCCCATCGGTTTAGACCAAAGTCGCGGTGATCAAATTTTGAATGCAAAGTCTTTTGCAGAGAAAGGCTTTGCGATTACATTAAGGGATGAGGAATTAACACCGGAAACTTTAATGGAGCATGTGAATATCCTGAAAGAGAAACAAGCTGACATCAAGAAAGCTATGGAAAAGGCCAATCGTTCCCGCCAGGATGCATTAACCACATTGGTGACAGAAATTAAAAATGTCCTCAATTAATGAAAAAATTCACTTTTCAAAACCAAATCATACATCAATATACATGGGATTGGTTACGGTAATAAAACAGAAATAGTGTGTAGCTCTCCCCTGGATTGACGGCAAACGGTCGGATCCAGGGGTCTTTTATTAAAAAAAGGCAAGAAATCTTAACAGAATTTCGTATAGATAATGACTGAACATCGATTTTCTAAACAAGTGAAACTTTAAAAAAACTCCTGTATATCTAGGAGATTTGCACAGGTATCTTTGAATTTTTCACATAAAATGAATGGCCACAGAAACAACCGACAGCGACTATTCATATAGTATGAATAATGCCAATAAAGAATGGAATAGGCATATCTCCAGCTGTAATAAATCATATTTCGGTACAATTTGTAATTTATGACTTCTTCGTTAATCCGATTCAAGCTAATAATGGATTTCATCTGCTCTTAAGTTCATGATTATTTTAACGATGACTTCAAAAAACTCATTGTATGTGTCGGGCTCTTCATCTTCTTGGTCTTAGCTGACATGCATATATACCGTTATTTTGAATTGACAAGGGAATATAAGTGGGGTGTAGAAATCTGATCGGGTTCTGCCAGGAATATGAAAGTTCGGGAGTTTAGCAATACTTCAGTCATCGTTTAGCCAGTTTGCATTGATTTTGGATGAGCGAGTTGATTGACCCATTTCCAGAACTGGAAGACAGGGAATATGTAATGAAACATTTTTTATAGGGGAGTCTTAAGTGGAATTTATTTTAATTCGTCATTTACCAACGAAATGGAATAATGAGCAAAAGCTGCAAGGGAAAAAGGATAGGAAAATTGCGTCACTTTCAGAAGAAGACGAAATCATCATCCGTGGAAATAAGGAAATTTTAAAAAAGTTATCCCCGCCAGACATCGTATTAACGAGTACGCTGCAAAGAACGAAACAAACGGCAGAAATATACGGTTATAAAGCAAAAGAAGAACCATTGCTTGATGAGATCGATTTCGGTAAATTTGAGGGAAAAACAAGGGAAGAGTTTTTAGAAGAAGTGGGACTCCAATGGTTTACGAATCCAAAACGGACCGTCCTCGGAAAACAAATAGAGGACCTGGAAGAGCGCATTCAAGATTTTATTGAAAAATATAAACAATACGATTGTGTCTTGATTTTCGGTCATGGCGCATGGATGCGGGCATTTATTTCTTATATTAAAAATGGTCATGTCATTGCTATGAATTTACTTTCGGTAAAAACGAATGAACTCGTCCATCTCGTATATCAGGAAAAAGAAGAAGAGGATGAAAAACCTGAAAATAGTCGCGAGTGATGGAATCATCTGAAACGTTCATAGATTTTTTGCATACTTGATTTTCCTAAAAAAAGATATGCCGCGAATCATTTTTTAATCAAGCTGCTTTTGTGAAGCAGCATTTTTTGTGTTTCGCAATCACAAGAGATTCGACAAGTGAGGATTGTTAATAATTTTACATATTATGGAAGTATTGATCGTATTTTGTTAATATAGTAACAAGATAGTAATATTAGGAATCTTCAGCATAGCATTGGCAGATTGGAGTTGAACTCATGTTATTCGGTTTAATGTGGTTGAAAAACAATATGAATTTTCCCCTCCCTGTAGCGGCGATTCATTTTATTTCCATGTTTTTGGCACTGGTCGTGAATATTTTACTATTGTTCCGAACGCCCGGTTATTGCAGGAAGTTTGTTCCCGTTTTATTATCCTTTTTATTTCCGGGAGCAGGGCAAATGGCCGCAAAAAAACGTTTGCGCGGGATCATTTTCTTTAGCAGTGCTTTCATCGGATTTATTTTGTATTACATGTACCTTGGAACGGAAATGCCGGATCTTTTAATCGCCTTTGGGATTTATGGTTCCATCATCGAATCTTTCTGGGCACACCAGCCGGCCAGAAATAGTCGCCTGAGATATAAGAGTTTATCATCGCGTTATTCCGTTGATCTGTTTGACCGTAAACGCGATCCGATATTAGATGATTTGGAAGAGCAGATGCTCCGGCAAAATCAGGAAAATATTGACCGACACTTGCAAGATTTTCATGAACACGTTCGCCAGGAAAATGAAAATTATCAGCAAACGGTGGACCACAATAATGATATCTTCAGGGAGCAATCGGACTATGCCATGGAACAGCATAATGATTTTGCTGATACATCCATGAATGATTTTAACAATCATCAATGGTAGATTGAAGCCAGGGTGAATTTTACATAATTCATCCGTCTTTTTTATCGGAATACTGGCTGTTCCAGATCGTTCGCATCATTTCGCCGATGGGGAATATCGCCATCATTAATGTAAAGACGCTCGTAATTAAAAATCCATTCCCGTATTCCGGTATTTTCTCGACAGGCACTTGATCAAAAAGCTCGATACTCAATAATTCAATCGTTATGCCATCCATTTGCCCCGTACTATCGAACGTTTTCAGTTCAATACCTTTCAGAAACAATAAAACACTTAAGGTAAAAAGCAATAGACATACCATTCCATTGACAATAATTTTACCATTGCGTGGTTTCATTGGCTTTCCTCCGAAAGAAGATGTTTATACTTTCATTTAACCATATGATGGAAATTTTTTATAGCAAATTAGCTTTTGAACATTTCCCCTCACGGATTTTGTTTGAAAGAAAAGATTATATTAATTACGATAATCGATGACGGTAAAAGAATATTTGCGAGGAATAGCCTGTGCAAGCAAACAGGAATACAGCTCCATATAAAAAAGAGACAGGGAGTTTTCCCTGTCTTTACATTGCCTCTATTTCAAAACCGCCTGTATATAGTTGATAGTATGTGCCTTTTTCTGCAAGTAATTGTTCGTGATTACCTCGCTCAATAATCCGGCCCTGTTCTAATACCATGATGACATCGGAATTTTGAATGGTGGAAAGCCGATGGGCGATAACAAAAACAGTTCGTCCCTGCATGAGAGCGTCCATGGCTCGCTGGACGATCGTTTCCGTCCGCGTATCAATGCTCGATGTCGCTTCATCCAGAATCATCACCGGGGGATCGGCAATCGCTGCTCGAGCTATAGCAATAAGCTGGCGCTGTCCCTGGGAAAGGCTCGAGCCATCACCGGAAATCACTGTATTATATCCGTCCGGAAGCATCTCAATAAATCCATCTGCATGGGCGAGTTTGGCAGCGGCATACACTTCCTCATCCGTTGCGTCCAATTTCCCGTAGCGAATATTTTCCATAATTGTTCCTGTAAATAAATGCGTATCTTGCAGGACGATGCCGAGAGACCGTCGTAAATCACTTTTCTTGATCTGTTTGATATCGATACCATCATATAAGATTTTCCCGCTTTGAATATCGTAAAATCGGTTGATTAAATTGGTGATCGTTGTTTTTCCAGCTCCTGTTTTCCCGACAAAAGCAACTTTTTGTCCCGGTTTGGCGTATAAATTAATATCGTGCAATACCGTTTTATCTTTCGAATAGCCAAAATCGACGTTTTCAAAGCGGACGTCACCTAATAATTGTTTATACGTAAACGTTCCGTCCCCGTTCGGAATCTTCCATGCCCAAATACCGGTTCGTTCCGCGGTTTCCTGCAACTCTCCATTTTCGAATCGCGCATGAACGAGCGTCACATTTCCTTCATCAACTTCCACTTCTTCATCCATCAAATCGAAAATCCTGGCCGCCCCTGCTAACGCCATAACGACCGCATTTAATTGTTGAGATACTTGCATAATGGGACCTTGCAGGGAACGACTCAGCTGCAAGAAACTGGCAATTGCTCCGAGGGTCAAACCACCCACACCATTAATCGCCATGATGCCGCCGATTATGGCGATCGAAATATATTGGAAATAGCCAAGGTTTCCCATGAGCGGCATGAGCATATTCGCTAATTGGTGAGCCTGAGAAGCCTGTTCATACAGCTCCTCGTTTAACTTGTCAAATTCTTTCTTCGTTTCCTCTTCGTGGTTAAATACTTTAATAACTTTTTGACCGTTCATCATCTCTTCGATAAAACCGTTCGTTTTTCCGAGAGCTTGTTGCTGTTTCATGAAGTATTTCCCGCTTTTGTTCGCAACTTTTCCCGAGAAGAAAAACATGACAGCTAACCAGAAAATAACAACAACAGTCAGAGTGAAGCTTAACATGATCATCGCTGAGAAAACTGCGACAACGGTAATTAATGAAGCGAAAACTTGTGGCAAACTTTGTGAAAGCAGTTGTCGCAATGTATCGGTATCATTCGTATAATGGCTCATCACATCCCCGTGAGTATGTGTATCAAAATATTTTAGGGGTAAGGATTGCATATGCTTGAACATATCATCCCGGATATCTTTCAATACACCCTGGGAAATAATGACCATTAATTGGTTAAAGACAAAGGTGGCAAAGACACCGATAAGGAAAATCCCTGCCATGGTCATAACAGCCCGCGCCAACCCGGAAAAATCAGGATTATCCACCTGTACTAGCGGCAGTACATAATCATCAATTAATATTTCTAAAAATAAGGATCCGGCCACGCCAACGACGGAACTGATGATGATACCGATTAAAACGATCCATAGCAACCATTTATATTTTGCCGTCATATAGGAAAAAAGTCGTTTTAAAGCTTTGCCAGCATTCTTTGTTTGTGCTTGATTTTGACGAAATAGTTTAGGCATCCTGACTGATTCCCCCTTTCGTTTGTGACTCATACACTTCCCGGTAAATCTCATTCGTTTGTAATAACTCTTCGTGCGTGCCGATGCCGGTAATCCGTCCTTTGTCGAGGACGATGATTTTATCAGCATCCATCACAGAAGTGATCCGTTGCGCAATGATGAACTTTGTCGTGTTCGGCAGTTTTTCTTTAAGCGCTCGCCGGATATTGGCATCTGTTTTTGTATCAACCGCACTCGTTGAATCATCAAGAATTAAGATTTTCGGCTTTTTTAACAATGCCCGGGCAATTGTTAACCGTTGTTTTTGTCCGCCGGAGACATTCGTTCCCCCTTCTTCTAAATACGTGTCATAGCGATCGGGGAACTGTTCGATAAATTCATCAGCATGGGCGAGTTTACTTGCGGCAATAATTTCTTCATCACTGGCGTTTTTATCACCCCAGCGCAAGTTTTCTTTAATCGTTCCAGAGAAGAGAACGTTTTTCTGGAGAACCATACCGATGGCATCCCGTAATGCTTTAATTTCGTATTGACGAACATCAATTCCGCCGACGAGAACTTTTCCTTTCGTTACATCGTACAGACGGGGAATCAACTGAACGAGGGAAGATTTCGCGCTACCGGTACCGCCGATAATCCCGACTGTTTCCCCTTCATTCACATGAAAATGAATATCATTTAAAACATAATTTTTCGCTTCTTCATCGTAGCTGAAATACACATGTTCAAAACGGACGGAACCATCTTTTACGGTCGTTACCGGATGTTTAGGTGAAGTCAGATCCAGCTCTTCATTAAAGACTTCCAATATTCGGTCCGCTGATGCCCGTGAAATGGTGAACATAACCATAACCATGGAAACCATCATCAAGCTCATCAAGATTTGCATCGCATACGTGATCAAGCTGACTAATTCCCCGGTCGTTAAGCTGCCACCAACAATCATACGGCCACCGAACCAGGAAATTAAAATAATACTTGAATAAACGGAAAACTGCATTAACGGTCCGTTCAGCGCCACAATTCTTTCCGCTTTTACAAAGTTTTTAAAGATATTTGTGGAGACGTCTTGAAATTTGTCAATTTCAAAATTTTCCCGGACGTATGATTTGACCACGCGAATTCCCCGGAGGTTTTCTTGAACGACGTTATTCAATTTGTCATACGTTTTAAACACCCGTTTAAAAATAGGATGGGCTGTTTTGGCGATGAAAAATAGTCCAGTTCCTAAGACAGGAAGAATTCCGAGAAAAATTAACGACATCCTCGGATGGATGGAGAAGGCCATGATTAAGGAAAAGACAAGCATAAAAGGTGCCCGTAAGGCGATGCGAATGGACATTTGATAACTATTTTGCATATTGGTCACGTCTGTCGTTAACCGTGTCACCAAACTTGCGGTCGAAAACTTGTCGATATTTTTAAAGGAAAATTCCTGGATTTTATAAAACATCCCCTGGCGCAAGTTTTTTGCAAAACCACTGGAAGCCTTGGCAGCGTATTTCCCGCCGAGCACGCCGAATACGAGGGCGAGGATGGCTGCGATAATAAGCAAAATGGCATATTGAATAATTCCATTCAAATCGCCTGCTTGAATCCCATTGTCAATCAATAGAGCAATAAGAAAGGGAATCATAATATCCATAATCACTTCTAAAATAACGAAAAGCCGCGTTAAATTAGCGGTTTTATTATAATGACCAACTAGTTGTTTCAGTTGTTGTAATTGATTGAACATAACTTTCCTCCATTCTTTTCAACAATCTGTCGAGTTCAATGCTTAGTATGGATTTTTCTTACCCCTTTCATGATTAAAGGTTAGTGTGATAGAAAAACAAAAATAAAAATGGCCAGATTCCAGTTCAGATACACTCTCGCTCTAAACTTTTTCCATTGATATGGGATCTGCCATTGGTAGTGTTGATAAAGCGATCTAAATAAAAGAATAAGATTTTATTTTATCATATATATCAGTAAAATCACGGATTCGAATTAGTTTTCATTTATTAAAAGAATTTTAAAATTTCTCCACAGGTCAATTTCCCCGTAGAAAGAATGAACAATCATCCCGTGGATAACGATCTATTGCCCAACAAAAATGAATATCTTGCCAATGAAGATCTTCTTTTGTTGGACAATTGTTTATTCAGAGGATGATTGTTTAGAAATACGTTCCAATTTTTTACATATTTAGACTTAAACAATTTTACGGAGTATGGAAGGATATGTCAAGTTTTGGAAAAAATACAATTCTAGTAATATACGAATTTATGAATCAATTATTTTTTTGTTGACACGATTTCTTTCTTTGTGTATGATAGCGATAAATATTTTAATTTGCTAATTCATTAGCAAGATAAAGGATTTTAAATCTGGAGGGTGAAAATAATCATGAAGCGCATTTGGATTTTGTTGATCGGATTTCTTATAGTACCGCTAATCGCTGCCTGTTCGGATACCGGGGCAAGCAGTTCTAACAATGATTCGCTTGTCATCGGGATCGATGATGCGTTCCCCCCGATGGGGTTTCGCGACGAAAATAATGAGATTGTTGGTTTTGATATCGACTTAGCAAAAGCTGTTTCCAAGAAAATGGGAGTAGAATTTGTTTTCCAGCCTATTGATTGGTCGACGAAGGAAGCGGAATTGGAAAGCGGTCGTATTGATTTAATTTGGAATGGTTATACGATCACACCGGAGCGGGAGAAGAAGGTACTGTTCACGGAACCGTATTTAGCGAATGCACAAGTGATCACTACATTAATTGATTCGGACATTACGAGTTTAGAAGATTTGCAAGGGAAAAATATCGGTATACAAGCGCAATCTTCCGCGCTGGACGCCTTCAACGCCCATCCCATTCATAAGGAAGTAGGGAGCGTTACGGAATTCAAAGATAATGTTCTTGCCCTGACCGATTTAAAGGCGGGCCGGGTGGATGCGGTTGTTATCGATGAGGTCGTGATTAAATATTTAATGGCGCAAGAAGAGGGAACATATAAAATCCTCGATGAAGCTTTAGCACCGGAAAAATACGGTGTCGGCGTGAAAAAAGGGAATGAAGAGCTCTTGAACAAGCTCCAACAAGCGCTGGATGAAGTGATTGCCGATGGTACAGCAGCGGAAATCTCGGAGAAATGGTTTGGCGAAGATAAGATATTAAAATAAGTAGTTTTATCCTTTCTAACTCCGTCATTATGTTAGGAGATCTTGCTACAGTCTGGAGGATGCACGATGTCGTTCGATTATTTCAATATGATAATCCGGCCAATGCTTGAAGGGACGAAGGTGACATTATGGCTATTTCTCATCGTCATCCTTTTCTCCCTTCCTCTTGGCTTTCTTATCACACTTCTTGCGCGCAGCCGTTTTAAAATAGTAGCCTGGTTTGCTCAGGGATATATCTTTGTCATTCGCGGCACCCCTTTATTGTTGCAATTGTTAGTCATTTGCTTCGGGTTGCCGATGATTCCAGGGATAGGGGAATATCTCGTTTTACCCCGTTTTACAGCGGCATGCATCGGTTTTATCTTGAATTATGCAGCCTATTTTGCAGAAATTTTCCGCGGGGGCCTGTTAGCGATTGATAAAGGGCAGTATGAAGCGGCGCAAGTACTTGGCTTAAACCGGTGGCAAACGTTCCGGAATATCATTATCCCGCAAATGATTCGGGTCGCCTTACCCGCGGTTTCCAATGAGACCATTACTTTAGTAAAGGATACGTCTCTTTTATATGCGGTGGCCGTTCCGGAACTATTACATTTTGCCCAAACGGCGGTCAACCGGGACTTTACAATCGTTCCTTATTTTTTCGCCGGTTTCATCTACCTCGTCATTACCTTTGTCTTAACGATGATTTTAAAGCGGCTGGAACGGCGGTACCAATTTGAATAGAAAGGATGCAGGAAATGGCGTTTATTGAAATTTCCCGATTGAAAAAGTCTTTTTCTGGACAGGAAGTGTTAAAAAATATCAATTTTTCTGTGGGAAAAAATGAAGTAGTTGCCATGATCGGCCCCTCAGGCTCTGGCAAAAGTACTTTGCTTCGCAGCCTGGTGCATTTAGAAACGGTTGATGACGGGACAATCGTTTTTGACGGGCGGTATTTAGTTAAAGACGGACAATATGCACCTGCACATGATGTTAAAAAAATCACATCCAAAATGGGTATGGTGTTTCAACAGTTTAATTTATTTCCTCATTTAACGGTGCGAGAGAATCTGGAAATCGCCCCGAAAGTTTTAAAAATCCAGCCAGTAGCCGAAATTGAAAAACGAAGCGAAGAATTATTAAAAAAAGTCGGTCTGATCGATAAAAAGAATGCTTACCCGGCTCAATTATCCGGTGGACAAAAGCAGCGGGTGGCCATCGCCCGGGCATTAATGATGCAGCCGGAGATTATGCTATTCGATGAACCGACTTCTGCGCTTGATCCGGAACTGACCGGTGAAGTGTTACAGGTCATGAAGGATTTAGCGAAAGAACAGATGACGATGATCATCGTTACTCATGAAATGCATTTTGCCCGGGATGTGGCTGATCGGGTCATCTTTATGGATCAGGGAGAAATTGTCGAGACGGGCAGTCCCGTTGAAATATTCAATCATCCGAAAAATGAACGGACAAAAGTTTTCTTAAAGCGGGTCGTCTAAATTTTTCATTCATCCCCTTTTTTATTCAACGAAGCGTTAATATTTCGACTTTGTTCAATCTTTTGCTATGATAAGGGTAAAAGATATAGAAAGGGGATTATTATGGCATTTGTCATTCTTGGGGTATGTAGTACGGAAAAAGCAGGCGAATGTGTCGAAGTCTGTCCTGTTGATTGTATAGAAGATGGCGGTGATCAGTTTTATATCAATCCGGATGTATGTATCGACTGTGCCGCCTGTCAAGCCGTCTGTCCGGTGGACGCGATTGTAGAAGAATATGATTTAAGTCCGGAAGAAGAAATATATTTACAAAAAGCTGAGGAATTTTTCAAAAATCGTTAAATATAAGATAAGACCGGGAAAAACGAGTAGTTCTTACTCGTTTTTTTAATGTTGTTCGAAAAGTTTACGCCCGGGAAAAGTTTATTGCGAAGGTGATAGAATATTGATACAAGTTTATAGTGATTTACTTTACTTTCGTGGCAGTCATTACGATTTTGGGCGCTTTCAAGCAGAACAATTAAAAGAATCCCCCATTTTGCCGAATCGAAAAAAACAGTGGGAACATAAGTGGGAGCGGCATTTTCGGGTGTCGCTCCCGGAAGTAAAAGCAGCGATTAAAAAAATATCTCCGTTTATTTGGGAAGAGCTGGAAGGATTGAAAGACGGTTTAGAAATGTCGCTGGAAGAAGCGATTCGGGAGTTTGGCGGGTATTATTTGGAATACGGAAAAAGTGGCTGTTCGATCTTAACAGCTGAAAATTTTTTAATTCGTAATTATGATAATGAACCGGCTTCTTACGAAGGGCGAATCGTTTTATTTCAACCCGATGATGGGGGCTATGCAACCATCGGTCCCACGATGCAAATTACCGGTAGAACCGATGGCATGAATGAAAAGGGATTGGTGATTGGCTACAATTTTGTAAACAGGAAAAACAGTGATTCCGGTTTTGTCTGTAATATGATTGCCCGCCTCGTTTTAGAAACTTGTGCCACCGTCGATGAAGCTATTGATTTGTTAAAGGAAATACCCCACCGGCATTCATTTAATTATGTGTTACTCGATCGAAGTGGCGCAAGTGTAATTGTCGAGGCAGCGCCGAAAAAAATCGCTATACGTCCTGGTAATATTTGCACGAATCATTTTGCATTGTTAGAGGAAGAAAACCGGTACCGGATAGATGAGTCGCTTTCCCGGGCGGAAACGATCCGTTCGCAAACGGGGGGTATCCAATCTGTATATGATGCATTCCGCCTATTGAATGATACCGATAAGGGGGTATTTTCGAAAAAATACGGTGCCTGGGCAGGAACATTGCATACGGCTGCTTACTTACCGCAGGAATTGAAAGCCTGGTATTCCTTAGGTGGTGACCGGAAGCCAGTGATCATTGATTTTCAAAAATGGCTAGAAGGAGAGAATATTTACATTAAAAGAATTAAGGGGGAACTCGAAGCGAAAACGACTTTTGTAAATATGGCATATTTGTAGCTATTCGCGGCAAACATACCCTATAGAGGTATATCTTGTAAAAATATATCGGCAATTCTCCTCTCAGTACCTACCTGTCCCTGTTATTTAACGAAAGGTTTTTCCTAAACATTTTTTATTGACACATATACCCTACAGGGGTATAGTATAGTTAACAGAAAGGAAGTGATCCTGGTGGCGGAATATTTACACGATCATCCAATTGTTCCGCGAACAGATGAGGAAAAACAAGCGGTTATTAATCGCCTGAAGCGGATTGAAGGTCAAATCCGCGGTTTGCAAAAAATGGTGGATGAAGATCGCTATTGTGTGGATATATTAGTGCAAATACGGGCGGTGCAAGCCGCGTTGAAAAAAGTGGAATACTCGGTGGCCGAACACCATATGAAACATTGCGTGCTCGCTGCAGCACAAACAGGTGAAGGTGATGCGGCTGTTAACGAATTGATACAAATCATGAAACAATTTTCTAAGTAAAGGGGTGAAACCGTGGGACAGGAAAAGCAAATCACCATCGGTGTGACAGGAATGACCTGTGCGGCATGTTCAAACCGTATTGAGAAATCACTGAATAAGCTTGAAGGGGTTAAAGCTCAGGTCAACTTAACAACAGAAAAAGCGACGGTTACCTATGATCCGGAAGTTGCCTCGATCCATGAGATTACCGGGAGAATTGAAAATTTAGGGTACGGTGTAGTGACAGAGACCGTTGATCTAGATGTATTCGGAATGACCTGTGCCGCTTGTTCGAATCGGATTGAAAAAGTCCTGAATAAGCAAGATGGTGTAGCAAAGGCGACGGTGAATCTGGCAACGGAAAGTGCCAGCATCGAATACAATCCAGCCCTTGTAACGGAGCAAGACTTGATCGGTAAGATTCAAAAGCTCGGCTACGATGCCAAAGTCAAAGCCGGTGTGCAGGACAGAAAAACACATAAGGAGCAACAGCTGAAAACGATGAAGATGAAACTCATCGCCTCCGTGTTACTTTCCCTTCCATTACTTGTAACGATGCTGGAACACCTGTTTCAATTAAAAGTCCCGGCTATTTTGATGAATCCGTGGTTCCAATTTATATTAGCAACACCGGTCCAATTTGTTATCGGCTGGCAGTTTTACGTCGGCGCTTATAAAAACTTGCGCAACGGTAGTGCCAACATGGATGTTCTCGTCGCATTGGGAACGAGTGCCGCTTACTTTTACAGTCTATATGAAGCATTGAAAACAATTGGTAATCCAGGGTATATGCCCCATTTATATTTTGAAACGAGTGCAGTTCTGATCACGTTAATTTTGCTTGGAAAATATCTGGAAGTTCGCGCGAAAAGTCAGACGACACAAGCCATTTCCAAACTCCTTAATTTGCAAGCGAAACAGGCGCGAGTTATTCGCAATGGCGAAGAAGTTATGATTCCTGTAGAAGAAGTCGTCGTTGGCGACAGGCTTATTGTCAAGCCGGGAGAGAAAATTCCTGTTGATGGCATTATTTCAAAGGGAAACACTTCTGTTGACGAATCGATGCTGACCGGAGAGTCCATTCCGGTTGAGAAAAATGTCGGTTCGGAAGTGATCGGCGCAACGATTAATAAAAACGGTACGATTGAAATGCGGGCGACAAAAGTAGGGAAAGACACAGCACTTGCCGGGATTGTCAAAATTGTTGAAGAAGCGCAAGGATCAAAAGCACCGATTCAACGGATGGCCGATATCATCTCCGGTTATTTTGTGCCGATTGTGGTCGGTATTGCTTTACTAACATTTATCATCTGGATTACCATCGTTGCGCCAGGTAATTTTGAACAAGCGTTAGTTTCAGCCATCGCCGTATTAGTGATTGCCTGTCCGTGTGCTTTGGGGCTTGCCACACCGACTTCGATCATGGTCGGAACCGGACGCTCGGCAGAAAATGGTATCCTGTTTAAAGGTGGAGAACATCTTGAACGGACACAGCAACTCGACACGATCGTTTTTGATAAAACAGGAACGATTACAAAGGGAAGACCGGAAGTGACCGATTTTATCGGTAGCGAAGAAACCTTGCAATACGTGGCAAGCGCTGAGAAGGCCTCTGAACATCCTTTGGCGGAAGCGATCGTTAATCATGCGAAGGAACTCGATATTGAGTTTTTGGATACGGAACAATTTTCTGCCATACCCGGTCACGGTATAGAAGCGACGATTGCAGGTCGGCATCTTTTAGTCGGCACTCGAAAATTAATGAAGGATCGTGGAATCTCAATCGAAACGGCTGAAGCCACGATGACAGAGTTGGAGAATGCCGGTAAAACCGCGATGTTAATTGCCATCGATGGGGAATATAAAGGAATTATCGCGGTGGCCGATACGGTTAAAGAAAATGCTAAGAATGCGATTCAGGAACTGAAAAAACTCGGTCTTGATGTCATCATGCTAACCGGAGATAATGAGCGAACCGCGCAAGCGATTGCGAAACAAGTCGGTATTGACCACGTGTTAGCGGAAGTTCTACCGGGCGAAAAGGCTGATAAAGTGAAGGAAATTCAACTGCAAGGTAAAAAAGTCGGTATGGTTGGAGACGGAATCAACGATGCCCCGGCTTTAGCGGTAGCCGATATCGGGATCGCTATCGGGACCGGTAGTGATGTGGCGATCGAAACCGCCGATGTGACGATTCTCGGTGGCGACCTGCAGCTGATACCGAGGGCGATTAAGCTTTCCAACGCCACGATGAAAAATATTAAGCAAAATTTATTCTGGGCACTGATTTACAATATGGCGGGAATTCCCATCGCCGCCTTCGGATTTTTGGCACCATGGATTGCCGGTGCAGCCATGGCCTTTAGTTCCGTTAGTGTGGTCACCAATTCCCTCCGCTTGAAGCGGGTTAAAATATAAGTTTATGATGATTTGGAAAGGGGGGAAATCGATATGCAAATTACCTTAAATGTTCAAGGAATGTCCTGCAATCATTGCAAACATGCTGTAACTACCGCCTTGAGTAATTTAGACGGCGTCTCCAATGTGGATGTGGATTTGGCAACAGGAAAAGTGGATGTGACCTATGATGAAAAGGCGGTAACAGTAGAACAAATGCGTGAAGCTGTTGAAGAACAAGGATATGAAGTAGTGGAATAGATCTGGATAGAAACTAGGGGAGAAAATTTCATTATTGGGGAATGTCCAGGTGGACATTCCCCCGGTCCCTCCCCGAACTTGTTCAAAGCCGGTTCCTCCTTGATGGGGAACCGGTTATTATTATTGTGAAATACATAAACTGAAGAAAAAACGGAAAATTAGGTGAAAATGTATAGATAATTATATGAACATATGTTAATATATTGATACAAATAAAAAAGCGAGTGATCAATGTGAAATATGAAGAACTGGATGAAGAAATTTTACTTACCGCTTCCCAAACATTTAAGGCGTTAGGCGATCCAACGCGGATCCGCATCCTTCATTTATTATCAGAACGAGAATGCTCGGTGACGGAAATTTCCGAAACGTTAAATTTAAAGCAGTCTACCGTATCTCACCAGCTGGCGGTTTTAAAAAGTTT
>CALGAD010000152.1 GCA_937951955.1 uncultured Bacillaceae bacterium
AAGTATCGCAAACAGCGCATGAAAAAACGGACAATAAAAGCGAAAATGAAGAACAGGGGAATGATCAGCAAGATTCGTCCGCTCGAAATAATAAGGATGTCGCCAATGATTCGGAAGAGTCTATGGCAGATACGAAAGAAAAAGGCACCGGTGATGAGGAAAAAAATGAAAGGGATACCAAAGGGTTTGAAAATACAGAAGGGAATAATAGTGATCAGCAACCTGTTTTCGGAGATCCATCCATTCAAATTGATGCTGATGCAATAGTTGTGGAAGTTGAGGTTCAATCAGAACTTCCGATTCATTCTGTTACCCTTCATGCTAAACAGAGTGATGCGATCGGATTTGAAGAAATTCCGATGCAGCTAATAGAAGGAAATCGTTACACCGTTACGATTCCGCTATCTAGAATCTGGAGTGAGCGGATAGAATATTATTTTGTTGCCAATACAGGTGCTGGCGTAGTAGTTTCTGATCGTTATACGTATGAAATCCCGCATGAGCCGGTCGATTACCAAAAACTACCGAATCTATTAATTACAGAAATTACACCGGATACGGTAAACCGGAACGGTGCGGATGCGTTTGAATTTATCGAAGTGTATAACAATACAACGGAACCGATCAATATAAAGGATTACCGCATCATCTATCGTTATCCGACGAATACCCCGGATCAAATTTGGGATCTTAACGAAGATAAGAAAATCGGACCGGGAGAAAGTTTCATCGTCTGGATTCATAATGATGGCAATAAAGATTTGACGGTGGAAGATTTCAATAATCATTATGGACTCAATATGCCGGAAAGCCATGTCACGATCATCGAGAGTGGAGGAATGGCGAACGGGAGCGAGCGGACGATAATTTTACAAGATGATTTCGGCAATGAAATTGTTCGCGGCACTTATAACGATGGAGGGAGAGATGTCTATCCGGATCGCGGTATCGTCTATAAATATCCGGTTGAAGGTACGGTGATGAAAAAGGTCGGTATCGGTGAAACAGTAACACCACTTACTGTATTTCCGGAACAGGTGCCGCCCGAATTGGTGAAAATTGATCCGGATGCGGAACTGCCGGAAATCGGTGATATTCATATTGAGGAAAAAGATGAAGGATTCATTTTTACGGTATCAATCACATCGAATGTCGAATTGATAGGGGGATATCTCTATATTCAACAAAGCGATGTGCTTGGTTATCAATCATATCCTTTAGAAGAGAATCCTGATGAGCCCGGAATTTTTTCCGTAACGATACCACTTACAGAGCTTTGGGCAGATTCGATCACCTATTATGTGGTTGCTCGCAACCAGGCGGGTTCAGTAGAGACCGAACCGAAAGAATATCGGTTAATAAAAGAAGATATTGATTTTCAAACATTGCCACCACTCTTAATCACCGAACTCGTACCGGATAGCACGAACCGAAACGGACTCGATGCTTACGAGTTTATTGAGGTATACAACAATACGGATCAGGATATCGATTTTTCCGATTATACGATTCGTTACCGCTATCCCGCTGAAGGTCCGGCCGGTGATTTATTTTGGGGACCTCCAGAAGGTGAAAAAGTCATCATTCCTGCCAGGGAAGCAGTTGTCTTTTGGATTATCAATGCGGGGAATCAGGATTTAACCGCTGATGATTTCAATCGTCATTACGGAACGGATCTTGTTGAAGGGAACAATTTAATCAAGATTTAAAATAACGGAATTGCTAATACCGCCATGCGCACCATCGTCATCGCCACGAAAACCGGCTTCGAAATCGCCCGGGCCACATATTTTGATGAGGTAGGTCGTGACGATACGATTCCGGATAAAGGGATTCTGTATAAATATCCTGTCGACGGCTCGATCGAGATGAAAAAAATTTCCGCTGGTGACGTCGATGCCACACCGGGATCTGTTCTGCCAGAGCAGGTGCCTCAACATCCTGTACAACTAGCTGATGATCATGAAAAACCTGTTATTGAAGATTTGACCGATTTAGATGTGGTCACCTCAACAGAAGATATTACTTTAACGGCAAAAATTACCGACAATATTCAGGTAAAACGGGTCACTCTCTTTTACACCATCTATGGTGGAGCTTTCGCGAAAGTCGATCTTGTTCATGATTGGACAGATGACACAATTTATAACCATACGATTTATCGTCCGGAATTAATTGGTAAAGAGACATTGGAGTATTACTTTGTCGCATCTGATGGCACCAATGAAACCCGAACAGCCGTGAAAACACTGCAAATTGAACATCCTTATAAACGGGAAGGATTCCGTCTAAATATTGAGGATGGCGATCTATTCTCTGGAGATGCCATCATCAAAGCGACCGCAGATGAGTATACAGATGAGATCCGTCTCTTTGTAGATGGTGAAGAAGTTACGGAAACTTTTAAAGCTCTGGAAACAGAAGCCTATTTCGCCTTTGATGTCCGCAAGGTGAATCTATATTTCAAAAATGGCGTGACGATGGGCGATGAGATTTTGATGATTTTTGATGATCAAATTGATACGTATACGACATTGACGGTTCCGATTCCACCGGAAAAATTAAAAATTGGTGATAATACGATCACAATTCGTTCCGGGACGAAAGCCAGTCCCTTTGATGAAGACTCGCCGGAAAACCGTGACGATTTTTACATCAAGAATATTCGACTTATCCTGGGAGACGGGACAACAATTTATGATCCAGAGTATGCCGATCCTGCTGTGGAATATTCAATTGGCGATAGTGCGGGTATGAAGAGCGTGTATGATTTTACTTTTACTATTCCCGCCGAAACATTCATGTCTACTGCTATCAAGCTCGATACGAAGCAGTTAGCTGATGGCGAACATGAAATCAGCGCAGTGTTTCATAATGAACGGGTGCAGGTAACAATCATCACCGATAATACACCGCCGGAAATCGTTCCGACTGTGGCAGAAGGTAAAGAATATAACGGTTCTTTCGTCATTGATGCAAAGGTCACAGAACGGACAAGTTCCGTAACAGAAGTGAGCGCTACATTAGACGGAAAAGACATTGAACTTCCTTACGAAACATCATCTGCCGCACTCGATGCCGGCGAACATGTCATCGTCTTTACCGCGATTGATGCGGCGGGGAATGTGGCGAAGGAGACGGTAACATTCTCCGTCGTTCATGAACATCCAGATTTACCGGATGAAGAGGAAGTAGTAGCCGGCGCAACGGATGCCAAACTGTCCGTTCGGGTACAGGATCCGACCGGAGATGTGCTCGATGTAGCCTTTTATAAAGGATATCAGTATACAGTTGCCAATCAAGATCACCTTTCAGTTTCTTATAACGCAGTTAGTACGGAGCCACCACTGGAATTCCGTCCTGAGGGCGAAGCAGTTCTTGATGAAGAAGAGCTGCAAAAATTGATCGCAATAGACGGTGAAAGCTTTATCAATGAGTCGGTGTCTGCCTTTCCGTACCAGCGGTTCGATATAACTGTTGATGAAGAGGTAAAGCCGACGGATGAAATTGAAATCGTATGGCACGGTTCTTCCTTACCGGGACGAAAGATCACGATGTATGCCTGGAATTTTACAACGGAAGAGTGGGATCCGCTTATTTCAACGATTGCTGGTGAAAAACAGCTTCATTTAAAAGGGACGGTAACCGGTATAGATTATGTACAGGATCATAAGGTGAGTGTCATCGTTCAGGATCAGGTTGCTTCTGTGGAATCGGATTTCACCTTCATATGGATGTCTGATACCCAATACTATTCGGAAAGCTACCCGTATATTTATGAAAGCATGGTCGACTGGATTATCGCCAGTGAGGATGAATTGCGGATTGAATATGTGATTCATACCGGTGATCTTGTCGATGATTGGGATGATTTTGCTCAGTGGGCTGTTGCCGATACACAAATGCGTAAACTTGATGAGGCGAACATTCCTTACGGAGTTCTTGCCGGAAACCATGATGTGAACCATAAGAGTTTGAACTATGAAAATTACTATCATTATTTTGGAAAGCATCGTTTTCACGATCGTCCATATTACGGTGGTAGTTATAAAAACAATCGCGGCCATTACGATTTAATTTCCGTAGATGGTGTCGATTTCATCATCGTCTATCTTGGTTGGGGAGTCGAAGAGGATGAGGAAGGCATTCAGTGGATGAATGAAGTCCTGAAAGCTCATTCAAATCGGATTGCGATCCTCTGTTTCCACGAGTACTTATTGGCTAGCGGCAATCGAAGTCCAGTTGGCGATAAACTGTTCGAGGAAGTCGTTATTCCAAATGAAAATGTGCTCATGGTGTTATCCGGTCATTACCATAATGCCGAGACTTTGATCGATGAAATCGATGACGACGGCGACGGTATACCGGATCGGACCGTATACCAAATGCTGGCCGACTATCAGGGAGGACCGGAAGGCGGTCAGGGTTTTATGCGAATTCTGAATTTCAGTATTGCTGCCAATCAAGTACACGTACAAACATACTCGCCTTATTTAGATCAATATAATTACTACGATCCGATTGAATTTCCTGGTAAAGATGAGTTTACACTCAGTCTCGATTTAACCCCCAAGCGAAAAATGGTGGCAACAGATTATGTGGAAGTGAATGTATATACAGAACAACTCATCGGGGTTGATCAAGGGGTACCGAGTGGTGAAGTGGCTTCGGTCATCTGGGAAGGACTTGAACCGGAACAGAAATATTTCTGGTACGTCGTCGTGACGGATGAATTTGGCGGTAAGACACGCTCACCAATCTGGAGCTTTACTACAGAATTGATGCCAGAACCTGGTGATCCAGACGATCCCGATGATCCTTTTGATCCAGGTGATCCGGAGGAACCCGGTGAACCGGATGATCCGGATGCACCAGATAAACAAGATGATCAGTCAGGACCGGGAGACGAATCTGGTGATTCAAGTGAAGATAACGGCAGTGCAGACCATGAACAAAAAGGTGATGACAAGCAAAACGTTGCGGACAGACCTGATCGCAAGCAAGATCCGACAGGTGATGGTAAAGGGACGGAAAGAAAGAAACAATCCCTCCCCGAAACAGCAACCCATTGGTTCAACTTGTTCATGATCGGAGTGGTCCTTTCCATGACCGGCACGGTTGCCTTTTATTACTATCGAAATAGACATCTAATTCGTTCATAAAAAAATCATGAACCGATCCGGTTAAACTCCGGATCGGTTTTTTTGTGCATTAAATATGTGACTATTAAAATTAGTAGTAAATACGTTTGATATTTTGCTATCTACTTTACAAAATATAGGAAATATTTTTCTTGTGGAACCCGGAGGGAGAAGCGAATGCAGGAAAAAGGACCGGATAAAAAATGGTCCATACAGGATTTTAACTAAAGAGACAGATGTCGGGTTGGTCATCTTATTAGAAAGATCACCGCCCACCGGGTTACGGACGCTCGCTTTTAATGGAAGCGAGGATGCCATGTGGGAGAAAATTCGGTATGTAGATGAAGTGTGAAGAAGGATGGTTGGAATGTGGGGGCTTTTTACGACCGAAACCGGTACTACAATCTGGTAACCGATCACTTCATTTAAAGGGAAATATACGGATGACTTGCATTTTTCCAAGATAACGAAACATCCGGAAAATCTACAATTAACTATGGAAGACCGTCACGGAAATTTCGTCGAAATTATCTATGACGACCCGCATGATGTATGTTCACTGGAGTCCTTCCTTTGTATGGTCATTTCGTTTTTCCATCGAACTGGGGGCGTTAGATTACATGAACCTGGAGTAGGATTTTTCCGGACGGAAGGATTCCGATGCGCTTTATTTTTTCAAAATGAAAAACTCTCCATTTATCCAATATTTTGATGACAACCCGGTCGCAAATCGCTTTTTGTTTCCGGAAGTGGAACATCATCTTTTAATTACCGGGGATGAAATTGTATTTTGCAAGTAAAAAATACACAATATTGCAATCAAAAGTGCAGAACCTTGCCAGCTTTATTTCATCTTGAAAGTGCATGGGTAACTCTATAACTATCTCCAGTAAAACTTAGAATATGGGCGTGATGAATGACTCGATCAACTAATGCAGCTGTTAATCTTGAATCCATAAATACACGATTCCATTGGCTAAACTCCAAATTGGAAGTGATTATAATACTTTTCTGTTCATACCAATCAGAGATTAATTGAAATAACAGTTCTGAACCTTCTTTAGTAAAAGGAATATAGCCCATTTCATCTAAAATTACTAGGTCTACTTTTTTAAACTTCTTTCTAAACTGTTGAATCTTTCCTTCCTTCCACGCTCTTTCTAACGTTTCTACTAAATCTGATACTCGATAAAACCTGACTTCAAAACCCTCTAGACAGGCCTTGTGGCCCAGTCCAGTGGCTAAATGGGTTTTTCCTGTACCTGGTGCACCAACTAAAACAACATTTTCTCGGTTTCTAATAAAATCTAAACTGCATAATGATGAGATATTTAAATGCGGTGGAAAATGAATTTGTTCTGTCCATTGAAATGTATCCAAAGTTTTCACACTGATAAACTTGGCTTTTTTGATCAATCTTTTTCCCTTAGCTTCGTCTCGCAACTGAATTTCTTTCTTTAATAAATCCATTAAGTATTGAGTTTCATCTTCAAATGGAATCGATTCATAAATGTCTGCGACATAGGCAAGGCGTAAGGTTTTACAGAGTTGTTTCAGTTCAGAGTTCATTTCTGTTCACTTCTTTCGGTAGCGATTGAAGCTGATCATACTTTGCCCAATCGACATCAAAAGGATGGTATTTTGGTTCCTTTAATTGATCAGACTGTTGTTCAACAAAATCGTAAAACCTCTCATTGATTTCGTTCATGTCATGATTGGCTAATAATCCGATTAACCATTTTATCCGTTCTTTACGAATTGATAAATCATCGATTTTCAGGTATTCAAAAATCCTTTTGGGCAAATACGGAGAATAACGAGAGTAATTGACAACCCTTGGTTTATGTAACCAGGCTTTTAGGATTGAGGACCAGGGGATATCCCGTTTTTTATTCATGTAAGGTCGATAATCCGAGTATAAGATTTCTCCGTAAGGAGAAATAACTTTAAATCGATCCCAATATTTAATCACTGTCAGCTGTCCATAATTGTATCCCCTCGGTACATGGACTTTCGTCTGATCGATGATGATTTCACCATATTTGTTCGCCTTAGCAGACTCCTCCTTGAATACCGGGTAGTCGTTTTCAGGTAAAGCTAAAAGGTGATCATACTCTTCTTCTAATAGCTCTTTTATTGTTTTCTTCTTTTGATAATGAATTCGATTCCTGTCTTTTATTAGTTTTTCTTCTAATATCCTGTTGAGGTGTTCAAGACTATTGATTACCGGAGCTGGTGTGACAAAATTATATCGAATATAGCCCACTTTATTCTCTACATTTCCTTTTTCATTTCCTCTTCGAGGATTGCATGCTTGTGGTACAAAACCATAGTAATTAGCGAATCGCCAGAATTCATCGGTGAACACGGCTTCTTCATTTCGGCCCCTTGGTTTAACGACTGCCGCTTTCAAATTATCGATTCGAATTTTTCTAGGTACACCGCCTAACTGGTTGAAAATCATTTTTAAACCATGCAGAAAACATTCCTGGTTCTCTCCTGGTAAGGCAACACAAAATGCGGCATTACTATACGGCAAAGTCATGACTAAACAATGGACATCGATATACTTTCCATCTTTTACAGCACTAGTTAAGCCGAAATCTACTTGTGCTTCTGCAGGCGGGTGAATCAACCGTTCATAATTTTGATCTCTTTCTTCTTCTGGGTTATCTTTGCCTTTTTTCCATTCAGCGATGAAGTAACAAACGGTCCGATAGGACCCCTGAAACCCCATTTCCTTTAAATCTTCAAATATTTTTTTGTTTGTTCTTCTCTCTTTTTTCTTTAATTTGTAATCCTCAGTAAGCCAATCAGAAACAATCTCTCCCCATTTTTCCTCGTACATC
>CALGAD010000153.1 GCA_937951955.1 uncultured Bacillaceae bacterium
AATATAGACGGGAAACACCTAAAACTTTCCATTCGATAATTAATAGCGCGAAGGGAAATAGCACCATTAATGTAGCATCCAGTAAGGAAATCAGGTAAATTTGATTCGATCATTTTGATATGTTCAACGATTCTTTTTTAACTTGATCAGGTATGATTTTTACACTATCCATTCTCGAAAAGTATAATTTTCTTCAATGAATCGTATCCGAACCTGCTTTTCCCTATGTCTACAAAATTACTTGACTTGCATCGATTATATTGGAAATGAAACCTGTCAGTCCGGGTGATTGAAATTGTCCCTTTGAAATTCGGTTGAGAATTTTTTAGATTTAATACGATTTATCCAGTTGTTATTTACAATGACTGATATGGATGAATGTGAATTTGGAATTGTAAAGTAAGGGGAGTGGTAAAAAAGGCTAATGTCAATCCGTTAAATGGATCAGACATTAGCCTTTTATGTCGTAGAAATTATAAGATGGGATTTTTTACAGGAATTTTCCACTATCTTCATGATAGTAAAAGAAGGACTTCTCACAATGATATCTAATTAAATCAATTGTACTCCCATATACAAGGCCATGAACCAAATAATGATCGCCGAAATCTGGTTCATCCGTTTGATTAGATTGCCATTAGAATCGATTTGACCGAGTTTTTTTCCTGAATATGATAATCCAAAAAACCAGAGCCAGGATACGAGAATACAGGCGAATGTAAAGTACCATTTTTCATAACCAGAATAGATTAAAGAGCTCGTTCCGATCACACCGATCGTATCCAATATGGCATGAGGATTGAGCAGGGAAACAGACAAGGTAAAGACGATCTGCCGTTTTGCCGAAAATGGATTCGATTCCCCTTGCTTCTGAACTTTAGCAGCTTCTCTCCACATCAGCCAGCCCATGTATGTTAAGAAAAGGAAGCCAATAAAAAATAAAACGATTTTCAACCACGCAAAATTTAAAATGATTAGCGACACACCAGCAACAGCCAGTAAAATCAGTATAGTATCGCAAATACTGGCCGTAATTACAGCCGGTAGTGCGTTGCGAAATGCTTTATGGGTGGCTCCTTGATTGAACACAAACACATTTTGTACTCCCAAAGGTAGAATTAATCCGAAAGCAAGAATTATACCGTGTAAAAATGCTTCCATGATCATTCCCTCCCGTATGTTTATAGAATAACGGGAGATTTCCCATTTGTCTCCAACCAATTGGATGGATTTTGAACCGACCATTTCTAAAATTTATAAATAAGCAGGGGTAGGAAATGAAAAAGATTGAATGGAAACCACAAAAAAATTCACCGGTACCCATATATTTACAAATAGCTAATTATTTGAAGCGGAAAATTTTGAACGGCGAATGGCCAGTCGGTACTAAATTACCGTCACAGCGAACTTTAGCCAGAGAATTTAATGTAAACCGAAGTACAATCGTTACCGCATTGGATGAACTGGCTGCCGACGGCCTGATCGAATCGAAAGTGGGAAGTGGTACCCGGGTGGTCAATAATACATGGAGTTTGCTTGCGGCAGCGCCACCGCCAGATTGGCATGATTATGTTCGCTCTGGTATCCACGAGCCAAACAAAAGCATCATCCAAAAAATTAACGAGGCGGAATTCAATCCCCATATTATTCGCCTTGGAACCGGGGAACTTTCCCCTGATTTACTACCGGGTAAGCAAATGAAGAAGATTTTACAAAGGTATGTCGATGAAAAATTGTCGCTAGGATATGAAGAACCGAAGGGGAATATCGAATTACGTGAAACATTGAGTGAATATTTAAAAGGGAAAGGGATTGAAACGTCGCCTACATCGATTTTAATCGTCTCCGGAGCATTACAGGCGCTCCAATTAATTTCTATCGGCTTATTAAAAAGGGGTTCGGTCATTTTTCACGAAACCCCCTCATATTTGAATTCAGTTAAAGTGTTTCAATCTGCTGGAATGCGATTATTTGGCATTCCCCTTGATCATGAAGGAATCCAGTGCCGTACCCTTGGTCGCTTAAAGAGACAGCATCATGCCGCCTTACTTTATACAATTCCGTCCTTTCATAATCCAACGGGTACGTTAATGTCTGAACTAAGAAGAAAAGAACTTTTATCGATTTGCAGAAAAGAGGCGCTTCCGATTATTGAAGATGATGTGTACGGTGAATTATGGCTGGAGAAGCCACCCCCCAAGCCGTTAAAGGCAGATGATAAACAGGGGAATGTATTATACATTGGCAGTGTGTCGAAAACATTAAGTCCGGGACTGCGAATTGGCTGGGTGGTCGGTCCTGAACCGGTGGTTGACCGTCTTGCCGATATTAAAATGCAAACGGACTATGGGTCAAGTTCGCTCTCCCAATTTATCGTGAATCAATGGTTGAAAAGCGCTCTGTATGCAGAATACGTAGCTGAAGTAAGAACGGAACTAAAACGGCGCAGAGACGATATGATAGAAATGTTATATAAATATTTTTCTGATATTGCTACATGGAATGTCCCTAAGGGGGGATTTTACATATGGCTTCAATTTCAAACGGGAATTTCTACGAGAAAATTGTTTGATGTAGCCCTCCGGGAGGGGATTTTACTCAATCCGGGCAATGTTTATGACGAAAATCATCAAGAATTTCTGCGCTTATCCTACTCGTATGCCACCCGATTACAAATGGAAAAAGGATTAAAACGATTATCGGAATTGATCAAAAATGAAATAAATAATTCAAACTAAAATTCGCTCCCCCTCGTAGAAAGAAGCCCTAGTTTGTAATTTTTGGCTGAAAATACTGTTTCAATCAAATGCAATGGAATAAGTGTTCCAGCGATAATAAACAGATTTTTTGTGAATTTTGCGTTATGAGAATTTCCCTCGTTTTTTTGGTATATCTTTACGGTTGTAGAAACTAGAAGATTGTACATAATCATCCATAAAGGCAGTTCACTAACAAATCTGGAGTGATTTCATCATGAAACGAATCATATTAGTTTTGGCAAGTATTGTTTTCATAATTGGTCTTAATGCTTGTGGCAAGAACGAAGACAATGCCCAACAGGATAATAATGTAAAGACAGAAGAAAATAACGCAGCAAAACAAGAAGAGAATGGTGGGATTGGGGTAGATGAAAATCTCCTCAGTGTTGACATTACCCTTCCGGCGTCGTTTTTAGAACTGGAAGAGATGGATGTTGATGATGTAATCGAGAAAGCTGAAAAAGAAGAAGGAATTAAAGAGGTTGTCCAGAATGAAGACGGTTCGATCACGTATACCATTTCTAAAGCAAAACATAAAGAATTGATGAAAGATCTTGCTCGAGATATCAATGAAGAAATTAAAGAAATCAAAACCGATGATGATTTTGTTTCCATTCAGGATATTGAGGCCAACGATTCCTTTTCAAAATTCACGATGAAAGTGAACCGGGAGAAGTTTGAAAATAGTCTGGATGGATTTGCCGCATTGGGGCTTGCATTACAGGGAATGCTGTATCAAGTATTTGACGGGGTAGATAAAGACGACATCCAGGTGACCATCGATATTACAGATGCCGATACAGGAGAGTTAATCGATACGGTCATCTATCCTGACGATTTAGAAAAAAGCAATACAGAATCGTAATGTTTACAAAAAAACAGGCATGACTTCAGCTGAACCGGAGTCATGCCTATTTTCTATTTATAGAATTTTTAGCTCTTACCGGTGAAAAAATAAATTGAACATGTTTTTTAGGCAACGATATCCGTTCGGCGTAACCAGTTTGTAGCCAGTAAACCAATCACCAGGATGTATAAAATATTTGTTATTAAAAATTGCAGATGTTCACTAAAAGACGATAGGCCGGACTGGCTCAGAACCCCCATACCGATCGTAAGGAGCGAATGGGGGAAAAACATTCCCAGTTCTGCGATATACATGGCCAATCCGAAAATTGTGGCACAAAGACCGATGCCAATTGGAAGAGCAAAGCTACGAAAACGCATGGAGAGGGCTAATTGTAAAGTACCAATCGTAATACTGGCCATCCAGCCTCGTAAAAACCAGCCGACTAATTCTCCTGGTATCTCCGTACTTAAACCAATGATGTTTCCCGCTATGATGTATAAAATGAAAAAGAATCCTTGGACGAAAAAGAGCAATAGACTAACAACCGCAATTTTCGCAATAAAAATACTGGTTCGCTTTACGGGAGCGGTCATGATCATATACCAGTTATGATTAAAATGTTCTAAGCGCCAAACATAGGCACAGCAAATGGCAATAAGAAGCGGAAAGAAAAATTCTCCATAAAACAAACTGACTTGTGACCAGAGACTATACCATTCATTTTGCAATACGCCCTGGTTCATGAAAAAGTTGGCACTGCCAATCAAAACGCTGATGATTGGTAAAATAATGAGTATGAGCCAGATTCGTGAGTGCTTTAATTTCATCCACTCCGCAGCAATACAACGTATCATGATTTTTGTCCTCCTTGATTACACTTCTTTTTTTGCGATATGAAAGCTCCCTGCTAAATATAAGAAAACCGCGACCATGAAAACAGTGACCATTAAGGGAAGTAAATCATTGAAATCTTTTACGGAATAAGTGATTTGCTCATTAGTAAAATGCTGTTGAATTGGACTTAAATCGATGAAATATGCCCAGATAAAGAATTTACGAATCGAAAACGGAAATAATCCGGCTGTCATACCGAAAAAGCTGCCGATCATTCCGAGAGCTAGCGCAAAGGCTTGATTTTTGATGGCAAGTGATGCCCATTGTTGTAAGGCGATAATGGCAGCATTTGTGAGTAATACTCCGATAAAGAACCGCCCGAGTATCGATAAGGGAATAGGTTGTGTAAAATCTTTTAGTAAACCATAGATAGCGATGGAACTGATTTGGAAGAGGCTGATTGCAAGCATGATACTGTTGGCACAAAAATATTTCGCAAAATAGAGCTGTCTTCTTTGTACCGATAGCGCAAGCAATAATTTCCATGTACTCCCTTTATGTTCCATATCACAAATGCGGGATACACAAATGGCCGAAAGAATGGGCAGAAATAGTCCATTCATTGTAGAAATCGTCATAATTAAGGGTTCCCAGCTCGCTTGATCAGGGTTTCTGGCAATGGAATGATTCATCACCATGAATGCCCAGGAGATTTCGATCAACAAAAATAAGGTGACGAAAAGCAATAATTGTTTACGACGCAATTTATAAAACTCAAGCTGGATGACGGACATTATAAACACTTCTCCTTTCCGGTAAGCTCCAGGAAAATATTTTCTAAAGTTTTCTTATGTTCTTCGATCCGGAGCACATCAATATCCCTGGAAATTAATAATTTATTGGCAGCCGCGACTTCATCATCGGAGACGTTTTCCAATGCGAGAGAATTCTCCTTTAATAGGGGAGTCAACCCATATGCTGTGAGGATTTCTTTTGCCAGGAGATTATTGCGAGTTTTCAAGATAATCGCAGGCTCGCTTTTACTTTTTAGCGAAGCCATGCTTCCCTGATACAACAACTCACCATGATGAATAATCCCGACTGCTGTAGCAATTTGTTCAATTTCGGAAAGCAGGTGGCTGGAAATGAGGACCGTCATCCCAAAACGGCGCGGCAGGGATTTTATTAGCTCTCTTATTTCCCCGATCCCCGCCGGATCGAGACCATTGGTCGGTTCATCGAGAATCAACAATTTTGGAAAAGATAGTAAAGCCATGGCGAGTCCCAGGCGTTGTTTCATTCCTAGAGAATATTCGCGCACCTTTTTATCTTTTTGTTTTTCGAGTCGAACGATCTTCAGGACCTCGGAAATATTTTTATCCGGTACATTCCGTAGCTTTTGAATAATCCGGAGATTTTCCAGCCCTGTTAAATGTTCGTAGTAAGAGGGTGATTCAATGAGAGACCCTGTTTGACTTAAAATCCAGTGCTGATTGGTCGTAAGGTCTTTACCGAACATTTTCACCTGACCGCGGGATGGTCGGGTGAGTCCCAGAAGCATTTTCAGTGTCGTTGTTTTTCCAGCCCCATTTGGTCCGAGAAATCCAAAAATCTCTCCTTCCTCCACACATAAATTGACATCTTTTACCCCGTAAGTGTTCCCGAATCGTTTCGACAGGTTATAAGTAGAAATGATTGGCATCATCATCGATTCCTCCGTTTTCGTTATTATTTGGCTCAGCTTAAATATAGAAACTGAACCTTTCAATGACCTGAAGGAAACCTTACGTGAACCTTAAATCGGAGAAAAAGCCTGAAATGAGGCAGGAACGAGAAAAGAAATATTGTATTATGTTTATGGGTGATTGGCGATGGAGAATGTAAAACATAAAAAGTTGCTAGTTGTCGATGATGAACCGGAAATCAGGCAGATGATCGATCGTTTTTTGCGAAATGAAGGATTTAGCCGGATCTTCCATGCAGCAAGTTTCGCAGAAGCACTGGAAGTTTTTCATACTGTTAAACCGGATCTGGCGATTTTAGATGTGATGCTTCCTGATGGCGATGGCTTTTCACTTCTTTCTTCCATAAGGCAAACGTCCAATATTCCCGTGTTATTTTTAACAGCTCGTGGGGAAGATGAAGACCGTTTATTGGGGCTTGGCCTTGGAGCGGACGATTATATGGTAAAGCCCTTTTTACCTCGAGAGCTCGTACTTCGTATCACCGCCATATTGAGGAGGGTTTATGCCCCACCGCAACAAGAGCGCTATCCTGTCTTTCAGCTAGGAAGCAGGTTGGTGGACCTTGAAAGTGGGATTGTCAGCAATAACGGGGATGAATTACCTTTGACAGCGAAAGAACATGCCCTTCTTTTGAAACTTTACGAAAATCGGAATCGCATCGTCACGAGTGATGCCCTCTGCCAGGCAGCCTGGGGAGATGATTATTTCGGCTATGAAAATACGTTAATGGTGCATATCCGGCGTATTCGCGAAAAAATTGAAGTAAACCCATCGAAACCGGAATTTTTGCTGACGGTCCGGGGATTGGGATATAAATTGATGGTAAGAGGAGACGAATGATGCGAAGCACAGCGCGTATTCTAAAACGATTTATCGGGGCAACGATGTTGATTTCTGCTTTTTTGCTCGTTTTTAATTTCGTTTTGATCGGTGTCTGGGTGTTTAACGGGATGAATGAAGGCGGATCACCGACAAGGGTCGTACAGCAAGTTGCGGCGGGACTACAGGCAGGGAATCAGCAGTTCGCTTTAGATGAGGTAGCCATCGAGTTACTCGAACAAAATCAAGCCTGGGCGCTATTGATTGATGATGAGGGCCAGGTTTTATGGGACTATCATGCGCCCGAAAATTTACCCGATACTTATTCCGTTATCGATGTTGCGAAGTTTACGAAATGGTATTTAGAAGATTATCCCGTTTTTACATGGGAACATGAGAATGGCCTGGTCGTTGTTGGGTATCCGAAAGACAGTCTCGTAAAATATCAATACCATTTACCAATTCAATGGGTAGGAACTTTGCCGCTAAAAATTTTTGCATTACTCATTATCAATCTAGTTGTGGGACTGCTTCTTTCCTTAATTATCGGCTATAAACTCGTCCGTTCCATCCGTCCGTTAACGGAAGGAATTCAGGCATTAGGCGAGGACCAGGAAGTATTTATCGAGCCGAAGGGGATATTACAAGACCTGGCGCAAAACATCAACCGGGTTGCAAGTTTATTGCGACAAAAAAATTTACGTTTAAAGGAAAGGGATGAAGCCCGTTCCAACTGGATTGCCGGGATTTCCCATGATATTCGTACCCCGCTTTCGATGATTCTTGGGTATTCCAGTGCCTGGGAAGAAAACCCGACGCTTCCTGAGGAGCAGCGGAAAGAAGCAGGTATTATCCGGAGACACGCTGAGAATTTGCGCAGTCTTGTCAATGATTTAAATCTCGTATCCATGCTGGAGTACGAAATGCAGCCTTTGCAAAAGCGACAATTAAGACTTGCTGCACTCGTTAGACAGGTGGCCACGGAATTTCTAAATAATGGCTTGGATGAACAGTTTTCTTTAGAAATTGCCACTTTGGATGAAAGGGCTCAGGTTGAGGGGGATGAACGTCTGTTAAAACGGGCCATCACGAATTTGATTCAAAATAGCATGAACCACAATCCGGAAGGTTGTACCATAACTTTACAGGTATCGGTCCAGGAAGAATATGGAACATGTCGCTTAACTGTAGAAGATAATGGAAAAGGTATTCCAGAAAATAAAATTCCTGAATTACTGGAGTTACCTTATTCTTCCAAAAGAAAGCAGTCACAAAGAAGCGGGCACGGTCTGGGGCTTCCGATGGTGGCAAGAATTGCAAAAGCCCATCAAGGCCATTTCATTTTAGATAGTGATACAGGAAAAGGTGTAAAAGCAGAAATCGTATTACCGACTAAAAATAGTGACAGCACAAAAACTGTATAAGGTTTTCTAGGGACGTTGCTCCCATGGTTCAAGCTGACCGATCGTATAGATTGGTTTCTTTCTTTGAATAGCGGTGATAACTCCACCGGCAATTTCCTCATGGGTTAACCATCTGGAGCGTCCGTTTTCAATGATAAAGCCTAATTGCACTTGATAATAAGTGCACCCATGAGGAACCGGGACCTTCCTTCTAATTTTCTTTATATTAGCGCTGCTACCTAATATGTGGAATAGCTTCCATTGTTCACGATTTGCATTAATCGCATTGATAATCACGGTAAGAGCATCAGGTGCATCGGAATGGATCCAGGCGACGACAAGATCAATGGGACCGTTTTTCTTTATCGCAGCATTTACATGCGCTTGCAATTCTTCACTATTTCTATAATCGACAAGGACAGGTGTGAGATTATTCTTGAAGTTCGTTTTTTCGATCAGTTGCTCCATCCGCTCTGGATTGCGTGCGATGACAGATACATGATACC
>CALGAD010000154.1 GCA_937951955.1 uncultured Bacillaceae bacterium
ACAGGTCCATACACATAATCATAATGATGCGGCTTTCCTTTGCGGCAATTTTGAACAAAGTTTTTCCACGATTGTTGATAATCCGTCCAATCGCTTTCATGAGGCAACGGAAATATCTTTCCCTTTAATTGGCGTAACTGCTTTAAATTTAGTTCATATACGATGCATGCTGGAACTCTTATATCCGGGTGATTAAAATATTGGGCTTTACTAATGCCCAATTGATTTAGTAGTTGGGGAGATATTTGTGGATGCGAGGCTCTTACTCGCGCCTATTTTTTCGCCTGAGCAAGATTTAACGTAACGTAAAAGCCCCTTCCGAAATCGGTAAGCTCCCTTTGTACCTCCAATCTGATACCCTGATATTGGATCAGATTTGCAGCAAATAAATTCGTTCCATGATAAACAATGCATTTATCTTTATCAGGAAGCATAGAAAAGGTTCCTCTCATAAATTAGAATCATTTCATGTTTATGAGAAAAAGCCTATTCGTATGTTTTATTTAGAAAACGTATGTAAAAACAGTCATATATCTTTAAGCTGTTAGTATGGTTCTATGGACATGTTTAGTTTAGTTCATTGACGTTCTTTTAAAGAAGTAGTGCTAAAAAACGATTCTAATTGCAGGAAATATATAGCAATTGGAGAATAACTAGTACAATACAATCATTTCAAGGTGATTTTTATGTCTATTGAGGAGATTCTAAAAGAAATTGAAATACTCGAGGAAGAAATAATCGAGAAAAAGAAAAAGCTTACCCAATTAAGAAAATCTATTCCTGAGCAAAAAGTAAAAAATTATCAATTTATCACTCTAGAAAAAGAAAATGTAAGTCTACTAGATCTTTTTAAAGACAAGGATGAACTAATCGTTATTCACAATATGGGAAAAAGTTGTGCATACTGCACGATGTGGGCCGATGGTTTTAATGGCGTATATGAACATTTAATTCAAAAGGCTGCTTTTGTCCTTTCTTCTCCTGATTCTCCTGATGTAATAATGGATTTTGCTGCCTCAAGAGGTTGGAGATTTCCAATTGTTTCCACTCAAGGAACGACATTTAAACAAGATTTGGGTTTTGAAAAGGACGGGCATTACATACCTGGAGTTTCCACCTTCAAAAAAGACAAGGAAGGAAATATTTATCATATTGCAAAAGCAAGGTTTGGGTCCTGGGATGATTATAATATTGTTTGGTATCTATTTGATTTATTACCATCTGGTTCAAATGGTTTTATCCCTAAGATAAACTACAATTCATCAGCCAGTTTTTAATAAACTACTAATGTAGCCTTCCAGGTAAAAGATGACAAAATGGCTATTCTTTTTTATGAAATGATCCAGGTATGAAACTTGAACGAAGCTACGAAATGGAACAAAGTTCGTCACAGGGTGACTTTATTTTTTTTGAATTTGATTCTAATCTTATCTTTGAGATTCTTTTAAAGATATTTAGAAGTAAATTTGATTGGAATATGGCTGTGCAACTACAAAACTGTTTTGAATAAGCTTTTATTGCTGATCCAAATGGTTAAAATTTCATTTATATGAAACAAATACAAACGAATATCCATCCTAAATAACAAAAAAGTAAACGCAAGTGCTAAGTGAGATTTCCACTTTTCCACTTGCGTTTGTTATTACACTTTTATGGTAAATACTGCTAAAATCCCGCTATTTCTTACGAACTCATGATTGATGTATTTTTCAAATACGTAGCCGAAATCCTTCTCCACGTATTTTTCCCTGTTACTTTCTAACCAGTCGAATCCAAATTTCGTTATTTGTTGAAATTCTTCTATTACACGTATTCCTTCCAACCTGGCATTTTGAAATATATTAGTTGCCTGATCCAGGCTTTTATAAGCAAATTCGAGCTTTGTCCGGTTTTCCTGCATTTTTTCTTCAATATAAAGTAACGCTTTATAAAGATCCTTTAATTGATCGATTTGATTTTTTTGCACATCAATGCTGAAATGGATATCCCCAAGATTAAATTTAATCTCGATATCCAGATCGATCCTGCCCGCAGTTTCAAGTGAAACATTCGTTATCGGGTACTTATAATAAGGAAGGCATTTCACCTTCTGTTTCGTTGAGGTAGCCAACTCGCCATCTACATGGATCAGTGCAAAATTTGTAAAACAATATTCATCAGCCTTAGTTTTTATAAGGAAGTAAATTTTTTCATGATCCTCATACCGAACATAGTCATCGGCAATTGTTTTATCAAAATCTTACGGAGCGATAATTTTACCAATATCTGTAAGCCCCAAAGCATCAGATGCAATTTTTTTCAGCATTTGCCCCACTCCTTATTTTTATTTGGACATAATTTACATCGTTACAGACAAATTTATTCGCTTCCCATTTTTTCTGACAAAGTTTCTTCTTTCCATGAATATTTTCTCTAATAACCTTTACAAGTTAAAATTAGATTGATTATAATTAAACCAAGGTCAAAAAAGGTCAAAGGAGTCTTGCCTATGGATATTAATCGAATGACGGAACGACTGCAAACAGCAATCATGAATGCCCAGTCTCTCGCCATACGCAACGGACATCAAGAACTCGATGAAGTGCATCTTTATTCTGCTTTTATAGAAGACGATAACAGTCTTGTTCTTTCCATTTTGGAGCAGTTACATATCCATAAAAGTGAATTGCAGAACGAACTCGAACGCTTGCTAAGGTTGAAACCACAAGTTTCCGGAGCTGGAGTGGAACAGGGAAAAATATATATTACAAATCAGCTGCAAAGAATTTTTGCCGAGGCAGAAAGTATCAGTAAACAGTTTACCGATGAATATATTTCTGTTGAGCATATCCTCATTGCCTCGTTAAAATTGGATACCGATATCGGTGCTTTTTTGAAAAAGAAAGGAGTTACTTTAGACCGGCTACTGCGGGTTGTTAAGGATATTCGCGGCAATCAACGGGTCACATCTCCCAACCCTGAAGGAACTTATAATGCTCTACAAAAGTACGGACGCAATCTTGTCGATGAGGCTAAAGCTGGAAAACTCGACCCTGTAATCGGCCGGGATACTGAAATTCGCAATGTTATCCGCATTTTATCCCGAAAAACAAAAAATAACCCGGTATTAATTGGTGAACCTGGGGTTGGTAAAACGGCCATTGTCGAAGGACTTGCGCAACGAATCGTGCGGAAAGATGTACCGGAAAGCCTGCGCGGGAAAACAATCTTCGCACTTGACATGAGTGCTCTGGTCGCCGGGGCAAAATTCCGCGGCGAATTTGAAGAGCGCCTAAAAGCGGTATTGAATGAAATTAAAAAATCGAATGGTCAAATTATTCTCTTTATCGATGAAATCCACACGATCGTCGGTGCCGGGAAAACGGAAGGCGCTATGGATGCAGGAAACATGTTAAAACCGATGCTCGCTCGTGGGGAACTCCACTGCATCGGGGCAACGACTTTAGATGAATATCGCCAGTATATAGAAAAAGATAAAGCATTAGAACGCCGCTTCCAGCAAGTCCTCGTCCAGGAGCCGGATGTGGAAGATACGATATCGATTCTTCGCGGCCTGAAAGAACGGTACGAAGTGTTCCATGGGGTAAAAATCCACGACCGGGCGCTCGTTGCCGCCGCAACCCTTTCCAATCGCTATATTACCGATCGATTTTTACCGGATAAGGCGATCGATCTCGTCGATGAAGCCTGTGCCACGATCCGGACCGAAATCGACTCGATGCCAGCGGAACTTGATGAAGTGACAAGACGGGTCATGCAATTAGAAATTGAAGAGGCAGCTCTTGAAAAGGAAAAGGATCCCGCCAGTAAAGAACGACTGGAATCATTGCGAAAAGAATTAGCCGATATGCGCGATAAAGCGAATGAAATGAAGGCAAGATGGCAGCTGGAAAAAGAAGCCATCACGAAAGTAAGAGAAAAACGCGAACAGCTGGAAAAATTGCGTCGCGAGTTGGAAAAAGCCGAAGACGAATACGATTTAAATAAAGCGGCGGAATTGAAACACGGAAAAATTCCCGCATTAGAAAAAGAGCTATTCGAACTGGAAAAACAGATGAGCGAACAAAAGGAGAATACTTTATTAAGGGAGGAAGTGACCGAAGACGAAATTGCCGAAATTGTCGCCCGCTGGACCGGTATTCCGGTGACGCGACTTGTCGAAGGAGAGCGGCAAAAGTTGCTTCGTCTGGAAGAATCCCTCAAGAAACGGGTGATCGGACAGGATGAAGCCGTCAATCTCGTTGCTGACAGTGTGTTACGTGCAAGGGCCGGTATTAAAGATCCGAATCGTCCGATTGGTTCCTTCCTGTTCCTTGGACCGACAGGGGTGGGGAAAACTGAACTGGCAAAAGCACTGGCACAAAATTTATTCGATAGTGAAAACCAGATCGTCCGTATCGATATGTCCGAATACATGGAAAAGTTTTCCGTCTCCCGATTGATCGGTGCCCCTCCCGGATATGTCGGTTATGAGGAAGGCGGACAGCTGACGGAAGCGGTAAGACGACAACCTTATTCCGTTATCTTATTTGACGAAATCGAAAAAGCTCATCCGGATGTTTTCAATATCTTATTGCAAGTATTAGACGATGGTCATATTACCGACAGTCAAGGCCGTCAAGTAGATTTTAAAAATACGGTCATTATCATGACGTCCAATATCGGTTCACAAACCCTTTTGGAACGGGCGGAAACAGGCATCATTGACAAACAAACGGAAGAACTGGTGATGGCACAACTGCATCAACACTTCCGTCCGGAATTTTTAAACCGCATCGACGAAATCATTCTGTTCAGACCTTTAACAAAAGACGTGATTGCGAAAATCATTGATAAATTGATCGCTGAAATTCAAGTCCGTTTGAAAGATCGGTTCATTACTTTGCAATTGACCGATGAGGCAAAAACATATATCACAACGAACGCCTACGAACCCCAATATGGGGCACGCCCTATAAAACGGTACTTGCAGCGGGAGTTGGAAACGAAACTCGCTAAAGAAATCATTGCCGGAAATATCGGCGAAAATGATCATGTTCTCGTAACCGTGAAAGATCATCAGCTTACCCTGCAAATTCAGTAAGAAAAACCGCCATCAACATTTTCGTTGATGGCGGTTTTTGTTCATTTATATTTCTTTCGCACCACGTGATAATACTAAAGAACTGCGAATCGATAAAACAGCGGTAATTAAGCTGACAATGATTAATATTCCACCAATATAAGGATTTTCTCTGATAGAGAGTTCACTTACGACCACTCCCCCGATTAGAGAACCAAAGGCAATGCCGAGATGCAATGCAGAATTGTTCAAACTTTGCATGATATCCCCGGCTTCCGGAATCGTTTCAATTAAATAGCTTTGCATAGCCGGCGATATTCCCCAGCTTAACATGGCCCAAATGACAATACAAAGTAAGTATGCCCATGGTGAAAAGTTGGCATGGGGCAGGAAGAAAAATAACATGCTGAAAATAACGAGACTGGCAACAATCGTTTTTCTCGAACCGATCAAATCACTGATCAATCCGCCAAAACCACCACCGGCAACTGCCGCCACACCGTAAATAAAGTATAAAATACCGATCCAGCCTACTGATAAATTTGTTGTTTCAGACAAATACGGTTTAAAATAGGCGTACAGCACCGTGTGACCACCCATATATAAAAAGGTCGTAAATAAAGCGAGAAATAATTTGTGATTTTTAAAGCCAACCAATAAAGATTTCAACGGTGTCGCCGGTCTTGGTGCAATTTTTCCCATGAATAAATGGACACCAATGATGGAAAGAACGGTTAAAATCGTAATTAACACAAATGGTGCCCGCCAGCTAAAGGAAGAGCCGAGATAAATTCCGATCGGAACCCCCAACACCAGGGATGCACTCGTCCCCATCGATACAATACCGATCGCTCTTCCCTTATATTTTTCCTGAACAATGTTCGGGGCAATTACAATACATAATAGGACCAATAATGATGAACTAAATGCCTGAATAATCCGGGCAATAAATAAAATTGCATAATTCGGGCTGAAAACTGTGAGAATATTGCCCGCAAGGAAAATATATAGACAGATTAAAATTAATTTTTTCCGCTCCATTTTTGCTGTTAACACGAGGAGCATCGGTGAAAAAATGGCATAAATTAATGAAAAGATAGTAATCAAATTCCCTGCCTGGGCTAAGGAAACTTGCAAATCTGCGGCCATTAAATCGAGAATACCGCTAATTATGAGTTCGACCATTCCGGAGATAAACGCAATGATCGCTAAAAAATATATCCGTTTATTCATATTCAAAACCTCCACGATCAGTACCTATGTAATCTTAACGCTTTTTTAACTGCCAGGCAAGAAGTGTTTAGCCCCCTTACGTCCTTGTTATTTTTGTGTCTTTTCAGTCCATCCATTCCAAATATAGTTATTTGTCCAATTTTTCCGAAGCGGGACATTTGTCGGTGTCAAATTGCCCGAAATTGACATTCAATAAACAAGAAAGATATCGGAGGTGATATTCTTTGTCTCACGGAAAATGCTGCCCGCAAATTGCCCCCGCTCGCGTTTGTGTTCACAATCGTTTTGTGAAACGTCCAATCCCGGTGATTCATCCCGTTATCCATGTTGATCGCATTAATGTTGTACCTGTACCGCGCCATATTGTAAAACATTTTCGCAGAAGAGAAGTATTTGATCCTTGCGGCAGACCAAGATTTTGGTAAAAACGGAAAAATACCTTACAAATTTGTAAGGTATTTTTCTCTGTTATTGAAAATCTATTTGCTTTAACCAAATCGTTAAAAAATATTACTGATCAACAGCTTCTGATTCAAGCAATTTGTTTAACGTATTTTCGTATACTTGCAAATCATTTGGACTAAATAAAGCCATCGTTACTTCACCGAACGTTTCCTTCTTTAAAAATTCAATAATCGTTGCTAAAGCAATTTCACTGGCAAGATCAATCGGAAAACGATAGGCACCGGTAGAAATGGACGGAAATGCGATGCTTTGCAAATTATGTTCTTTTGCTAAGTTCAATGCGTTACGGTAGCAATTACTCAGCTGGTTCTTTTTAATCTCCTGATCCTTCCCATCCCAAATCGGACCAACGGTGTGAATGACGTGTTTAGCTGGCAAATTATATCCTTTCGTAATCACCGCATCACCTGTTGGTAAATACTCACCCTGTAGTTGCTCTTCACGAATCCGTCGGCATTCTTCACGAAGTGCGGGACCTGCTGCACGATGGATGGCTCCATCCACCCCGCCCCCTCCGAGCAATGAGCCGTTTGCTGCATTAACAATCGCATCGACTTGTAATGTTGTAATATCTCCCTGCCACAACTTCAGTTGATTATCACCGATTTTTACGTTCATCTACCGATCTCCCCTTTAATTCTTTACTAATCTTCCATCTGTCCCGTTACTCTCTATAAATACTTTACAATTATTTAACGTTTTTAAGCAATACTCCCTCTTTTAGGCCTAACAATTGTTCGACGAGTTCAATATGAATTGCTGGATCGGTTACACCTTCAATATATAAATCGCCGAGACCGCGGATAATAATTTTCACCATATATTCGGGATATTTCAAGTTCAGAATTCCCGCATCAATTCCTTCCTGAATGAGCTTTATCGCATGGCCATTTGCCATTTCGGATAAACGGTCTTTTATTAGTAGAAATAAATCGGGATGGGCAGGATTCATTTCCCTTAACGTTGGATGTTGGGCAATTGAATTAAAATACAAATCAAGAATCGCCCCGAGCTTACGATAAAAAGAACCGGGTTCTTGAATCATAGCTGCGAGTTTTTTATCGACGCCCTTAATGATATCCTCAATCACTTCCCGAACGAGCTCTTCTTTAGAGGAAAAATAGTAATAAACGAGCCCTTTTGCCACACCGATGTTTTCAGCAATCTCGCTCATACTTGTTTTCCTGATCCCCTTTTTTTCAAACAAAGCTTTCGCGCTATCAATAATTTCCTGGCGGCGTACTTCTGGATCTTTCGTAATTCGCATGAAATCGCTCCTATTCCACGGATTTCAACGATTCAACCATGTTCACTTTTTTCAGCTTACTATGCATGAATAGATTGACAAGAATCGCAAATAAAAGAGTGAGTAATACGGCCCAGATAAAACTCGATACATGGGCATGTTGACCGAACATCATCGTATCAATTTCCATCGTCTCAATGATATATTTGTGTAAAAGAATACCGAGAAACAGACCAACGAAAGTTCCGATAATCGTTAAGAACATATTTTCTCTAAAAATATAGGCATCCACTTCCCGATTACGAAAACCTAATACTTTAATGGTCGCGATTTCCCGAATGCGCTCGGTAATATTGATGTTAGTCAGATTAAAAAGCACAAGAAAGGCTAAGGATCCTGCAGATACGATGATGACGATGATGACAAAATCTAAATTACCCATCGTGTCCTGGAATTCGTCCTGGATTCTGGACATGAATACGATATTTAAAATCCCTTCATGTTCCATCAAATTCTCTTTAAACTGTTCTTGATTGATTGATTCGCTATCTTTCACATTAAATAATGTTGCATTAACGGTTGGCTTTGACTTCGTGACCGATTCATAGTATTCGGGAGTAAAATACACATAATGGGTTAAATAGTTTTCAGCAATTCCCCGAACAACGACTTCATACGCCACATTATCCGTATCCCGGAACTCAAACGTATCCCCGACATCCACTTTCAGTAACTTCGCTAATTTCTCCGTGATGACGACACCATCGTCCGGCAACGGAACGGGATTTCCCGTTTGTCGTTCATGGAGATCAATCATGTCCGTAAAAGTCTCCGTATCGAGTACGACCATTAAGTTTGCCTCGTAAGTCCGGTTCGAACCGGATTGTAATGGTTCAATTGTCTCCATTTGAATCGGTAGATACGACGTAATTGTTTTATTCTCACTGAATAATTCGTGTAGTTTATCTTCTGAAAGTTTTTCATCGTCGATAAAAATTTGACCGTCGTAAAGGAATATTTCGTTAAATTGTTTTTCCACAATATCATTGACAGAATCCTGAATCCCGAAGCCAGTGACAAGCAAGCCCGTACAGCCACCGATACCAAAGACGGTCATGAAAAAGCGCCGTTTATAGCGGAATACATTCCTAAACGATACTTTGTAAGAAAACGATAGCCTTGACCAGAGCGGTTTAATCCGTTCTAATAAAATTCGTTTTCCAGGTTTTGGTGCTTTCGGCTGCATAAGCACGGCTGGCTGGGATTTTAACTCTTGTAAAATCGCGACAAGCGTGGCGCTCGTTGTCGTTACAATAGCAAGCAATACCGAAATAATCGCGTAATCCCAGTGAAACGGTGTCAGCTTAACGGGGATGTTGTACATCATGCCATAGGCATCCATGATCACGTAAGGAAAGACGGTATAACCGATAGCAAGGCCGAGAATGGCACCGACGAAACTGCTGATCAAAGCATAGATTAAATATTTTGAAGCGATCGACATCGTTCCGTAACCCAGTGCTTTTAATGTGCCGATCTGTACCCGTTCCTCGTCTACCATACGGGTCATCGTCGTTAACGCGACAAGGGCGGCTACGAGGAAGAAAAATAACGGAAAGACTTTGGCAATTGCCCCGATTCGTTCGGCATCATCACCATAAGCGGAGTATCCGGGATTTGCCTCTCGTGATTGAACGATCCATTCCTCAGGTAGTTCTAATAAGTCCCGTTCAGCCTCCCGAATTTCTTCTTCTGCTTTCTTAATTTCTTCTTCCGCCTTTTCTTTTTCTTCGGAATAGGTCTGCCACCCTTCCTCAATCTCCTTCCTTGCTTCCACCAGTTGTTTTTGTCCTTCCTCAAGGGCTGCTTCTAATTTTTGTTCTTCTTGATTTAGTTTTTTCTCACCTGCTACCAGCTCTCGTTCACTTTTTTCTAGCTGAGCACGGGCTTCCTGTAATTCCTTTTCTCCTCTATCAATTTGTGCTTTTGCTTTTTCTAATTCTTTTGCTCCCAGTTCATATTCAGCATAACCTTTTTCATATTCTTGTCGTGCCTTGCTTAATGCCTGTTCCGTTTTGGCAATGAACTGTTCCAGGGTGGCGATATCCTCCCCTTCAATCGGAAGTTCTGCAAAAATCGTTTGCAATGTCTCGGCCAAGGTCACATCTAAAATTTGATTGATCACTGGAGCAAATTGCTGAAAACCTTCAGCGAATTTCTCCAGTTCCTGGACAAGTGGCTCAGGCAATAATGGATGACGATCGATTAATTGTCGGTAATCGTCACTCGTTGCTTTTTCATCAAGCATATTAAAGGACTGTTTAAAACTTTCAATCTCTTGAACCGTGGCCAGAGCATCTTTTAAACGGGCTAGTTGTGCCTCGCCTTCATCAATTTGTTTTCTTGCCTGATCAAGTTTTGCTTTGGCTTGCTGGAGTTCCCGGACGCCTTGTTCGTATTCTTTTTTCCCCTGAAGCCATTTTGCATAATTTTCTTCATACAGTGCTTTTCCTTTTTGTAATTGCCTTTTTCCGTCCTCAATCTCATTGCGGGCACTGGCAATTTCCGCCCGGTATTTCTTGCGATTTTCTTCCAGTTCTTTTTCGGCCCGGGTAATTTCTTCTTCTCCATCAATTAATTCCTGCTTGGCTTTGGCCAGTTCTTCTTGCGCCTTCTTTTTATTTTCTTCGAGCTCTTCTTTCCCCTCTAATATTTCGTTCCGGATTTCCTCCGTTTTTTCTTGCATCTTTTTTTGGCCGATTGTCTCTAAATCGCTTTGAATAGGCTCGATATAATCCCGGTAAGCTTCCGTATAGGCTGTATATTTCACGGACTGGTCGGTTTTTACATATACCTCAGCAAACCGTTCCATGGTAAAATCTTTATGCAATACATAGGCGTAAAAATCAATCGAACCATCGCCGATGTTAGTCTGTCCCCGCTCGAAATTAATGTATAACGGGGACTGCACCCGGCCGACAATTGTGAATGTATCGGTATGTAAGTAATCATATAGATCTTTATCTGTGGGAGCGGAGACGGTTACCTCACTACCAATTGGAATATTAACTTCCGCATCGACAACCATCTCACCGGACTTTTCCGGTAATCGCCCTTCAATGACTTCTAGTTGATTTAAGCTATTGTTGGTGTGACCATTTTCCAGATGATAGCTGTAAATCCTCCCGATATGAGAATCGTCACCTAATGTAACAAATAAATCTGTGAAATAGCCTTCTTGAATCACATCAATGTATTTAAGTTGTTCCAGCTCGTCAAGATCTTCTTTTTCGAAACCAAGGGGAGATATAATACGAAAATCGGATAACTTCGTATCTTTATAATATCGATCCGCAGAAAGCACCATATCCGGCTCGGTGGCATTAATCCCCGCGTAAAAACCGACACCGATGGCAATAATTCCCATAATGGATAAAAACCGGGCTTTCGAATTTTTAATCGACCGTGCGAGTTCCTTAAGATAGGCTTTATTCAATCCCATTACCACTCAATCCTTTCAACCGGTATCGGGTTCGCATTTTTCTCCATAGAAACCACTTCTCCACTTTTCATCCGAATTACCCGATCGGCCATTTGGGTAAGGGCGGAATTGTGGGTGATCATAATCACGGTCATTCCCGTGTCGCGGGATGTATCTTGTAATAGTTTCAAGATCGACTTACCTGTTTCATAATCTAACGCTCCTGTCGGTTCATCACAAAGGAGTAGCTTCGGGTTCTTCGCAAGTGCCCGGGCGATGGCCACCCGCTGCTGTTCCCCACCAGATAATTGGGAAGGAAAATTATCCATCCGGTGACCGAGACCGACAGAGTGTAAAACTTCTTCTACATCGAGTGGATCTTTCGAAATTTGTGTTGCCAGTTCAACATTTTCCCGGGCTGTTAAGTTGGGAACTAAATTGTAAAACTGGAACACAAAACCGATATCATACCGCCGATATTCGGTCAGCATCTTTTCCGAATAATGACTAATGTCCTTTCCGTCAATAATGATTCGCCCTTCGTCGAGAGAATCCATACCTCCGATTAAATTTAAAACGGTGGTTTTTCCGGCTCCTGAAGATCCTACAACAACCGCAAATTCTCCCTTTTCAATTTCAAAACTAACCCCTTTAACCGCAGGGATAATGACTTCACCCATTTTATATCGTTTATGAACATTTTCCAATTTGATGTAGCTCATACTGTCACCTTTTTCTTTTTTTATACTGTTATCTTACCACTGACTGACCGTAAGTCAATTATTT
>CALGAD010000155.1 GCA_937951955.1 uncultured Bacillaceae bacterium
CCTGAATATCAAGATCCGAAACCGGAAAATGTGGATGAGAAGATTGATGATAAAGTAAGACAACTGTTACAAGAATATTTACCTAAGTATTTACAAGACTATCAAACGGAACAAGAAGATGATGAAGAAGATATAGTAGAAGTCACTCCTGAACAAGAGAGCGATCTGGAAGATTTACCAGCAATTCATGGTTCCCGCTTACTCTTCCAGTTAAATCGTTTACGAGAATCATCTCAGGATGCCGTTGAAGGCTATAAAGGATTAAGCAATTTTAAACAATACTTGCACGTGACGCGTCCCATTGAAAAAAGGTTTGAAGAATACTTGATTCAATGTGCTGAATCTCATGAAAGTCAGTTGATTTTACTTTGCGGGAGTGTCGGTGACGGAAAATCCCATCTCTTAAGTTACTTTTCTACAAAATATCCCGAATTAATGAGCCAGTTTCGCATCCATAATGACGCGACCGAAAGTTTTGATCCGCAAAAAAATTCCATCGATACGTTAGCCGAAGTTTTGGAAGCATTTTCCGACGAAAAAATTGCAACGAGTCAAGATAAATTAATCGTGGCTATCAATCTTGGTGTTTTGAACAATTTTATCGAATCACCTTATGCAAATGAGCAGTATACAAAACTGAAGGAATACATCCTGAATTCCAATGTTTTTGATTCCAACACGATTACCACAACGCTTGCTCATCCGAATTTTAAAATCTTAAACTTTGCTGATTATAAACCATTTGAACTAACAAAAAATGGAGCGGAATCAACTTATTTAGCAGAATTATTTCAAAAAATTACAGCCAAAGATGAAAATAACCCGTTTTATCAAGCTTATCAACTGGATAAACGTGAACAAGTTGCCAAACCACTACTTATCAATTATGAAATGTTTTCATCATTGTCTGTACAACAACAAATTATCCAGCTGATCATCAAAACGATTGTCAAAGATAAAGTGATCGTATCGACGCGGGCAATCCTTAATTTCATCTACGATATTCTCGTGCCTAATCATGCTGATGATTTAAATACGACGGATTTTGCGGATATGCTCCCGAGTTTGTTACCGAATTTATTGTTTGACGGTCACGAAAAATCGTATTTATTAAAAATGGTGGCTAATCATGATCCAATCCATCTCCGCATTCAAGAAGTAGATGAAAAGTTAATTGAATTCAATAACACTTTGGATCCTCGCTCCTTTTTCAAAGAGACCATTGAGGATCCGACAGCACAAACTTGGATGGATGAGTTGGAGTCGATCGACGATACCACGATCCTTGCAAAAGATACGAAGAGAACCTTGAGTGAACTATTTATTCGCTCATCATTTTTATTTAGTTCCAACTTAAGAGGATATTTCCAGGATGATATTTATAACAAGTATATGAATTATTTATATGCCTATAACACAGGGCAAAAGCCACTTCTGCAACCTTTATATAAAGAAGTTCATCAAGCCATCTTCTTGTGGAAAGGAAGCCCGAAGAACAATTATATCTTTCTTGATGATGATAGCAGTCATATTCGCATTGCTGAGCCGATCAGTTTAAAAGCAGCGGTCACTACCGTCACGAACGATAAAAAAGAAGTGATTGATCGCTTTGTCACAAGTTTAATCGTCGGGTTTACTTGTGAACCGTACAAGGAAATTCATGAAGTTGAAATTGATTTACCATTATATGAAATGATAATGAAAGTGCTCAATGGGTATCGATTAAATAGAAAGGATCGCGAGGATTCCATTAAGTTTATTGATTTTATTGGAAAACTCCTACCATATGGCAAACAAAACGATGAGATTTTAATTATCGATTTAGAAAATCATTACACATTTAATATTCAATACGACGATCAATTCGAATCTTATACATTTTATAGGGAGTAGTGATTTAGTTGAACACTCTAGAAAACTTGCGTAAATCACTCAACGTAAAAGTAGAAAATGGGAAAAAGACCCTAAAACATAACATCAATAAAAAAGTAAACATTTTTCCCTTTCAAACGCGAAACCCTGAACGGGCTAAATTCAAAAACGGCTTTTCTCCCGTTATCGGGCAATTTTTCCGCAACATTGAGGGGGTTAAATTAACCGTTTTAGAAAAAGAAGAATTCGTTAAAGTGTTAACGAATCAAGTGAATTGTAGTGATGAAGATCGACCGCATTTAGTACGCATCATTACATCCTATCTTTTTCAAGCGGATACGTTGCGCATATTTCATCCGAGTATCTACAAATATATTGAACTATCCAGTTCTAAGGAAGCAACGGGTGAAAAGGAAATTGCTCAGTATATCTATGATGCGTTATTAGGCGGGGAAGTGACCCTGTTTGAAGAGTTTTTGCTGCAGAGAAAAAGTGAGCATGTTTTGTCACGACTGATTATCGATAACTTGCCTAAATTGGAACATGCAAAGATCGAAAACAAATATGCTCCGACCCTTCCTTTTATTAGAAAGTTGTTTTTGAAAGATTTACAATTTCTCTTAACAAACAGAGAGTTTTTTATGCAATATATCAATTTATTCTTTGCCTATTATTATTTTTACTCGATTACGCAAATGGTACTCAAAATCAATCAGTTTGAAAAAATGGATCCGTACAATCCAACACCTATTTACTACAACTTAGATTGGGAAAGAACGAGTCGTAATCGTCCTGCAGTAACCCATGGATATAAACATATTTTCACAAATGCCCGGAAAGTGCTGACCCATGTAAACACATTGGAACATCTCAATTTTATTTTTAATACGGAAAACAAACATTATATTGAGTTAGTGGAAGAATTCAATCGTCTCAACCCATTAGAACAGCAAAAAATTCTAGATGCGATTTATACTTGGACAAAAGAATATACGGAGATAAAAGTCGGCAATATGGATGAAATCGAGAGAAAGCCTCAATTAGAGGAAGCCATGAGACAATTACAACAACAAATTGCGAAAGGATTATCCCAAGAAACATTGTACCGGTATGCACTCGCAGTCAATGAAATTGGGAAAGCATATTTCTTAAAAACAAGAGGATCCCTCGGAAATACCTTGAATGTTACCCAGGATTTTCTAATACTGTTAACTGCTATTTCTGTAAAAGATACAAAAATTCCCTTAAACCAATATTTCAAGGAATTGGAAAATCGAGGCGTTTTCTTTGATCGGTATTCACAAGAAGAGATCATTGAATTATTAAACAAATTAAATTTGATTGAGAAAAAAAGTGACAGTGGTGATGCGCAGTATGTTAAACCAATTTTATAAATTTATGGCAAAAAAATTAGTTAACTTCCTGGAAGAACAAAATCTGAAAGGCGGGGAACGGTTTTTCCTGCAGTTTGACGAAGAAAAAAATGTGAAGGATTTTTATATGATTTTAGGGGATCTTCCAGAGGCAAACGAATTTATTTATGCACACGAATTTGGAAGCCCATATAAAACATTTTCCCTACAAATCGGTAACGTTCGCGTCATTGTAGCAGCAACGATCGATGGCGTAACCCCTGATTTTTTAGTAACTTTACGGAATTTGGTCAGTGATCAAGAAGGGGAGTGGGAAAATACCGCTTTGATCAGTATTTCCCATTTATCCCTCGATAGTATAAAAGGCGGTAGTAAAGATCTACAGCAAACCGGCATGCCGTTCCATGTGGAAAGTATAACAGAATATATCAAGGAAGAGCTCAATCATAATAACGAGTTATCCGCCTCGGAAAAGGAAATTATTAAGTTTCATTTAGGGAAAAAACTAGAAGATATTGTTGTACAAACGACAATCTGGGATTATGCGGAAATAATCGCCTTAATTAATAAAGGGAAGATTGAAAAGGAAGATTTCCAATCACTCAACCTGTTTCCGGATAAAGAGCTTGGTAAAGATAGTTTTCTGAAGCCGAAAGAGATTACCTCCCGTCTTGAGGAGAATTTTCGCTTATTTGAACTAGTTCAAAGACTTCATGATTATGAAACCGTTGATACGGAACTGGAAAAATATTTTGAAGAAAAAATGATCGATAAACTGAAACAAGAAGATTGGTTTACAAATGAATTTAGTCGGGTGAAAAACGCCCATGACAATGTCAAACGTTATTTGGAATATTTAGATAGTGAAACAAAAAAACTAAACAAAGATGTCATTTTCTGGGAAAAACCGCAATCGGAGACTAAAGCGGGAAGAAGGAAACGACATATTATTATTTTTAATGAAGACCGTGCACCATATGTACAAATGTTATTTGAATTTGACGATTTTTTAAAGAAACAATTTATTGATAAGAAAAGTACTTCTTTTGCAACAACGAGCGGAAAAAAATTAAAGGTGACCCTTCCATGTACGGATGAAATATCCTTCTTTAAAATTAAATACAAACATAATGGTGAAAATCAATCCAACTATGAATTTAACTTTTGTATCGTCCCTTTTTCTGAGGATCAATTGACTGGTATCGAATCCCTTTATGAATTAAAAATAACGAATTCTGATCAATATATTCTCCTTGATTATCAAGATGAAGAAACAACGATCGGAATAGGAGCATATGAAAAGCGTTATGAAATTCAAGATGGATATGAAACGATCGAAAAAAATAAAGATGAAAAAATTGTTTTATCCATCGATCCGGGAGCATGGGATGATGATTTCGTCACATTTAACATGGTAATTGAAGGCCAATTTTTACGCTTTGTCATGAAGGATACCGATATTAAGACATACCCGATCACCGCCAATCGCGTATGGAAACTCAAAAGAGAAAATCAGGAACATTTTTATCTGGAAAATGATCGCCTAAAACAAGGAACCGCTACTTATTATCCTCATGAAGACTTTAAAAACTTGTTGTTATTTGAACAAGAATGGATCCGATATAAATATCTGTTTATCAACGGGGATGAATTCGTTACGGAAAATGTGATTCCGGATGAAGTATACGAACATTACCTCTCTTATTTGGGTTATTTCGAAAAATATGATCGTCTTCCGAGCTTGACCTATTTTGATGAGGAACTGAAAATCTTGGCAGAAAACTATATCACATCTGTCATTGAATGCATTCACGCTATTGAGGAAGATTCATTATTATCTGAGAAAGAAAAGAATCTGTTTAAATTAGGAACGATCAAGAAAAATGGTTCGATTTATTTAACACCTTTGCATCCTTTAAATGTCGCTTATCAGTTAGCGCTAGAAAAGACGGTAGGCGATGAAGAACTCGATTATAGTATTTTAAATCGTCTCCATCCGAAAAATCTTTTACCATTTATTTATAGTGATAAAGACAAATTGTATCGCCCAACCATGAGTGCCGATTATCCTGAGTGGCATGAATATGCACCGGACCAATTAGTAACGGTAGGTTCCGCCAATGAATTTTTGGCAAATGTCGTTGAAGAGAAAATAAAGCAATTTATTCATCATTTTGATTATCTGTTTTTTGACAATGCCCAGGCACCACTCTTACTGAATGTCATCCAAATAAACAATGATAGAGAAGTTGTTAGGGGAATTTGTAGCTTCTTGAAAAATGAACTGGAGACAAAAGGTCCCGAGCGGATGATACCGATTCGTGTAGGGATTTATCGGAAAGACATTCAGTCACCAAGTTATTTTGAAATTTTTTCTTCACTCAAGACACCGGATGAGGTACAGTCTGAGTTTAATATCGATTTAAGTTCGAAAAAATTTGATTCGGTCGATGTTCTCCGATTAATTAGAGAACATATTCATTACTATAAAAATAAACTCGATGCGGCAACTGAGTTTTCCTATGCCCATATATCCTTTTACAAATTACCAACACAAGATATCGATGCGTCGCACCCTGTCGATAAATTGGAAACCGGAGTCTTTTTAGATGGATTATTATCATCGGTTGTCTCTATTGCGAGTGAGACGGATTATCGTACCGGATTTGGCTTACTGAATGCACCAGAAGAAAAGAATTCGTTAATTTCCCTGGCAGCCCTTTATAACGAGCTTTCTTTTAATATGAAAAATGAGGGAATCAACTCGTATAGTAAAGGAAAATCCATCGTATTAAGTACATCTATGGAAGGAAAACATTTGCTCGAAAAGTTATATGACTCTTCCAACTGGGTGACATTTATTGATCCTGGGGTGGATCTCGACTTTTTCTTACAATCGAGTAGCGACGTACTTGTCATTCATTATAGCGATCAATACACTTCATCCGATTCGTATGATGCGATCACGGTTACCAATAAGTCTGATCAGTATAAACAGGTGATTAAAGGCTATATAACCGAAAAAGTTCAACTATCGAACGAAAAAATCGAGCGGATGATCCGATCCTTTAATTCCATCAATGGGGAGTGGTTATTACGGATTATCGGCAGCAAAGGTTTCTATGCTAGAGAGAAAATCAGTTTAATTTCCGCTATGAAATTTTTGGAAAGCTATTTCTATCATCCGAATATTACCTGGATCCCGATTTCATTGGAGGAAATTTTACGTGTCGCATCAGCGACGAAACTAAATCAAACGAATAGCATCTTTACTGCCAAAAATCTGAAATCGACCGGTGTTCACAGCGATGATATCTTATTAATGGGTGTTGAAGAGATTGAAGATATGTTATATGTACACGTCTATCCGGTTGAGGTGAAAACCGGTAACGTGCAATCGGCAAAAGCGAAATCGCAAATTGAAAAAACAGCCCGTTTATTAAGAAAATCGTTAATCGATGAACCCGGGGAACTTAGTTTTAAAAAGAAATTTTTCCGCAATTTCTTTGCACAAATCTTACTTTCTAATGCGAAAAAACTGCATTCGAACCAAATTTGGTCCGATGAGCAATACGAGAAGGTCCACCAACTGAAGGTTCGTTTGATGAATGATGATTTTACAATTGGCCAGCATCTGGAAGCATACATTGGTCAGGGTGCAATTTTATCCTTTAAGAAAGATAATAGTTTCCGGTCAGCATTAGTAGAAAATAATATTTTGAAATTAAACTTTCTTGAAGGAGATATTTTCGCCGGATTAGTAAAAGAGAAAGAACAGATCATTAATGAAATGGTTCAGGGGCTTATGGATTTCAGACAGGAAAACCTTCTGTATCATGCTTATGAGCCAGAGCATATAATCGTAGAAAAAGAAATCCCTATTCATGAAGACATGAATCAGGAACAGGATGAGATTCATACTGAACTTAATGTTCTGACGGGCGATGATTTTGATGAGACAGGTAATGACAATCAAAATGAAGCGGCATCCGACTCACTAGAGGTTGTAGACGAAGACCAGGAAACGGTCGCAAACGTTCCAGATAATGGGGAAACTGAACTCATGAGTGATGATTCTTCCGTAAGTTTGTTTGAGGAAGAGGAGATAAGTGAGGACGAGACGAAGCCGGATTTATCAAAGATCCGAATCCCGATTGGATCCATTGCTGGTTCAAACCAAACATTGTACTGGGAATATGGACATCCGCAGCTTGTAAACCGTCATTTGCTCATAACTGGCCGTTCCGGACAAGGGAAGACTTATTTCATTCAGTGTCTCCTTTGGGAATTATCGAAAAACGGCATTTCCAGCATTGTTATTGATTACACAGATGGGTATAAAAAATCTCAATTAGAAGATGAGTTTAAGGAAAAACTCGGCTCCAAATTGGAACAATTTATTGTTTTGGCCAAGAAATTCCCGGTGAATCCGTTTAAACGGAACCAAATCATAATCGATGAAGATATTACACACCCTGAGGATGATTCCGATGTCGCGGATCGAATCAAGAGTGTCATCGGTTATATTTACCCGACTCTAGGTCCGCAACAGCTCAATGCGATTTATCAAGCGGTCATGAAAGGGATGGCCCGCTATGATGAAAAAATGAATTTAAGCATCTTGCGGGAACTGCTTGAAGAAGATGGTTCAGGTCCTGCGAAAACCGCATTATCCCAAATGAACTTGTTGATCGATAAAAACCCGTTTGACTATGAAAATAGTATGGATTGGTCTTTCTTGGAAAAAGAGAAGGGCAAAGTTTTTATTATTCAATTGACGGGATACTCGCCTGATGTTCAAAAGATGATCACTGAATTTATTCTCTGGGATTTATGGAATTATAAACTCCAGCACGGGAAAAAAGATTTACCTTTCCCGGTGGTTTTAGATGAATCACAGAGATTGGATTTCAATGCTAACGCACCTAGTTCAAAAATATTGGTGGAGGGCAGGAAATTTGGCTGGTCCGGTTGGTTCTCTACACAATTCCTCAAAGGATTTGCTGGTGATGCAGTAAGCCGACTGCAAAATTCGGCGGTGAAAGTTTATTTCGCCCCGATGGAAAATGAAGTATCCAGCATTGCCACATACCTGACACAGGATAACGTTGAACGCAAGGAGTGGGAAAGTCGCCTGAAAGGTTTACAAAAGGGTCAATGTGTGTTTTACGGACCAATCCAAGACCGAGACGGGAACCTACTTCCTGCAAGACCCTATGTGGTGGAAATATATCCATTTGATTTACGATAAGTATAGTAGTAATTAATAAGAATACTATTATCTTTTACTTCTATTATGATGGGGCTGTCCAAAAAGTCGTATTTTCGACTTTTGGATGCCCCTTTTGTTTGTTCAAGAACCTTGATAAATCAACATTCTGGTTTAGTTCAACTTGAAATAATTTTACTTTTTGGACAGCCCCATTTTTTTATTAATGATATGAAAATGTTTTGTGAACAACATAATGGAATCAAATTGTTATCCTGTTGTTGTAGAATAGGTGCTCTCGATATAATTCTGAACTAGGCCATGGGGTGTTTGGCAGGCTTGGGGGAAAGCATGATCAAGTATCTAATTTAGTATAAATAAAAAAATGGCTGTGGAATGAAGGAGAAATTCAACAGATTAAGAAGAAAATAAATAAGTTGATTTAATAATTTTATAGAAAATAGGCTACATTCCAATTACTAGGGAAGGTTCCGACTCTAGGAGCCAATGGTGCCAAAAGAACTTAAAAGAAGGTTAGTAAAATACTGTAATATGATGATGTTTTTTAATTCTTCAGTTTTTAGTCGAAATCGTAGATAAGAAAATATAAAAATGGAGTTATTAATGTTTTCAGGCCAACGATAGGTTGCTGCAGTGGGTTTTTTAATATTGTAGAAGTTATAGGTTGTGTAAGAATATTTGGTTACATTAGTTACAGTTGTGAAAGAAATTTTTATTTATCTATTTCCTTTGTCAAACGAACCAATAATAATCGAAGGACTAAAAGAGAACAATTTCGATTTTTTACAGGTGAAAATTTGGAATTAAACTATTTTAAGAAATAGATGCTTTAATAAAAAATTGGAAATTATAAATAGACTTGTTAGAAATTCATTCATTAGCATTAGTAAAGGAGACAAAAATTTAATGAATCCGCCTATGATGGGTTATTGAAAGCAGCGTTGTAGTTTTTGATGGAGAGGGTGACTTTTTTGAGTAAAAGAATATCAAATAAAAAGGATAAAGTGGCACAAAAACATTTTTCTTTTAAAAATAGCCTGAGTTTCTTATCTAAGAATCTAGCAATTCTCATCGGTATGATTACCCTATTTATTGTCAGTGGTGGGAGTATAGTTGGAATTGTTATCTTTTCAGGTAGTTACCTGATTTTTGCCATTTGCACCTCAATTTTAGCTTCCTATAAACCTGAGAAGAAAAATAAATATATTGACATTAAAAGATTTA
>CALGAD010000156.1 GCA_937951955.1 uncultured Bacillaceae bacterium
TCGAATCCCGTAGGGGTCATCTTAAAAACACGCATGGAATCATGCGTGTTTTTTAATGTCAATTTTCCTTATCCTTAATCTTTACTTTTAGTCTAATATGAAAACCCGGTCCTGATAATTGGACCGGGTTTTTTAGAAGAAATACGATATGAGAAAGCCCGCTGATAAGAGAAATCCAAAAACTGTATTTGTTTGAGCCGTTGCTTTCATAGCCGGCATCATTTGAATCGCTTTTGTTTTTCCGATAAACTGTCTAACCGCAGAAATCGGTTTTGGAATGCTGATGAAAACTATTAATAGAAATGGTGTTAAATGATAAAAAATTACAAGACCAATGATCCAGGCGTAAGAGAAGATGAAGGCTGCTGCTAGAATGCGAATCGCTTTCGGACGTCCGAGAAGAACCGGTATCGTTTTTCTACCAAAATCTTTATCGCCATCCATATCGCGAATGTTATTTGCTAGATTGATTGTTCCAATTAATACAGCAATGGGAACTGAAACAAGAAGGCTTGTATTGGTCACCATACCTGTTTGAATGTAAAAAGCAATCTGAATAATGATCGTCCCCATGAAAAGCCCCGACATAACTTCTCCTAAGGGCGTGGAAGATATCGGTAGCGGGCCACCGGTATATAAGTATCCAACAAGAATACAAATCGAACCTATGAGAGCAATCCACCAGCTACTGTTCATACAAATATATACGCCAAGTAGAACAGATATCCCGATTAATGTCCAGGCGAGGCGAAGAATGACCTTTGGTGGAATGCCGGCGTGGACAATTCCTCCACCGATTCCAACCGATTCTTCATTATCCAAGCCCCGTACATAATCATAGTATTCATTAAATAAATTTGTTGCGATTTGTATGATCATGCTAGCAATAAGCATGGCGAAAAATAAACCGAATTGAATGTTGCCATACTCAAATGCTAGAATTGTTCCTAGTGTAACCGGAATAAAAGAAGCTGTTAAAGTATGTGGGCGCGTTAAATTATACCATGTTCTCCAATTTCTTTGCGGATTTTTCGTTGGAATATCGAGAGACATTTCCAAACCCACCTTTAATCAATATGTGACTTTTATAACTTAAGTGTAGGAAAAAATCATAAATGTGTCAATTAATTGACACTTTATTGTGAATTATTCACATATATTGCTTTCGTTTATATGATATGACTGATTTAAGTGGAAATTTTGCGCAAATAAGACAATTCTGGTGAAGGTCCTATGAAAATTTGATAGAATAATTGTGTAATATGTGACAAAGAAGGAGGGGTTGTTTTGGCAAAAAGAGAATGGGTGAAAGAAAGGGAATATGAAGATATCATATATGAAACATATAATGGGATTGCGAAAATTACGATCAATCGTCCAGAGGTTCATAATGCATTCCGTCCCGAAACGATAAAAGAATTAATAGATGCATTTACTTATGCCCGCGATGATGCGAAAATTGGTGTTATTATTTTAACCGGTGCGGGAACAAAAGCTTTTTGTTCCGGTGGTGACCAGAAGGTCCGCGGTGACGGCGGGTATGTTGGTGCCGATGACAATATCCCGCGTTTAAATGTACTGGACTTACAACGATTAATTCGCATTATTCCGAAGCCTGTTATCGCGATGGTAGCGGGTTACGCAATCGGGGGCGGCAATGTCTTGCAAGTGGTCTGTGATTTAACGATTGCCGCTGACAATGCGATTTTCGGTCAAACCGGTCCGAAAGTCGGTAGCTTTGATGGTGGGTATGGTGCCGGATTACTCGCCAATATCGTCGGTCAGAAAAAAGCGCGGGAAATCTGGTACTTATGCCGTCAGTACACGGCTCAAGAAGCCCTGGAAATGGGAATGGTGAATAAAGTTGTCCCGCTGGAACAATTGGAAGATGAAACGGTGAAATGGTGTGAGGAAATCCTTGAGAAAAGCCCTACAGCCATTCGCTTCTTAAAGGCAGCATTCAACGCTGCAACCGATGGGTTGGCCGGATTACAACAATTCGCTGGCGATGCCACACTGCTCTATTACACAACGGATGAAGCTAAGGAAGGCCGGGATGCCTTTAAAGAAAAGAGAAAACCTGATTTCAGTCAATTCCCGCGTTTTCCATAATCGTTTTACCAGGAAGACAGCTTAATGGATGCGCATTAAGCTGTCTTTCCTATGTAAGTTCCATCATTGGTAAAAATTAACTTCAATCCAAGTGGAAGGAGAATCTCCTGAAGAATGACAAAACGTATCCCCAATTGGTTGGTTAGACGGGCTTTTTTAACACCAGAACGACCGGCGATTGTCTTTAATAAGACCACTATCACTTTTAAGGAGCTTTATGCTCAAACGCATGAAATGGGAAAAAAATTAACATCTATCGGGATCCAAAAAGGTGATCGGGTTTCGGTGTTAATGGGAAATCACCTCGATATGGTGATCCTATTACATGCTTTACAATTAATTGGCTGTGAAACGGTGCTATTAAATATCCGACTGCATCCGAAAGAGTTGCAGTACCAAATTGAGGATAGTGCTGCGAAATTTCTTATCACGTCGGAACAATTTATCGATAAAGTTAATTATTTGCAGGAAAAAACGGATGTGTCCATTTGGTTCATCGATGAATTAAAAGATCAGCCTGGAAAAGATTTTACCCCCGTTTCGGAATTTCTGATGGATTCGGTTTGTACGATTATGTATACATCGGGAACAACGGGTTTTCCGAAAGGAGTCATGCATACGTATGGCAATCACTGGTGGAGTGCAATTGGATCAGTCTTAAATTTAGGTCTGACGGAAGAGGATAGCTGGCTCTGTGCTCTCCCCTTATTCCATATTAGCGGTTTTTCAATTTTAGTGAAAAATGTCGTGTATGGAATGCCGATCGTGTTGTTTGAAAAATTCGATGAAGAAAAAGTGAATGCTGTTTTACAAGAGGGGAAAGCAACGATTATTTCTGTTGTAACGAATATGTTGCAGCGAATGGTGGATCAATTAGGTGAAGGCAATTACCATCCCTCGTTTCGCTGTGCTTTATTAGGTGGCGGTCCCGTTCCCCTTGCTCTTCTTGAAAAATGTAAAGAAAAGTGTATTCCTGTTTTCCAATCGTACGGTTTGACAGAGACTTCTTCGCAAATCGTAACCCTGTCCCCGGAGGATAGTTTGAAAAAACTAGGTTCTGCAGGGAAACCATTGTTCCCATGTGAAGTGAAAATTATGAATGAAACTCGAGAATCCGGACCGAATGAAATTGGTGAGATCGTTGTAAAAGGACCGAACGTGACAAAGGGCTATTTAAATCGTAAAGAAGAAAATGCATCTTGTTTTACTGAAGATGGCTGGTTTTATACGGGAGACGTCGGTTATTTAGATGAAGAAGGCTATTTATACGTCATCGATCGCCGCTCCGATCTCATCATTTCCGGCGGAGAGAATATTTACCCGGCGGAAATAGAAAATGTACTAATGGCACATCCTGCGATAAAAGAAGCTGGTGTTGTTGGTATACCCGATCAAAAATGGGGCGAAGTGCCCTGTGCTTTTTATGTAGTGAAAGAGGGAGCGGACGTCACTCCAGAAGAGCTGAAACAATTTTGTATTGAATATTTGGCGAAATATAAAGTCCCGAAAAAATGGGTGGAAGTCGAGAAATTACCGAGAAATGCTTCCAATAAGTTAATGCGGCGCAAATTACGGGAGATGATCTGACGATAAAAAACTGGCTTAGCGGGATGACTAAGCCAGTTTTTTTTGAAAAAAGATGATCAAGCCATTTTTTATCACTTGGTCATCTACATGAAATTTTTATTCATTTAACGCTTTTTCTAAAGTATTTAAATTTTTTTCCATCAATGAAAAATAATCTTCACCACGATCGAGCTCTTCTTCTGTTAATGTTGCCAGGTTGTGGATTGGGAGCGATTTTAAGCCAGCTTCCCGGGCGACTACATCAACGAGTCGGCTCGAGACATTTTGTTCAACGAGAATATACTGCAGATTATGGCTTTTTACTTCATCAATGATGGCTTGCAATTGTTTTTGCGACGGTTCCTGTGAGGGCGAGATACCGGCAATGCTCAACTGCTTAAGGTCATAACGTAAACTCCAATAATTAAAGGCCGCATGGGAAACGATAATCGTATCATGTTTTGCATTAGCAGTGATTTGCATAAATTGTTCGTGGAGTCGGTCAAATTGTTGCGCTAAATCGTTCATATTCGCTTCAAAATGCTCTTTATGCTCCGGTAGCATTTGCGACAGGTATTCCGTAATCGTTTCAGCCATCTGTTTTGCATAAAGTGGGTCGATCCACACATGAGGGTCAATCGTGCCATGTTCATGTCCTTCATGAGATTTTTCATGACCAACGGTTTCATTAAAAACATGGTCTTCTACAAAATGAATTTCTTCCCCGATGGCTGCGACCACAACACCTTCATCTTCCAAAATAGGTTTCGTTTTATTGACAAATCCCTCAAGACCAAAACCGATATGGAAAAATACATCTGCTTCTACAATTTCAATGATATCCTTTTGTGACGGTTCAAAGGAATGTTCGTCGACATTAGGAGGATATATCGATTCAACAGTAACATAAGGTGCACCGATTTTTTCTGTAAAATCTTTAAGCGGATAGACGGTTGTATAAACGGTTAATTTTTCGTTTGTTTTCTCCCTGGGACTGGATTTTGCTGTTCCACATCCGGTTATCATCAACATGATAAAAAGTAAAATAGAAAAAACATAGATTGCTTTTACTTTCATGATAAAATCCTCCGTTGGAAAAGTTGGACATAAATCGGATTCATTACGATTTGTCACACCTAAGTATCATACCGAAACTAAAGAAAAAATGCAATAACATTTGTTCGTGCATTTGGAATTATTTGAAACTGGTAATCTTCTTAAGAATTCATGATCGGCCAATCAATGATGTAC
>CALGAD010000157.1 GCA_937951955.1 uncultured Bacillaceae bacterium
ATGAAAATTCCTGGCCAAAACTGAAATCACAGGTAAATTGAATGGCAAACGCGAATCGCTCCGTAAAAGAAATAAAACTCAACTTGCTGTTAATTTTACAATAACCGATTAATCTGAAACCATGTATGGATTGGACCCTTACTGCCATTCTTTTATAAAAATTTAAAAATAGAAAGTCCCCTTCAACAGGAAGTTGAAGGGAGTTCGTTTACTCATTTAACATTTTAAACTGGGTTCGCAACAGTTGATAATATTCGCCCCGTAACTCCATTAACTGTTCGTGATTGCCCGCTTCGATGATTTCCCCGTGATCTAACACGTATATTTTATCAGCATCGCGAATCGTCGATAACCGGTGGGCGATGATGATGGACGTACGTCCTTTCAGCAGTTCATTTAATGCTTTTTGAATCTGCACTTCCGTTTCCGTATCAATGCTCGCGGTGGCTTCATCGAGGATTAAAATTTTTGGATCGGCAAGCAATGTCCGGGCAAAGGATAGCAATTGTCGTTCCCCGACCGACAAAATATTCCCCCGCTCTTCTACTTCCGTATCATAACCGTAAGGAAGCCGATTAATGAAATGGTCCGCTCCGACAGCACGGGCTGCCGCTTCTACTTCTTCATCCGTCGCATCGGGACGACCAAAGCGAATATTATCCAGAATGCTTCCGGAAAAGATAAAGGTTTCTTGTAAAACGATACTGATATGTTTTCTTAAACTGCGCAATGAGATATCCCGTACATCGATGCCATCGATGAGCACTTGCCCGTCGGTTACATCGTAAAAGCGGCTGATCAAATTGGCAATCGTCGTCTTCCCGGAGCCGGTATGGCCAACTAAAGCGACCGTCTCCCCGGGGTTGATATCTAGATTGATCCCGTTGAGTGCCGTGCGTTTTTGATCATAAGAAAACACAACATTCTTAAACTGGATATGGCCTTTCACATCATCCAGTTCCTTCGCTTCCGGTTTATCCGCGACGAGCGGTTTTTCATCCAGATACTCAAAAATTCTTTCCGAAGAAGCCATGGCGACTAATAATTGATTATAAAACTGTCCGAGACGGGAAATCGGTTCCCAGAACATCCCGATATAAAATGCAAAGGAGGCGAATACACCGATTGTAATATCGCCAGGTCCGAGCAATAAATACGTTCCGTAAAGAATTAAAATGACCGTGCCGACCGCATTCGTCAAATCAACGAGGGGCCGGAAAAGGGAGTCCTTTTTTATCGCCGTGCGAAACTTTTCAAACGTATCGATGTTAATTCCTTCAAAAAAGGCCATATTTTCCACTTCTTGCGTGAACGCCTGGGTCGTCCGGATCCCCTGCAAGCTTTCATTTAAATGCGAATTTAATTTCGATTGAATTAACCGGACCTCTTGCCAGGCGCGGCGAATATTCCTGCGCAATTTCGATGAGATGATAAACATGAGCGGAAGCACAATTAGAACGGCCAATGTCAATTTCGGACTTAAGGAGAATAAAATACCGACAATGCCGGCCAGCATGATAATATCCATTAATACATTGATTACACCGCTTGTAAATAAATCTTGCAAGGAGTTCGTATCGTTCATGATCCTGACGAGGATCGATCCACCCGATCGTTTATCAAAGAAGTTATGGGACAAGTTTTGCACGTGAACGAACATTTCCCTACGAATATCAAAAATAACATTTTGCCCCAACTCGTTCGTCCAGCGGATGCGTAAATAGTTGGCGAGATAAGAGACAAGATACAAAAGAGCAACGAGAATAACCATGTTTATAAGCAGGGCACCGTTTTTTTCAACGATCGCTTTTTCCAGAATCCAGTACCCGATAATAATCGGGATCGCCAGCCGGATAACCGTATTCAGCAGCACGACAGCTAGCGATTTCGGTACGAGATTTTTCATATACGGCTTCATAAATTGCATGAGGCGCAGCATTTGCTGCCAGTTAAACGGTTTTTCAATCACCCGATCTTGTGAATAATGAAAGCGATGGAGAACATTCGGGTTCACGTTTTTCTTTTTCTTAATCATTTCCACGAATTAAAGGACCTCCTTTACACCAGATTGTAATACCGCTTTTTGGTCCTTGTACTGAATATTGTAGATTCGCTCATACGGTCCATTATTCCGGATGAGTTCCTCATGGGTACCCCGCTCGACAATTTTCCCGTCTTCCAGGACTAAAATGAGATCGGCGTTTTTAATCGAAGAGATCCGGTGGGCAATAATAAAGGTTGTTCGCCCCTCCATCACCTCTTTCAGCGCCGATTGAATGGCGAATTCTGTTTCCATATCGACCGCACTCGTCGCATCATCGAGGATGAGAATGCGGGGATTTAAACAGAGCGCACGGGCGATAGCAATACGCTGTTTTTGCCCGCCAGATAAACCGAGGCCGCGTTCCCCTAAAATCGTGTCGTATTGATCTGGAAGTTCCATAATAAAATCATGAGCCTGGGCACGTTTGGCGGCGGCAACAATTTCTTCCATCGTTGCATCGGGTCGTCCGTAAGCGATATTGGCTTTAATACTGGATGAAAATAAAAACGATTCTTGCATCACAAAGCCGATTTGCGAACGCAACGTGTTTAATTCAAAGTCTTTAACGTTAATGCCGTCAATCAATACTTCCCCTTCTGTCACATCGTAAAAGCGGGGAATTAGTTGCGTGATGCTCGTTTTCCCGGAACCGGTAGCACCGATTAAACCGATCGTACTTCCCGCCGGTGCCTTAAACGATATTTGCTCCAGCGCGGGGGTTTTCTCGCCCGGATACAGGAGGCGGACATTTTTAAACTCGACATCGCCATTTATCGGTTGTTTTTTAACCGGATCGGGACGTTCCTTGATTTCATTCGGCTCTTCCAGTATTTCCAGGAGCCGCTCTCCAGCTGCTTTAGCCTGCGAATACATATTGATAATGAAACCGAGCATCATAATCGGATGAACGATATAGCCGACCAAACTATAAAAGGCTACCAACTCCCCTGGATTGATTTCTCCATGAATGACTAAATAACCGCCATAAGATAGTAGAAAAATAATACAGAGAGCACCGATAAATTCCATTAACGGGAAATACTTTGCCCAAATATTCGAGTTAAAAATATTTTTCTCGCGAAAATCCGTATTATTTTCATAAAATCTGTCAATCTCATAATCTTCCTTGGATAGGGCCTTCACCGTTTTAATCCCGCTAATATTTTCCTGGACCTTCGTGTTTAACTTCCCGAAGGAGCGTCGCACTGCCCGGAAAGCGGGATGGACTTGTTTATCAAATTTGTAAACTACAACTAATAAAAATGGTAATGACATTAATGTGACGATCGTTAATTTCACCGAATACGTCAGCATGATCAGCATGCTGATTCCCACAAATAAGAAAAAGCGAACAAGCTCCGTAATCCCAAAGGCGAGGAAGAACCTGAACCCGTGTACATCCGCAGTAAGACGCGACATCAGGTCACCCGTTTTGGCATTATCGTAATAACGAAACGGTAAAAATTGGAGTTTTTCGTACAGCTTTTCCCGCAAGCGGTACATCGTCGTGATACCGAATAAACTGCCTGTATAATGTTGGATATATGTAGAAACTCCTTTAATAACCATCAGCAAGAAATATCCAGTCACCAGGATCAAGACAATGTCAGACCGGCCGCCTAAAATGACTTCATCGATTGTCTGCTGGAGTAGTACCGGGTAAACCAGGGTGATTGCCGTAGTGATGATCATAAAAATAATGGAAATCAGCAAATACTTTTTGTACGGCATATAAAAATCCTTTAACTTTTTAAAAACAAGCAAAAAATTGCCCCCTCTCCAAAAATCAAAACGATTTATCTAATAACTATACTCCTATTTCATTAGAATTTCTACTATTTGAGACGAATTGCTTTTTAAATCGAGGAATCGTAAATGAACACTGATCACTGGCAGGTAAATCATTTTATTTAAAAATTAATAGGCTTTAGCCCGTAATCATCTCGTGCTAAAGCCTGATCGACTGGTAGGAATTGATTCGCTTTTATTTTTCTACTGGTTGTTAGAAAAAGTTTCTTTGACACGCTTGAAAACTTCTTTTAAATCATGTCCCATGCTTGCCTCGACGGCGGCCACATAAGCGCCTTCGACGAGCGGGATACCCTCGGCTACGATGACTTTATCCAGGGACAATTGCTCCACCGCCATCTCCGCATTCATCATGGCACTTCCGAGGTCATAAAAAACGAGAACGCCTTTTTCCGTATACGCCTTTTCAATCGCCTCCATTATTTTCGGAAAACTCGTCCCGATTTCCCCGGTATCCGTACCTCCCGCCGTTTGTATCGGTACATCGGTAACTACTTCTTCAAGGATTTCTTTAATCCCCTCCGCCACCCTGGCACTATGGGAGACGAGTACGATCCCGACCTTAGCCAACTCACTCACCTTCTTTCATCACTTCAGCAAGGGATACGAATAAATAATAGGAAGATAAAGCTCCGGGATCGATATGTCCGATCGATCGTTCTTTTAAATAACTGGCACGACCTTTTAATGCCCGCAATTCTTTCGTAGCTTCCATCGCCCGCTTCGCTGTTGCGCTCAGTTCATCCCAGTCGATTTCTTCATGATCACGTATGTAGCTGACAACCGGATTCCATACATCCACCATCGTTTTATCACCGGGCTTGGCTTTCCCCCGCTGTTGCAAACCGTTTAAAGCTTCCGCCACGGCTGTTGCAAAATCCGCTTTCGTAACACTTTCTTTATCCTTCAGGGCCATTGACATTTTTAAAAAGGCCGTGCCGTACAGCGGACCGGAAGCACCACCTACTTTGGACATAATCGTCATGGCTACATCTTTGAAAACATCGCTGACCGTCGCATATTCTACTGTATCCAATTTTTTCATCACTTCGTTGAAGCCCCGAGCCAGATTGATACCGTGATCTCCATCGCCGATCGCTTGATCCAGCGAAGTTAAATCATCCTTATGTTCATTTACTTTTTCATGCATGCGCTTCATCCACTGAATCGCATTGTTAACAGTGATGTTCACCGCTGACCCTCCTTACATAAACCGTTAACGGTAGAAACGATATGCCGTTTCTACCGTTCGGTCATGATTTACTTTTTAAAAGCGGGGGTATTTGCCGGAGCCGCCAGTAATTCTTTCAATTCCTCATCGAGTTTTAAAAGCGTTACCGAGCATCCGGCCATCTCTAACGAAGTCATGTAATTGCCAACAAACGTTTCATGTACGTTAATGCCTTTTTCTTTTAAGAGCTGCTGGACTTTGCGGTTGACGATGAAAAGCTCCATCTCCGGAGTTGCTCCCATCCCGTTAATCATCACGGCAACTTCATCATTTTCCTTAAATTCCATATCTTCTAAAATATGGGACGTCAACGTTTCAGCAATCTCATCGGCAGTGGCAATCGGCTTTCTTTCGATTCCCGGTTCCCCATGAATACCGATGCCGACTTCCATCTCATTTTCACCGAGTTCAAATCCCGGTTTGCCTGCAGCAGGAACGGTGCAGGGAGTGAGGGCCATGCCCATGGAACGAACGTTGTTCACTACTTTTTCTGCAACCGCTTTAATTTCCGCGAGTGAAGCACCCTGTTCCGCTTTAGCCCCGGCAATTTTATGAACGAAAACAGTGCCGGCAATCCCGCGGCGTCCGGTCGTATACGTGCTATCTTCCACCGCCACATCATCATTGACAATCACACTTTCTACCGGAATTCCTTCCGCTTCGGCCAGTTCAGCAGCCATTTCAAAGTTCATGACATCGCCGGTATAATTCTTAATAACCAAAAATACGCCCTTGCCGCTATTCACTGCTTTAATCGCTTCAAAGATCTGATCCGGTGTCGGTGATGTAAATACTTCACCGCAGACAGCCGCATCGAGCATGCCCTTTCCGACATAACCAGCATGGGCTGGCTCATGACCGCTGCCGCCACCGCTAATTACACCAACTTTGTTCTGTACGGGAGCATCTTGCCGAACAATCACAGAAGTCCCTTCCAGTAACTTCAGTTCGTTTGGATAGGCTAATACAAGTCCTTCTAGCATTTCCTGAACTACTTGTTCCGGATGATTAATAATTTTTTTCATGGGGAATTCCGCTCCTTTCTTTTACGTATCTACATTCATTGTACTATAAATAAATAGAAAAAGTCGTAATCATTTTTAGGAGATTACGACTTTTCCAAATTGGTAAATTAGTAGTTACCTATACATCCGTGTCGCGGCGACAGCCTTTTTCCAGCCATCATATAGGCGTTCTCTTTCCTCTGCAGGCATTTGACTTGTAAATGTTCGCTCTACTTGCCATTGCGTGGCAATCTCCTCGACACTATCCCAATAGCCAACTGCCAGTCCCGCTAAATAAGCCGCTCCGAGTGCTGTCGTTTCTGTGACAACCGGCCGGTCTACGTTAACGCCTAAAATATCGCTTTGGAATTGCATCAAAAAGTCATTGCTTACGGCGCCACCGTCGACGCGTAAAGATTTTAAATGAATACCAGAATCGGAAATCATCGCATCGAGAACATCCTTTGTTTGATAGGCGATTGATTCTAGTGTTGCCCGGATAAAATGTTCTTTCGTTGTTCCACGGGTGATACCGAATACCGCCCCCCTGGCCTCGCTGTCCCAATACGGCGTACCGAGACCGACGAAGGCAGGAACGAGATATACCCCTTCGGTGGAGGCGACTTTCGTTGCATATTCTTCACTTTCCGAGGCCGATTTGATCATCCGCAAGCCATCACGAAGCCATTGAACCGCTGAACCAGCGACAAAAATGCTCCCTTCCAGGGCGTAGGTAACTTTACCGTCAAGACCCCAGGCTAACGTTGTTAATAACCCATGGTTCGATTTTACGGCTTTTTCACCCGTATTCATCAGTAAAAACGCTCCGGTACCGTATGTGTTTTTCGCTATCCCCGGTTCAAAGGCGGCCTGCCCGAATAAGGCGGCTTGCTGGTCTCCGGCAACTCCAGCAATGGGTACTTCGTGACCGAAGAAATGGTAATCGACTGTTTTCGCATACACTTCCGAGGAGGGACGAACTTCGGGTAGCATGCTTTTCGGCACACCTAAAATGTCCAGCAATTCATCATCCCATTTTTGCTCATAAATATTGTACATTAAGGTTCTTGAAGCGTTGGAATAATCGGTTATGTGTCGTTTGCCTCCGGAAAGTTTGTAGACGAGCCATGTATCGATTGTTCCGAATAACAATTGACCTTTTTCCGCCTTTTCCCGGGCTCCCTCCACATGATCCAGAATCCATTTCACTTTCGTTCCGGAAAAATA
>CALGAD010000158.1 GCA_937951955.1 uncultured Bacillaceae bacterium
TTAATAAATAGAAGAAATGAAAGGAAAATGACGGTTCCAATTAGTAAAAAGAGGGATATCATCATAAAACGTTTCATTCGATGTTCAATGATTTTTTGATTCGTATATTGGCCTTTTAATCCCTCAACCGGGGAGATGGATGCTGCTCTTTCAGCGGGAATGATTGATGCAATAAGCGCAACGATAGTAGGAATCAATCCGGTAAATAAAATACTGACCAAAATTTCCGTTGCAAGCTGGCTATACTGTGTCATTAGAACACCTAAAGTTCCACTAATTGTAAGTAAGCTGGCACCAAGTCCAATAATGACGCCCTCCGTCCAGACGAGTATCCGGACGCTTCTATTTTTCCACCCGATTGCTTTCAGAAGGGCGATTTCTTGCGACCGTTCTGAAATGTTTTGCCACATTATTTCCATCGTTGTTAATATAGCGATTAGCAAGGCGACACTTACGGCTATATAATGGACGTGACCTACTTCCATCGCTACATATTGTCCAAGTAATGTAGTGTACATGATCCCTTGAAGGGAGATTGTGATATAGAGGAATAAAGCAAGTAAGTTTGCTGGCATAGCAATTGCAATAATCGATAATACATTTCGTTTCCATTTTCCGAGAAAATGGTTAATCGCCATGGAAAAAATCCCGTTCGTTTTAAGCACCCTTTTACTTGTTGTACTGATCTCTCCAGTCCGGATGGCTTCCATTGGTGAAATTTTACGAACAAGGAGGGCTGGAATGACAGCGCCGATTAAGTAGATTACCAAGCCTAGGCAACCAGTTAATAGAAAACGCGGTAGAGAAACATGAACTTCTTCTGTTAGATAGACAAGGCCGAGCATTACCCAGGAGATCAGGGCTGCCAGACTACCTAAAATTGTTGCTTCGACAAATAGGAGTTTACTTAATTGTCCGGGCCTCCAGCCTACAGCTAGCAAAATAGCAAACTCTTTTCGTCTTGTCAGTAAAGAAACGAGACTCATTGCCCAGACATAAAGAATCGCAACAGCAACGACACAAAAGATAAGTATCGAATAGCCAACTTTCGCTTCTTTAAAAATGGTTATCGAAGAGCCTAATTTAATCCAGGGTTGTTGAAACCAGCCTAAAGCATCGTCATTATTTATGGGCGGAACACGAACTAATGTAAAGTGCGGTGAGGAGCCTAGAGTGATATCCGTCTCCAATCCCGTCTTTTCCTCAATTTCTGCTGCGATTTTTTCTAGCTTTTGCTGGCTTTCTTCATTTAATTCCTCTACACCTGCCACTTTAACACGTATCGCAGAGATCGGTTTTTCACCAGCGATTAATTCAGCTGCCTCTAGTGTCGTCAGCATGGTAGGTGGATTCCCCAAAAAACTATATAGATCGATGTCCGGATTCAATACTTCAGGTGGATTAATCGGCTTTAGGTTTTCATCAATCACTAGTTCCGCCGTTGCAGGGCGATAAGTTTCCATAGGTAATTCGTTAAGTGGATCTTTAGATATGTTTAATTTACCGGGATCATAGAGTCCAATCCAATTCGGTTGAATCATTAAAGGTTGCCCACTATCTTGCCATTCGTATTCGATTTGTTCACGAAATCCTTCGATTTGTCGTTCCGGGTCATAAACCACTTTCTGCAGTTCAAAAGCGTATGGCCATTTTTCAGGAAATGGGCTAGTAACCTCTTTATATTTTAACCCACTCGGTTTATATACAAGGGGAATGTCAAGATATCCTAAATGGTTCTCTATATACGGTTCGCCGGTTTCTAAATGAAAACCGGAAAGACTATTAATTAAACGAGCGTAAATCTCCTTGTCGCTATAAGAAAATGTTTGAACGGTCTTTCCCTTTACTTTATCTAAATATTCCTCCCCACCTTGTTCTTCGACCATAGCCAGGGTTTCTTTTGCTGTTTCGATATCGTCAAAGGGTAAGTCCAATTTCTCAATCGTATAATTGGCTAAATAGTCTGTATATGTTTGGGAGCTTACAATAACTGGTATTGAAGAACTGTAAATTTCCAGATCGCCTGATTCAACGGCATCTTCATTGAGTACGATATTTTTACTAATATCATCATCGGTAAAATATCGACTCGTACCTACTGGTACAATCGCCTGATCGAGACCAACTAATTTGGCTTCCTGTTCGGGATCGATTCCAGCAAGCAATACGGTCCAGGTAGTGGAGTATGTTTCATACGGGATTCCTAAAAAATAGTCCCCACCTGTTTCGATAAATTTTTCCTGAATGACCTCATTGTTACCACGTGTGAAGTATGTGGTCGTTACATTTCGCTTTTCTTTTATACCGATATTGTTTATCTCTTCGGTAACAAGTCGATAAATCCCATTGCCTTCCAGTTCCAGTTCTTCTAAGTCGATAGAGAACAGTAAATATCCGATCATCGCTATTGGTGCGGCTATTTCGATCCCATCGATCGCTTTAATTTGTTCATATTGCTCAATACTGATTCCCCCTGAAAGACCACTCAAAAAATTAGGGTCCAGTAAGTTCTCTTCTTCAGTAACACTGCGGGTTCCAGCGGGGCGTACAATAATATCATAGGATGCCTGCCAGCGTTTCTGCAGTTCATCAACAATGGTAGTTTGCGTTGCATGGGATAAACCAACTAAATAAAAAAGCCCTGCACTTATAAGGAGGACACCAACTATTAAAAAAATAAAATTTCCTTTTTTCCGCCACCAGTTTCTCCAGATTAAACGAATCACGTCACATCACCTTGCCGAACATCCGATGTGACCGTGCCATCTTTTAGTGTAATAATACGATCGGCATTTGTTGCTAAATGAGGGTCATGTGTTACAAATAAAACACCGCATCCATCTTGTTCATTTAATTCTTTTAATAATTCATAGATGCGTTTACCTGTTTCTGTATCTAAATTTCCAGTTGGTTCATCGGCCAGCAACCAGCTTGGTCTGTGGACGATCGCTCTTGCAATAGCTACTCGTTGCTGTTCACCACCTGATAGTTGCGAAGGCAGGGCATTCATTTTATTTGCTAACCCGACCCGTTCCAGTACTTCCTGTGCCCGTTCCTTTTTATTAAAAGAAACTCTCCGGGAAAATAATGGTGAAAGGACATTTTCTAAAGCTGTTAATGTCGGGAGGAGATGGAATTGCTGAAAAATAAAGCCGATGTTTGAAAAACGAAAGTCAGCAATTTTATTTGCCCCTTTGTTCATCATTTCTTCTCCATCATATAAAATCTTACCGGATGAGGGTTTGTCTAGCGTTCCGATTAAATTTAATAATGTGGATTTTCCGGAACCGGATGGACCAACGATCGCCGTGAATTCTCCCTGGTTAAAAGTTAAATGGATATCGTTTAAAGCTTCCGTTACGATACCGTCCCCTTTATATTTTTTGCTGACAGCAATGCACTTGATTTCTGACACGATTTCATCATCCTTAAACTTTTTTTGAAAAGATATGTTGATGAAGTAAAGAAGTTATTAAAGTAATTGTATTAGAATAAGAAGTGCTCTGATGAGTAATGAAAAAGAAGATTTCACAATTGTTCAGCAGTTCTATAGATAAGCAAATGTGAAATCTTCCTTTTCTTGACTATTTTTTGTTAATAATTGGAATCTAACAATGGACATGTGCCGTAACAATAAACTGTTCCGACATACACAGCAATCGTCTGATTTTTCGGGTAATCACGAATTACATAACTTAACGGTATATTACCTCGATAGCCAAGAGAATCACTATAATAGTAGGTTTTTGGAGGATTAACGTTAACCCCTGAATAATAAACTGATTTGCTCACTACCCTGCTAGCTGCATCTACTTCATACTTTTCTGACAAATTGTTCGTTGGGAGTGTTTCTGCAGATACTGAAAAGGCTAGGCTTATGGTAACTATCATCGCCAAAAATAAACTTAAAATGCTAACTCTTTTTTTATTTAACTTTGTCAACCATCTCACCACCTTTTCTAAATTGATGCTAGTATGATTTTGTGGACACATTTAGTTTAGCTTCTTTAGAATGAAA
>CALGAD010000159.1 GCA_937951955.1 uncultured Bacillaceae bacterium
TAAAATGCCACCGGCTTTTTTTCATTCTAGAGGCGAGTTTTGTCCCAGCCTCATTCTGATGATATAAGAATAGAATTTGACTCTATCCATATCGCAATTTCTTCTATCGGCGGTTTTTCTGTAACTACTTTTACTGTAAAGTCTTCTGCTTCTTGTTCGGATACGATTAACTCATATCCATTCAGCCGAAGGAATAGATATAATGCTGCAAACCCAGTTCTTTTATTAGCATTAAAAAAGGGATGATTTTGGCAAAGACTGGCATATAAAGCAGCTGCTTTTAACCAAATAGTCGGGTAAGCATCTTTACTAAAAATTGTTTGCTTTGGTCGATTAACAGCGCTGCTTAAAAGGTTATAATCTTTAACACCTATTTGCTCATTTGGAGTATACTTTTTGATCATCATGTAATTAATCTGAATGACTTCTTTTTCCGTCAAATACCTAACCAATGGTATACTCCCTCACTATCTTTTGGCTAGATTTCGCAAGGTATTATCATATTTGTCAAATAGGTGTTTTACTCCCTCTAAAAAATCGTTGTCAATGTTTAATTCCTCTAAAAGTTCAGTATCGATAGGTGTATGTTTTTTGATTGTCACGCTACCATTATCTTCAAGAATAAACTTTATTTCATCGCCTTGTTTAGCCCGAATATGATCCAATACTTCTTGTGGTAAGGTGATACCTAAGCTGTTCCCAATTTTAGTGATTTTCCTTTCCATCTCATTCACCACCATTTAAATTAATACCCCCTATTCTTTATTATACTTCAACCCCTTTAAATTATAACGGTTATAACTGTTATAATTCAATAAAACTGTAATAAAAAAATCGAGGGGCAATTTGCTCCTCTTTAATGTAGAACCACGTTAGCCCCTATCGTTGGCCTTCATTTTTTCTTTATGTCCCACTCCTATTTTATTTTTTCTGTATTAAAACTGTACTAATAGGGTAAACGAATAGTCAAAAAATTCCTCTTTATCACAAAAGTATAAAGGGAATTTTTACCTGAAAATCTAAAACTGAAATGGCAATTATGCCAGGATTATGCAAGTTTACCAGAACAAGAAAGGAGTTATTACAATTTTTCTAAAATAATAAAATGATGAAAGTATGTGGAATCTTGCAGAACTGTATCAAAATAATATTAGTACAGATGTTATAAACAAATATGGTACAGAATTTTTCTGATAGAATTTTTTCTTCGTTTTTGGTCAGACAAAATAGTTGACGGCACGAATTTCGTTAGTGTAAACTATATGTAAAAGTTGTATTAATTTTTTATTCCAAAATAATAGTACAGTTTTCAAACGTGGTGATTATTTTCCGTATTTAGCGAAGAACACGGACAGTGTAATTACGCTGCGGAAAAAATGTTTCTTTTTTGCCACCTTTGGCAAACTATAATCAATCATAAAATTAAAAGGAAAGGAAGAAGTGGCAAATGGCTGCAAAATCCAAAACTGCTAGTTTCGATTTGTCCAATCAAAAGGATGTAATCGAAAAAGAATTTCCGATGTTGCAAATTTTGAACGAAGAAGGGGAAGTTGTTAACGAGGCGGCAATGCCTGACCTGACCGATGAACAGCTTCAAGAATTAATGCGTCGCATGGTGTTTACAAGAATCCTTGATCAACGAAGCACTTCATTAAACCGTCAAGGACGTTTAGGATTCTATGCACCTACAGCAGGTCAAGAAGCTTCCATGATCGGCTCCCATTTTGCCCTTGATAAAGAGGATTTCATCTTAGGCGGATATCGGGATATTCCTCAATTGATTTACCACGGAGTTCCATTGTATCAAGCTTTCTTATGGTCCCGCGGACACTATCAAGGTGGAAATTTCCCTGAGGGAGTCAATGCTATACCACCACAAATTATCATCGGTGCCCAATACATTCAAACAGCTGGTGTAGCCCTCGGTATTAAGAAGAGAGGCGAAAAATCAGTTGCCATTACATATACCGGTGATGGCGGTACGTCTCAAGGGGACTTCTACGAAGGAATCAACTTTGCAGGCGCCTATCAAGTTCCGGCAATCTTTGTCGTACAAAACAACCAGTTTGCTATTTCCACTCCACGGGAAAAACAAACAGCTGCGAAAACATTAGCACAAAAAGCAGTAGCTGCTGGAATTCCTGGTATTCAAGTGGACGGAATGGACGTGCTTGCTGTTTATAAAGCGACGAAAGATGCACGTGAACGGGCCATTAACGGTGAAGGTCCGACATTAATTGAAACGGTATGTTATCGTTACGGTCCTCACACATTGAGCGGTGACGATCCGACAAGATATCGCTCCAAAGAATTAGATGACGAATGGGTGAAAAAAGACCCGCTCATCCGTTTCCGCAAGTTCTTAGAGAAGAAAGGTCTATGGAATGAGGAAATGGAGCAACAAACCATTGAAGATGCGAAAGAACAAGTAAAAGAAGCCATTAAACAAGCAGACCAAGCTCCAAAACAAAAAGTTACGGATTTAATTTCCATCATGCATGAAGGCGAGTTGCCATACCACTTACAAGAACAATACGAAATCTACAAAGAAAAGGAGTCGAAGTAAGATGGCTCAAATGACGATGATTCAGGCTATTACTGATGCATTAGATATAGAATTAAAACGCGACGAAAATGTTTTGATTTTTGGAGAAGACGTTGGCGTTAACGGCGGTGTTTTCCGGGCAACGGAAGGATTGCATGCAAAATACGGTGAAGAGCGTGTGTTTGACACACCGCTTGCAGAGTCCGGAATCGGTGGGCTTGCCATCGGTTTGGCATTAAAAGGATACCGTCCTGTACCGGAAATTCAATTCTTCGGTTTCGTTTTTGAAGTAATGGACTCCATCGCTGGACAAATGAGCCGGCTCCGTTTCCGTTCTGGCGGTAAATACAATATGCCGATTACCATTCGTTCACCATTCGGTGGGGGTGTTGCGACACCTGAACTTCATGCCGATAGTTTAGAAGGAATGGTTGCACAAATTCCGGGATTGAAAGTGGTTATCCCTTCCACACCTTACGATGCAAAAGGTCTATTAATTTCTGCTATTCGTGATGAAGATCCGGTCATCTTCCTCGAGCATATGAAACTGTACCGTTCTTTCCGTCAGGAAGTTCCTGAAGGTGAATACACGATTCCTCTTGGTAAAGCGGATGTAAAACGGGAAGGTACAGATATTACCTTAATCGCCTACGGTGCCATGGTTCAGGAATCGTTGAAAGCTGCAGATGAATTAGAAAAAGAAGGAATTTCTGCAGAAGTGATTGACTTACGGACAATTGTTCCGCTTGATATCGAAACGATCATTGCTTCAGTAGAAAAAACGAATCGTGCAGTTGTTGTACAGGAAGCACAAAAACAAGCCGGTATTGCAGCAAATGTTGTTGCTGAAATCAACGAACGTGCAATCTTAAGCTTAGAAGCTCCTGTATTCAGAGTGGCTGCACCGGATACGGTATATCCTTTCGCCCAGGCTGAATCCGTATGGCTTCCAAATTATAAAGATATTGTCGAAACAGCGAAAAAAGCAATTAACTTCTAATGAAACATCCGTATGCAATCAAATAGAAGAAGGTTGGACGACGAAAATCGTCCCCTTCTTTTCCTCTCTTTGATTGGGAAAGATCTTGTTCGGTTTGCCAATACTAACAATTGAGAATGAATTTAGGAGGGTTACCTGTGGCATTTGAATTTAAATTACATGACATCGGGGAAGGTATTGCTGAAGGTGAAGTCGTCAAGTGGTATGTGAAACCCGGTGATGAAGTAAATGAAGATGATGTGATCTGTGAAATCCAAAATGACAAGTCCGTTGTAGAAATCCCTTCTCCTGTAAGTGGGAAAGTACTCGAGATTAAAGTACAAGAAGGGGAAACCGCAGTAGTTGGACAAACATTGATTACGTTTGACGCCCCTGGATATGAAAATAATACAGCAGATGATACACAAGAAGTAGCTGCACAAGAGCAAACGAATGCAGGAGGAGTTGCCTTGTTTGAATTTAAGCTACACGATATCGGTGAAGGAATTGCTGAAGGTGAAGTCGTCAAATGGTATGTTAAAGAAGGCGACGATGTTAAAGAGGACGATGTGATTTGTGAAATCCAAAATGATAAGTCCGTCGTAGAAATTCCTTCCCCTGTAAATGGAAAAGTACTCGAGATTAAAGTACAGGAAGGGGAAACCGCAGTAGTCGGACAAACATTAATTACCTTTGATGCTCCGGGATATGCACCACAAACATCCAGTGAAGAAGCACCTGCTCCTGTTCAAGAAGTAAAAGCAGCTCAAGCGCCTGCAGCAGCTCCTCAAGCAGCACAAGCTAGTGTGGATCCGAACCGGAAAGTAATCGCAATGCCTAGCGTAAGAAAATATGCCCGTGATAAAGGTGTGGATATCCGCCTTGTTCCAGGAACAGGTAAAAACGGTCGCGTATTAAAATCCGATATTGATGCCTTCCTTGCTGGTGGAACACAAGCTCAAGCAGAAACTGCGCCAGTTGAAGCAGCTGCTCAACCTGCTAAAGATGAAGCTGTTAAGAAAACAGCACCGGTTATTCCACAAGATACGCTATATCCTGAAACACGCGAGAAAATCAGTGGTATCCGGAAAGTTATTGCCGAGAAAATGGTTGAGTCGAAGACAACTGCTCCTCACGTCACATTAATGGATGAAGTAGATGTGACAAAATTGGTGGCACACCGGAAGAAATACAAAGAAATGGCTGCTGAAAAAGGAATTAAACTTACCTTCTTACCTTATGTTGTGAAAGCATTGGTTAGCGCCTTGCGTGAATATCCGGCATTGAATCAATCACTGGATCTGGAAACAAACGAAATTGTCCAAAGACATTATTACAATATCGGGATTGCCGCTGATACCGATCGCGGTTTAGTCGTACCGGTTGTTAAAGACGCAGATCGCAAGCCGATGTTGACAATTTCTCAAGAAATTAACGAATTAGCTGTGAAAGCTCGTGACGGTAAGCTTACACCAGATGAAATGCGTGGAGGCTCCGCTACCATTTCCAATCTCGGCTCAGCTGGAGGAAAATGGTTTACACCCGTGCTAAATTATCCTGAGTCTGTTATACTAGGAATTGGAAGAATTTTTGAAAAGCCGATTGTGCGCGATGGCGAAATTGTTGCAGCACCCGTTTTAGCACTCTCATTAAGCTTTGACCACCGCCTCATCGATGGTGCAACAGGTCAAAAAGCTTTAAACCATATTAAACGGTTGCTCAACGACCCAGAATTATTACTAATGGAGGCGTAACAGAATGGTAGTAGGAGATTTCCCTATTGAGAGAGACACAATAGTCATCGGCGCAGGTCCTGGAGGATATGTAGCGGCGATCCGGGCCAGCCAATTAGGTCAAAAAGTGACGATTATTGAAAAGCAACAAACATTAGGTGGCGTCTGCTTAAACGTTGGATGTATCCCTTCCAAGGCGATGATTCATGCTAGCCACTTATATCAAGATATGCAAAATGCCTCTGAGCTAGGCATTACAGCCAGCGACATCAAAGTTGACTGGTCTAAAGTACAGGCATACCGTGCTGGTGTTGTTAATAAATTAACAAGTGGCATCAGTGCCTTAATGAAAGGTAACAATATTGAAGTTGTACATGGTGAGGCATTTTTCGTTGATGATCATACATTGCGCGTGATCAACGAAAATAGTGCTCAAACATATAAATTTAACAATGCAATTATCGCAACGGGTTCCAGTCCGATTGAATTACCGAACTTTAAGTTTTCAAAACGGGTTCTCGATTCAACAAGACTGTTAGAACTCGAAGAACTTCCGGAATCCCTTGTCGTCATCGGTGGCGGTGTCATCGGTGTCGAGCTCGGAACGGTATATGCTAACTTCGGAACAAAAGTAACCATTTTAGAAGGTACGAAAGAACTGTTCGCCGGAAGTTACGAAAAAGCCATGACAGCTCTTGTGAAGAGAAACTTGAAGAAAAAAGGTGCTGAAGTCATCACTAATGCCATGGCTCAAGGTGTGGAAGAAAAAGAAGACGGCGTAGTCGTCACATATGAACATAAAGGTGAAACGAAAACTGTTGAAGCCGATTATGTCGCGGTTGTTGTCGGACGCCGTCCAAACACTGCAGAAATCGGTTTAGAACAGGCCGGTGTAAAAGTTAATGAACGTGGTCTAATTGAAGTGGACAAACAATGCCGTACGAATGTTCCGAATATCTATGCGATCGGTGATATTGTCCCGGGACCGCAATTGGCACACAAAGCATCTTATGAAGCTAAAATTGCCGCAGCAGCAATTTCCGGCTTGAAAGATGAAATAGATTACCTCGGCATTCCTGCTGTTGTATACGGCGAACCTGAACTTGCTTCCGTTGGTTATACTGAAAAACAAGCGAAAGAAGAAGGAATTGAAGTTGAAGTCGGTCAATTCCCTTATGCTGCTAACGGCCGTTCCCTCGGTATGAACAATGCCGAAGGTTTCTTCAAACTCGTCGCACGGAAGGAAGACGGAGTCATTATCGGCGGGCAGATTGCTGGACCGAATGCTTCTGACTTAATCGCTGAAGTTGGTGTGGCTATTGAATGCGGCCTTACAGCTGAGGATATTGCTCTTACCATTCACGCCCACCCGACCTTCAGTGAAATGGCAGCCCAAGCCGCAGAAATTATTCTCGGTATGCCAACAGACACGATCGTTAAAAAGAAATAAATTTCGAATGAAATTTCACATACAAGTGGAGAAACGCTCTGTTTCCTCCACTTGTTTTTTTATGTATGTTTATACCCGCAATCTCTCGTTCCTTCTTTTCTCCACCCCTTTGATGATTTTTACTCCGAGCATTCGATAAAAAAATGTGATTATGTATAAAAACAGTACAAACATTTTTGTTGACAAACAATATGGTGCAACATAAAATAAAAATAAATAAATAGTATGACACATTTAAGGAATAATATATATTAAACAAAGGGAGAGGGAATTATGGGACAGATTGTATGTCAAGCTTGCGGGAAAACAATTGATTATTATGATGCGGAAAAGGTAACTGTGTTATACGGTAAGTGCATGAACTGCCATGATCACGATTGCCAGTGCGACAAACATTGAGGAGTCAATTGACGTTCATGGGCATTTCAACGATTTGCTTTATATCCTGAAAAAACAAAAAAATTTTGTTTTGCTCGAGAATCAAAAAATAGCGGCGGGCTTTGTCTAAAAAGCCAGCCCTAAATTTTTTACGCCCCGACCTTGGTTGGTTTTACGAGATTCGGTTTCATTATACATTTTATAATAATCGAAGGGTACGACTAAATCAGCAATGTGCCACGACTTTCTCCTTGTTGTTGCCACAATTCCTCGTATAAGATCATCGTAGCCGGACAATTTATCCGCCAGCTGGTAATCTTTAAGCAGTTTTAGTGTCGATTTTTTAAATGAACAAGATCGTCAAAGCCTTAAGGTCCCTGTTAAGGGACCTTTTATATTTCACTATTGTTGTATTTATTTTGAATATTATTTACAATTATTCATATATATTTATTTATTAATTTTGCGCTTTAAACTTGACATTAAGAGCAAGAGAAACTAAACGGCAAGAACGATGGGAGGGGTTGCGGTGCAGTGGCAAACAAGGGTTACAAAATTACTCAATATCAAATATCCGATTATTCAGGGTGGATTAGCTTACTTAGCATATAGTGAACTGGCGGCGGCGGTATCCAATGCCGGCGGGTTAGGACAAATTACGGCAATGTCCTTACCGAATCCTGAAGCCTTGCGGGAAGAGATTCAAAAGGTGCGAAAATTTACGAATAATCCTTTCGGAGTGAACTTTGCTATTGGTAAGCATGGCAGGCCATATGAAGAATATGTAAGAGTAGCGATTGAAGAAGAGGTACCGGTCGTATCGGTAACAGGAGGAAATCCCGAGCCGTTTTTTAAACTGATTGAAGGCGTTCCTGTTAAAAAGCTCGTGTTAACAGCTTCAAAACGTCAGGCGATCAAGGCCGAAAAATTAGGTGCAGATGCGATCGTCGTTGTCGGTCATGAAGGAGGCGGGCATATTGGTAAAGACGATTTATCGACCTTTATTCTCGTTCCGCAAGTGGTGGATGCTGTAGATGTTCCCGTAATCGCATCGGGAGGAATTGGTGATGGCAGAGGACTGATGGCGGCATTAAGTTTAGGGGCAGAAGGTATTGAAATGGGGACCCGGTTTATTGCGACGAAGGAATGTGTTCACGCTCATCCTGCCTATAAAGAAGCTTTGCTGAGAGGAAGTGAAACGGATACCGTGGTCATAAAACGCTCGTTAGGAACACCAGGGCGGGTGATTCATAATGAATGGGCAGATCGTATCCTGGATGTGGAGGAAAAGTTTGGTACATATGAAATATTAAAAAGTTACATATCCGGTGAAGCCAATAAACGGTTCATTTATGACGGAAATATTGAGCAAGGATTTGCATGGGCCGGGCAGGTTATGGGATTAATAAAAGATATACCGACTGTTTCACAATTGATTCAGCGTATGATCAAAGAGGCAGAAGCGATCAGGAAAAGATGGCAGTGATGAGCCTTTTCCACAGCAAAGACGAACTGGAGGGACCTTACTTGGGATATTCTTACCCGATTTCTCATGACTGGACAACGGAAGAAGTCACGATGGTTGTTCATTTTTTTGTCTCGGTTGAAGAAGCTTATGAAAAGGGAGTAAAGCGGGATCGCCTTATGGCTGATTATCGCAATTTTAAAGAAGTCATTCCTTCAAAAAGTGAAGAAAAACAAATCTTTCGGGAATTTGAAAAAAGGAGTGGTTACTCCGCATACCGGGTTGTGAAAACGATGTTGGAACAACCAGAACAAAAAGTGATCCGGATGGAGTGAATGTTGGGGTATTTGCGGGAAGGCCTGATTTTTGATATATGTGATAGTGATAGGAATTTTTTTCCTTTCCACTTTAAGTGATGGAGGTGTTTGAAAGGAACGTTTGTCTTTTGCAGGAAGCCTGCAAAGATAAGTTCTTTTTTACTCAATGGCACAATGGCAAGACATACATCAGTACGTGACGCGCTGGTTAAAAGAAGCTCGGGAGCAAATAATCGTCTCACTTCAAAAAAATTTAGCGATTTCTACGAAATCGAATAAAAATGACCTCGTGACGGAAGTCGATAAAAATATTGAACGGTTTTTTATTGAAAAAATTCGCAGTACGTTTCCCGATCATCGAATTTTAGGAGAAGAAGGATTTGGTGATGAAATAACGTCGACGGACGGAACGATCTGGTTGATTGATCCAATCGATGGTACCTTGAATTTTGTCCATCAAAAATTAAATTTTATGATTTCTATCGCCATATATGAAAACGGGAGCGGAATTTCCGGTTATATTTATGATGTCATCCGCGATGAGCTGTATTACGCCATTCGCGGCAAAGGAGCGTATTTTCAGGACACACGCTTGTCCCCCCTGGAGGATGTCCCCCTTGATGAAGCATTAATCGGGATAAATGGAACATGGTTAGTGGACAATAAACGGGTGGACCACCGCCTATTAACTCCGATTGTTCATCGCGCACACGGCATTCGTTCTTACGGTTCGGCGGCGATGGAGATGGCCTATGTGGCTACGGGGAGATTGAATGCCTATCTATCCTTTAAATTAATGCCCTGGGACTTTGCAGCGGGAAAAATCATTGTCGAAGAATTAGGAGGGAAAGCGACAACAGCTGCCGGTGAAGAACTGACGATTTTCCACAAAGGTTCCGTTCTTATTGCCAGTCCTGCACTTCATGAACATCTTTTAAATCATTATTTGACAAATTTTACTGAAAGAAATTGATCATCATGTACTCATGATTCCAATTTGGAAAAGTAGTTCGCCAACATATCCCGGAAAGAATCCAGCTCCATTATTTGTTCAAGCCATGCAATTTTTGCCAAAATCGTTTTTTGTAATTTTTCATAAGATATAAAAAACTCCACATACGGGTTAAAGCGCCCTTTGTGGAGTTTTTTATATTTATTCATTTTCCGCATTTTGCAACTTCTTTTTTCTCGCAAAACCTAGACCCATAAACGTCAAAAAAAGTCCGAGAAACAATAAATTGACAAATAGATTTTGAAAACTTAAGGAAACGCCTAAACCGATCAAGGAAACAATCGCTGCCACTGCATAAATGAGAAAAGGCCATTGAATGTTTTTCATAAAAAATCCCATCCTTACCTTTGTCTTCAACGCGTTTATTGAACGGTGAATCTACATAAAATAACCGAAAGGCGTAGAATCAGCCTTCTTAAAAATATTTTATTAAACAAAAAAAATTTTTTCTACTGGAAAGCATCCTTGTGCTATAATTATCTGGTTAATCGAACAAGAAGGCAGGAGAAACGATGAAATTACGAGAAGATATCCGCAATATTGCGATTATAGCTCACGTTGATCATGGCAAAACGTCATTAGTCGATCAGCTACTACGTCAGGCTGGAACGTTTCGCGCGAATGAACATGTGGAACAGCGGGTCATGGATTCCAATGACCTGGAGCGCGAACGGGGCATTACGATTTTATCGAAAAATACAGCCGTTCATTATAAAAACACGAAAATAAATATATTGGACACCCCCGGTCACGCTGACTTCAGTGGAGAAGTCGAACGGATTTTAAAACTGGTTGACGGTGTATTACTCGTTGTCGATGCTTTTGAAGGTTGTATGCCACAAACACGCTTCGTTTTAAAAAAGGCTCTGGAGCAAAATTTAACGCCCATCGTTGTGGTGAATAAAATCGATCGGGATTTTGCCCGTCCTGAAGAAGTCGTGGATGAAGTACTAGATTTATTTATCGAACTCGATGCCAGTGATGAACAATTAGAATTTCCTGTTATTTATGCATCGGCTTTGCAGGGAACAGCCAGTCGCACTCCCGATGAGCAGGATGAAAATATGGAGGTATTGTTTGAAACGATTTTAGAAACCATCCCCGCACCCGTCGATAACCGGGATGAACCGCTGCAAATGCAAACAGCGATTCTGGATTACAATGATTATGTTGGCCGAATCGGCATCGGCCGTATTTTCCGGGGCACGATGCGTGTCGGTGATTCGGTGGCTATTAAGAAATTGGATGGTCGCGTGAAACAATTCCGGATTACGAAGTTATTTGGTTTTATGGGACTGCAGCGGGTCGAAATCAACGAGGCGTATGCTGGGGATATTGTCGCATTGTCTGGCATGGAAGATATCAATGTGGGCGAAACGGTCTGCCCTGTCGATCATATCGATCCATTGCCCCCTCTTCGCATCGATGAACCGACCTTAAAAATGACCTTTTTAGTAAACAACAGTCCTTTTGCAGGGAAAGAAGGAAAATGGGTGACGGCCAAGAAAATTGAAGAGCGTTTGCATTATCAATTGCAAACGGATGTCAGTTTGAAGGTTGAACCGGTTGCCGGTGTTTCCGATGCCTGGACGGTTTCCGGAAGAGGGGAACTGCATCTTTCGATATTAATCGAGGAAATGCGCCGGGAAGGCTTCGAACTGCAAGTATCCAAACCACAAGTCATTTTAAAAGAAATTGATGGTATTATTCATGAGCCGTTTGAACGGGTCGTCATCGATACACCGGAAGAATTTACCGGTCCGATATTGGAGTCGTTAGGCCGCCGGAAAGGGGAAATGCTCGATATGTCCAGTAACGGCAAAGGCCAGACAAGACTCATATATTTAGTTCCATCCCGGTCATTGATCGGCTATAATACCGAGATTTTAACATTAACGAAGGGGTACGGGATTTATAATCATTCCTTTGACTCATATAAGCCGAAATTAACCGGTCAGGTCGGTGGCAGAAAACGGGGCGTATTGGTATCGATGGAAACGGGGAAAGCAACAACTTACGGCATCATGCAAGTTGAAGCTCGCGGTACCGTTTTTGTCGAGCCAGGAACAGAAGTTTATGCAGGCATGATTGTCGGTGAACATAATAAGGAAAATGATCTGACGGTGAATATTTGTAAAACGAAGCATCAAACGAATATCCGCTCGGCCACCAAAGATCAAACGTCGACCATTAAAAAGACGAAGACGTTTTCTCTTGAAGAAGCTTTGCAATATATTGATGATGACGAATATGTGGAAGTTACACCAGTTTCCATTCGCATGCGCAAGAAGATATTAGATAAAAATATGCGGGAGAAAATGGCGAAAAGGAAAAAAGTTTCCCAATAATAAAAGAGGGCTTTTTAAGCGAACGCTTAGAGAGCCTCTTTTTTTGCATTTTTTGCGCGGTGGTATTTCGTAAAATGATCGGTAGCCTTTTTCTTTTACAAGCCTGTTAAACTACGTTATGATGGTCTCAAACAAGGGGACTGGAGGGGGGATGAGCGTGGATCAATTGTCATTTGCGGTTGAATTATTGCGGGTTGAGGAAAATCCTGAAACACGCATGTGGATTTTATACGGCATTATAACCGTATTGAGCATCATTGCCTACAAACTCGGCTTTGCCATTAAATTGCCTTTATTGAAATCAATCATTGTCTACATATTTTTAATATTAGGATCGACGATTTTAACGTTTCTCGCCATTTTTTTGCCGATTACCGAAGCGCTTGTTTTAACGGTCGTTGTGCTTTCGATCTATCATATCCGGCGCAGATGGACTTCCAAAGAAGAAACATAAAAAGGACTGCCTCCGCCAAGGCAGTCTGTTTTATCTATGCTTTTCGCCCGTTACGAATACCAATCGTCCTCATCTTCACGGGAACGGAATAAGCGAAATTTACCCGTGCGATGTCTAGCGAGTGTTTTTTGTTTAATGCGTTCATGACATTCAGCGCACAAATAAGTATGAATCGGGCGGTTGCGTAATTTTTTCGCAAGAGGAGAATCATCCTCCAATTCTTCAATCACATCACAAAGAATACATTGTACTTTCATCTGTACTACCCTCGATTCTTCCAACAAGTCTCGATATAAAAAGTATATCATAAAGGAAAATCGAGAGGTACAATATGGCTTATTGCTATTCTTCTAAACTTTCCGAACGGCGATTTTTCTCAAATTGTTTTTGGTCTTTTTTGTTCATCTCCTTATTGGGCTCTTCATATTCTTGTTCCGGCTTGCGATATTCCATTTTAGATGGAATTTCTGGCATGATACGGCCGACAATTTCAGCCAGTTCATTTAATATTCCTTGCAGCGGTTTGCCGGCACGGATTTCTTCTCCCATTTCTTGAATACGTGCATAAAGATCGGGGTCGGCTACGATAACGGCATTTTTTCCATGGGGATCATCTTTTAATGCTTCAGCCACAGAATATTTAATCGTTCCCACTTTGGAGCGATCTAAATCTTTGTCAACATCAATCGCCACCACAGCATAATCTCCCAGGGCCAACGCTGTTGCTTTTTTCACATCAGGGACACTGGCGGCAAGATTGGCTAAATGTTTTGAGATTTTTTCACTTTCTTTCCGGGTTGTGTCATTTTCCTGATCAGCCGTATTTCTTATTTGTACAGGTTGATCCGATTGTTTATTATTGTTATACGCTTCATCATTGTTATTTCCACAAGCAACAAGGAAGAAGATTATAAGCACAGGAAGCCACTTTTTCATACCGTTCACCTCTAGTTGATTTTGATGTCAATTCCTATTTTTTGACAAAAAGCCCTTTTTATACATACGATTTCCACCGGTTGTTATTGAGTTTTTGCACGAGAACGGAATGGTATTACGGAAACAAATAAAGGGGATTCATGCAATGGAAAGGTCGAAGTAAAAGGGAGGCGATCCATTTGGACTGTATTTTTTGTCAAATCGTACAAAGGAATGCACCGGCCTATATTGTTTATCAAACAAACATTGTAACAGCTTTCCTTGACAAATACCCGGTTACATATGGGCATACGTTAGTCATTCCGAATCAACATATTTCTCGCTTAAATTTAGTAAAAGAGCCTGTTATCGGTCACCATATAATGGATGCTTTAAGAAACGTATCCAATCTACTTATTGAAGCGGGCATTTGCGAGGATTTTTCTATACTACAAGATAATGGATATTATGCCGAACAGGATATCGATCATTTGCATTTTCATATTATTCCCAGATACAAAGACGATGGGATACGCTGGAAATTACAAACGAATGATGAACTTGCTCGAGAAGAAAATTTGATGCGGGTATGGGAGAGGATGAGAAAAACAGCAGGAGAAAAATGAGCAAGTTCCTTAATCAAATTGGAGAATGGGGATTGATGTATTGCGTTTTTAAATGGTGCGCATAAAAAAACGGAAAGGATTCCGTATCCTTTCCGTGACATATTTAATCAACCGTAAAACCTGTAACATGTTTGATTGGGTCGTTTTTGTTTGAACCATCCGGGAAATATACGTGGACAGGACCGTCTTCCCGCAGCGGCTTTCCTTTATGGGAAAAGCCAAGAATAAATTGTTTACCTTCTTCCAGGGAAAACGACTGCTTTCCGTCCTTCGTTTCAACAATTAAAGTCGTGCTGCCTTCAACCGGTTCTGCATTTGTAAGAAAGGGCGCTAACGGGATCCCGAAGGAACCGGATAATAATTTTTCTTTAGCAAATTTTGTTTTTCTTTTTCTTGCACCCGGTGGCGTGGCACCTTCCTGCACTTCCCGCGCCCAGCTCGCGGCGAATTTCTTTTCATCGTCTTCTTGTTTTTCTTGTGAGTCGGGATTGGAAAAATATGTATCCAGATCAACGATACGCTCATCGAATATCCAGACCGAAGGATCCAGAGTAATTTTGTAGCGAACATTCCCCTTGATTTCTATAATGTCTGCCACTTTCAGCCATCTCCTTTATAGAAAATAGTCCACATACATGTAACCAATCTACTTTGAGTATACATGGTATTAAAATAGAAGTCATAATAAAACACTTTGAATCACGTGATTTATATATTAATATATTAATTAAGTGAGTAATTTTTCCAGTTTTAAAGTGGGAAATGTTTATATCCTTGCAATTTTCTAATATTGTGGATAGAATTTTATCAAATGGGTTTTCTAAAAGGGGGGATCGTGGTGGCACGTGATACACAGGTGGATCAAAGGGAGAAAGCCTATCAATTATTGAAAAACGATGCGGATAAAATTATCAACTTAATTCAGGTTCAAATGGATAACTTAACCTTGCCCCAATGCCCGGTCTATGAAGATGTACTGGATACCCAGATGTATGGGTTATCCCGACAAATAAATTTTGCTGTCCGACTCAATTTGATTGATGAGGAAGACGGTAAAAGATTACTTGATTCGGTAGAAAAGAAGCTTTCCGATTTACACGAAGCAGCGATAAATAAATAATGCGCATAAACTCAAACAGTTGTTCAACAATTGTTTGAGTTTTTTTGCACCATCGGGGCATGTACCGTTATGGATTTCCATTTTTTTACTATTGCCAGTTTGTGAAATTTTGCCAAAAGTTTATGCGCTACCTTCCCCGGCCATCTCCGTCACCCATAATCTCCTCGTATGCACTTAGCTGAAAAAACCGTACATGCCTGGTTTCGTTAATGTTATACTTAGTTTATAGCAAAAATTAGCAGGATTTTCCGGGAAGAGAGTGTAAAGATACGTTTACAACGCTTAAGGAAAGAAATAAATAAATAGTATATCTCTATTAATAAAATATGCATCATATTTTAGCTAAAAAGTTGAAAAAATATAACATATTATATAAGATTGGAAGAGAAGGAATGGTAAAAAAGATATTAAAATCTTATGATTGGTCACTCCTTATCGTCTATTTGGCCCTGGCAATTTTCGGTGTCATCATGGTGTACAGTGCCAGTATGGTTACCGCCATCCAGGTGTACAATTTTGAGTCCAGCAGCTATTTTTTTGAAAGACAACTATCCCATTTGATTTTTTCTTTCGTTGTCTTTTTACTGGCAGCACTTGTTCCTTACCATATTTTAAAATGGAACAAAATTCTCGTTCCCCTCGTTTTCGGGATTATTTTGCTGCTTGCCGGTTTATTCTTTATCGGGCACAGTGCGAACAATGCGACAAGCTGGTTTAATTTTGGCTCGAGGAATTTCCAGCCTTCAGAATTGGCGAAAGTTGTAGTCATCATTTATCTTGCCGCGGTTTATTCTAAAAAGCAACGGTATATTAATAACTTCAATACTGGGGTTTTTCCGCCGATTCTCATACTGATCGTTATTTGTACACTAACAATTCTCCAACCGGATATCGGTACAGCGTTCATCATCTTCTGTACTGGAGCAATTGTCATTTTATGTTCAGGCATGAACGGAAAAACTTTACTGCGCCTAGTTCTTGTCGGTATGTTAGCCATGGCTGTACTGTCTCCGTTTATTTATTTGAATAAAGAAAAAGTATTTACCGAAAATCGCCTGGGCAGGCTGTACAGTTATGTCGATCCGTTTGAATATGCACAGGCTGAAGGCCATCAGCTTGTTAACTCCTATCTGGCAATCGGGCACGGTGGTTTAAAAGGAGTTGGCCTCGGAAAAAGTGTTCAGAAGCTCGGATATCTACCAGAAGCGCACACTGATTTCATCATGGCCATTATTGCCGAGGAATTAGGTGCTATCGGCGTTTTATTCGTCATCGGCGGACTCGGTTACCTTGTATTAAAAGGGTTTTATATCGGGATGAGGTGCAGGGATCCTTTTGGAAGTTTACTCGCCTTCGGGATCTCGGGGATGATAGGTATACAAACGTTTATCAATTTAGGTGGAGTATGCGGACTCATACCGATTACCGGGGTTACATTGCCTTTTATTAGTTACGGTGGTTCCTCACTTCTATTCCTATCTGGATCCCTGGGGATATTAATGAACGTGGCGATGTTTACGAATTATGATAGAAAATACAAAAATCCCGATAAAAAACCTGAAGTTTTACCTTTGTAATTTTCCTGAGCAATAAATGGGAGAATTTTTTCCTGGGAAAAATTTATACAGTTAGGAGTGGAGTCATTTGCGTAAAATAAGGAAATTACTGGCTGCCAATCGTGGCGAAATTGCCATCCGTATTTTTCGGGCCTGTACCGATTTAGGTATCCGTACGGTCGCCATTTATTCCAGAGAAGATTCCGGTTCCTATCATCGGTATAAGGCAGATGAGGCGTATCTTGTTGGTGAAGGAAAAAAGCCGACGGAAGCTTATTTAGATATTGAAGATATCATTCGGATTGCCAAAGAAAATGATGTGGATGCGATCCACCCTGGATATGGGTTTTTATCGGAAAATATCGAATTCGCAAGACGATGTGAGGAAGAAGGCATTTTATTTATCGGCCCCCGCCCCGAGCAACTGGAAATTTTTGGGGATAAGGTCAAGGCACGTTTACAGGCGGAAAAATCGAATATCCCGATTATTCCGGGACGGCCTGTTAAGTCCGTTCAAGATATCAAAGCGTTTGCGCAAGAATGCGGTTATCCGCTGATAATAAAAGCTTCCCTTGGCGGTGGAGGTCGCGGCATGCGCATTATCCGAAGCGAAGAGGAAATTGCTGAAAATCTCCGCGTTGCGCAATCCGAAGCCAGGACATCATTTGGAAGTGATGAGGTATATGTAGAAAAATATCTGGATCGACCGAAGCATATTGAAGTGCAAATTCTCGCGGATCACCACGGGAATATCGTTCATCTGTTTGAGCGGGATTGTTCCGTGCAGCGTCGCCATCAGAAATTAGTCGAGGTCGCACCAAGTGTTTCGCTTTCCGATGAACTCAGACAGGATATTTGTGATGCTGCAGTTAAAATCATGAAAGATGTCGGCTTCACAAATGCCGGGACCGTAGAATTCCTCGTATCCGGGGATGAGTTTTATTTCATTGAAGTCAATCCCCGTATTCAAGTTGAGCATACGATTACCGAGTTGATTACGGGAATCGATATTGTACAATCGCAAATTTTAATTGCTGAAGGTCACGAACTTCACGGTGAAAAAATGGGCATACCGAAACAGAACAATATCACGACTAGAGGTTATGCGATCCAGTGCCGGATTACTTCCGAAGATCCTCTCAATAATTTTATGCCCGATACCGGAAAAATCACCGTATACCGGTCCAGTGGCGGATTTGGGGTTCGTTTGGATGTCGGCAATGCTTTCCAGGGAGCCGTCATCTCCCCGTATTATGATTCCTTGCTCGTTAAAGTGTCCACCTGGGGCATGACGTTTGAAAATGCCGCCCGGAAAATGGTGCGCACGCTCCAGGAGTTCCGAATTCGGGGAATTAAGACGAACATTCCGTTTTTAGTCAATGTGATTCAGCATGAGAAATTTATAACTGGTGAAAATGATACATCTTTCGTTGATGAAACGCCGGAATTATTTGAGTTTCCGGTGAGTCAGGACCGGGCAACCAAACTGTTGACTTATATCGGTGATATCGTCGTTAACGGTTTTCCCGGAATCGGTAAAGTGAATAAACCGGTATTTCCTGAACCGCGCACACCAAAAGTCGAAAACAAAGCCCTTCCGCCGGCGGGTACAAAACAAATACTGGATAGGGAAGGGCCGGACGGGCTAGTCAACTGGATTAAACAGCAAAAAAATGTTTTACTCACGGATACGACCTTCAGGGATGCCCATCAATCGTTGCTCGCCACCCGGGTGCGTAGCTATGATATGTTAAAAATTAGCCAGGCTACCGCCCATTTATTACCGAACCTCTTTTCCTTAGAGATGTGGGGTGGAGCGACCTTTGATGTGAGCTATCGCTTTTTAAGAGAAGATCCGTGGCAGCGACTAAAGGAACTGCGCCAAAACATCCCGAATGTTCTTTTTCAAATGTTGTTCCGCGGTTCCAACGCTGTAGGTTATAAAAATTATCCGGATAATGTTATTCGTGAATTTGCCCGTCTATCTGCCGAGGCTGGAATTGATGTATTCCGCATCTTTGATAGTTTGAACTGGGTGAAAGGGATGGAGGTTGCCATCCAGGCGGTTCGTGATACAGGGAAAATTGTAGAAGCAACCATTTGTTACACCGGGGATATTCTCGATCCAGCCCGGTCGAAATATGATCTGAAATATCATGTTGATTTGGCAAAGGAACTGGAGGCACAGGGGGCCCATATTTTAGCCATTAAAGATATGGCCGGTCTTTTAAAACCGGAAGCGGCATATCGGCTTGTCGCTGAATTAAAGGAACATATCGACATCCCTATCCATCTGCATACTCATGATACGAGCGGAAACGGCATTTATACGTATGTAAAAGCGATTGAAGCGGGTGTGGATATCGTCGATACGGCGATCAGTTCCATGGCGGGATTCACCTCCCAGCCGAGTGCCAGCACGCTGTTTTACGCGCTGGAGGGTTCAGAACGAACGGTCAATGTCGATATCCAATCTTTAAATGAATTGAGTAAATACTGGGAGGATGTGCGGGAATATTACGGGCCGTTTGAAAGTGGCATGAAAGCACCGCTCCCAGAAGTATATGATTTTGAAATGCCTGGCGGGCAGTATAGTAATCTTCAGCAACAGGCAAAAGCGGTTGGTCTTCTCCATCGCTGGGATGAAGTTAAAGATATGTACCGCAGGGTCAATTTGCTTTTCGGTGATATTGTCAAAGTCACGCCATCATCCAAAGTGGTTGGCGATATGGCACTCTTTATGGTTCAAAATGATTTAACGGAAGAAGATGTGCTGAATAAAGGTGAACAGATTAATTTCCCGAATTCAGTTGTGGAATTTTTCCAGGGGTATATCGGAATTCCCCATGGCGGATTCCCCGAACGATTACAAAAGGTTGTTTTAAAGGGGCGGGAAGTTTTGCCGGACCGGGCCGGAAAATTATTGGAGCCTGTTCGTTTCGATGAAATTAAGGATCAGTTACGCCCGGTAATGAATCGGGGACCGTCCGATTATGATGCGATCTCTTATGCCCTGTATCCGGATGTCTTTCTGGATTATCTAAAAAGTGTCGATCGTTACGGTGATTTGTCTGTCGTTGATACCCCGACCTTCTTATACGGACTTCGTATCGGGGAGACGCTGGCAGTTGAAATCGAAAAAGGGAAAACATTAATTATTAAACTCGTCTCCATCGGGCAAGTGCAAAAAGATGGCACTCGCATCGTTTACTTTGAATTAAACGGTCAGCCTCGGGAAGTAACGATCAAAGATTTCAGTGTAGAAAGTGAAGTCGTTGAAAATCCGAAGGCTGATCCGCAAAATGAATATCATGTCGGGGCCACGATGCCGGGAAGCGTGGTAAAAGTTTTAGTGGAAAAAGGAGATAAAGTTAAACAGGGAGATCATTTAATGATCACGGAAGCAATGAAAATGGAGACAACAATCCAGGCACCGATATCGGGTATTGTGGAAGAGATATATGTAAAAGAAGGAGATTCGATTAAACAGGGCGATTTATTAATTGAATTAAAATAGTTTTGTACAGGAGCTGTCCAGCATGCTGAAATATGCATGATGGACAGCTCTTTTTTTCATTTCACTAATGATATCGAGAAATATTAAATGAGAAAATATGAACTTAATTGATAATATCAAAAGTGTTTATAGTAAAAATGTAATAAGGTCTTTAACTATGTATTTACTTTTTTAAAGTGTAAAAGCTTTAAAACAAGCGTTTTTTCGACATTTTGTCACAAAGTTTTGCTTTTAGTAGAGTTGACATGATTCGTTTATTGGTTATAATAAAAACTAGATGATAATTATTATAAATTAATGAAAGGGGTAGATTGGATGTTTAAGCGTTATAACAGGCTTCCAATTGAGTTGCCGAAACCGGAGCATGCCGATCCTAATGCTGCAGCTGCTGTACAGGAGCTCTTAGGTGGCCGTTTTGGTGAGATGTCCACATTGAACAACTATTTGTTCCAGTCCTTCAATTTCAGGGAGAAAAAGAAGTTCAAACCTTTCTATGATCTTGTGGCCAGCATTACTGCAGAAGAAGTTGGTCACGTCGAATTAGTATCCAATACGGTCAATTTACTGTTAACAGGATCGACAGAAGCAGACGCCCCTGATAAAAAACCGCTTGAAAAAGGTAAAGACTCGAGAAATACGTATCATTTTATCGATACAGCCCAAACAGCCAAGCCGTTCGATTCCATGGGCAGACCGTGGACAGGCGATTATGTATTTAACAGCGGTAACCTCTTACTAGATCTACTCCACAACTTCTTCTTAGAAATTGGTGCAAGAACCCATAAAATGCGGGTCTACGAAATGACCGATAACCCGGTAGCCCTTGAAATGATTGGTTATCTCCTCGTCCGTGGCGGCGTACATACGGTCGCCTATGCCAAAGCTATTGAAAAAATAACCGGCATTGACCTCACGAAGATGTTGCCAATTCCAAGCCTCGATAACTCCAAGTTTGACTATGCAAGAAAATATCAAGAAATGGGCTGGCACCGTCGTCTCTATACATGGAGCGATACGGATTACGAGGATATTGCCCAAATCTGGACAGGTACCCATCCGGACGACGGTTCCGAAGTTGAAGTCATCAAAGGCGCTCCGGAAGGCTATCCAATTCCAGATCTGCCGTCTGTTGATGAGGAATTTGCACCGGGTATTGATCCGGAAGATTTTGAAAAGATTTATCAACGCCTTAAGGATGCTGCAAATATTCGTTAATCAAAAAGCGGATAGTCCAGATGTCCAAAAAAGGACGTCTGGACTATTTTTATCGTTGAAGAGATGTGCTTTTTTTAAAACAAAATAGTACTTGTAGAAAAAGGCCAAGAACGACTGTACAAGCGAACAAGATTTCCGGGATAGATTGCAAAATAAAAGGCAGGAACGTTCATCTTTAAAAAAATATGAATTGAATAACTTACCGGCAGCAGAGATTCACAACAGAGATTGTTCCCTGGGGTTTATGAGGATGCACAGAGAAGATGGAAAGACCGAAGCGATTTTTACTTTGGACAGCATGAAAAAAGGGGGATTCGGACTTTTCCCGATACCCCCCTATGGAGTTGAGGATGAACTATGCTTAATCTAGGAAATCGATGCTTGCTCTTCAGAGGTGGAAGTACGTTCGTTAACGTACAGAGTAACGGGTGTTTGCTGATTGCGGTAGATTAACAGGACCATGTAGCTCAAAACGCCGAATAGACATGTGATAAATAAGGCATGCAAAAGGGAAATGTAAAGGTTTAAGCCGCTAAAAATCACGAAGGCACCCGAGATCACTTGCATGGTAATGAGAGCAGCATTTAGCAGCCATCCGTAATAAATGACCCGGTTCGCTCTGTAATGACGGAAAACCTGAATGAACATGTATATGATCCAGAGGAACAGCAATCCTGCTAAAAATCGGTGCCCCATCTGTACCCATTCGTAAAAATTCATCGGCAGACCAATCTGATCATTGCGGCAAAAGGGCCAGTCGGGACAGATCATGCTCGCATCCACATGGCGGACTAATGCACCGGAATAAATCACAATGAAACTGAAAATCGTGATCCCGATCGTATGAAACTTGTACCGGTTGTCGTAATGAAAATTCCTTGTATTCCACTTTTTATCCAGTTCAAAGATAAATAGTGTCAGTAAAAATATTGCTGCAAAAGAAATCAGTGATATACCGAAATGAAGGGCGAGGAAAAAATCCGATTGATCCCATAGCACTGTAGCCGCCCCGATCAAGCTCTGGAGGATTAAAAAGACAATGCCGAGAACGACAAGAAACTTTGTTTCCCGATAATGACCGATTTCCTTCCAGCATAAATAAGCTAAAACAATAACAATAATCGCAACTACACCTGTTGTGATTCGGTGCATGGCCTCGAAAACCGTTTCCATCGTTATTTCATCAGGGATTATCTGATCATGACAGAGGGGCCAGGACGTCCCACAGCCATCACCTGATTCAGTTTTCGTAACCAGGGCACCACCAAGAATTAAAACGATCATACCGATGGTCGCTGTTAAGGCGAGCCATTTTAACGACGGTCGCAACTGCAATTATGTCACCCTCTTAACAATGTTCTTCACTTGACAATTCCACAAAGTTTATTTTCAAAATTATTATAGTAAATAATCTAGAGAAAAGGAAATAAATTAAAATAATTATAAAAAATAAAATGTTGAAAACCGTCGTTTTGTCACATTTTAGACAAAAATTAGTCAAAATCATTTAACAAAAAATATTTATTTATGTTTTAATATAATTTAGAGAATTATAAAAACGATTACAGCCATAAAAATCTGACAATTCCTTTAACTCGACCCTTAATAATAGATATCTTTGTCGTAATTTTGTATAGTAATAGTAACGGTTTTTTCATTGTATAAGGGGTGGAGTTAATGGGGAATTCTAATACAGCATCGGAGTCGATGGAAAAAAATAATAAAGTGAAAACGTCGGTCATCCAAGACTTTTTAGCTTTAATAAAAATCGGTATTATCAATTCCAATATGATTACTGCATTTGCTGGCATGTGGCTGGCATTATTCTATAATGGATTATTATCGTACTTTTTCGTATATATCGACAAGATTCTATTCGGTTTAGCTGGAACATTTTTTGTCATTGCCGGATCGGCGACGTTGAACAATTATCTCGATCGCGATATCGACTACATTATGTACAGGACAAAAAAACGACCGACGGTGACCGGTCGCTTTTCACTACCATTTATCTTAACGATTGGCATAAGTTTTACAATTGTTGGTATTGCCCTTTTATTCCGGGCTTCGTTAACTGCTGGGTTCATTGGAATTTTTGGCGCCTTTGCATACGTCTTTCTGTATACACTCTGGTCCAAAAGGCGCTTTACGTTAAATACCGTAATCGGAAGTTTTTCGGGAGCGGTCCCGCCATTAATTGGCTGGGCTGCCATTGACAGTGATTTACATTTAGTTGCCTGGATATTATTCTTAATCATGTTTATTTGGCAGCCACCGCATTTCCTGGCTCTCGCCATGCGGAAAGCCGATGATTACCGAAAAGCCGGGGTGCCGATGTTACCGGCGGTCTATGGAAATGCGATTACCAAAAGACAAATCATGATCTGGGTTTTGTGTTTATTGCCTTTACCGTTTTATTTATTTGAACTCGGGATTATCTTCATCATCATTGCCACAATGCTAACTTTAGGATGGCTCATTGTTGGGGTATACAATTACCGGAAACTCGATGATCAAAAATGGGCGTCGAAAATGTTTGTTTACTCATTGAATTATTTAACGATTTTATTCGTCTCGATGGTTATTTTTACATTAGTTTAAGAGATAGATATTTTTAAATAATAATAGCTTCATAACTTTAAAATCTTTCGATGAAGAAAGGTGTGATTTATGCAAGGAGTTATTCTTTAATTATCACTATTTCCACATTGAAAACAGTGTGGAAATACGCCTTTATAATTCAGAATATTCCAATTAAAATATTTTATCGAAATAATTTTACTTGTTACGAACCATAAAGGGGGATTAGGGTACATGAAAAAATGGCGTCTACTACTGGTTGGACTGATTGTACTGCTATTAGCCGGTTGCGGAGAACCCTATTTATCAACGATGCAACCCGCAGGGGAAGTAGCAAAAATACAATTCGATTTACTGCTCCTCAGTACAGCAATTATGGTTCTTGTTATTACAACGGTTGTCCTTATATATGTTATAGTTTTAATCCGATTCCGCCGTACGAAAGAAAATGAAAATGTGATACCGAAACAGGTGGAAGGTAGTAATAAATTAGAAGCAATCTGGACAATAATTCCAATTATTTTACTCATTATTTTAGCGATACCGACTTTGATCAGCACATTCTATCTCGGTGATAACAGAGGTATGCATAAGGTAAATGCCCAGGGTGAACGGGAAGCAGTCGTTGTCAATGTAAGAGCCCATCAATATTGGTGGGAATTTGAATATCCTGATTATGGAATCATCACTTCCCAGGATCTCGTTGTGCCTACGGATGAAAGAGTCTATTTCAATTTGCTGGCTTCCGATGTCAAGCATTCATTCTGGGTTCCGGCAGCTGGTGGAAAACTTGATGTGAACACGGATAACGAAAACACGTTCTGGTTAGTATTTGATTCGGATAAAGCTGAAGAAGTAAACAATATTTTCTATGGTAAATGTGCTGAGCTTTGTGGACCTTCCCATGCGCTGATGGATTTTAAAGTTGTTGCCTTGCCACGGGAAGAGTTTGATGCCTGGGTTGAAGCGATGCAAAATTACGAAGTGACCGAACCGGAATCAGCAGTTGCTAAAGAAGGTCAACAATTATTCGAAGCCAATAGTTGCATTGGCTGCCATGCCATCACTCCTGATGATCCGCGTCCGGTTGAAGCAAGAACAGCTCCGAACCTTGCGGACTTTGGTAATCGGACAACAGTGGCCGGTTTCATGGAATTTAACAAAGAAAATATTAAGAAATGGCTGCAAAATCCAGGAGAATATAAGCCTGGAAACAAAATGTATGACCATGCCAATTTCACCGAAGAGGAACTCGATGCTTTAGCCGAATATTTGCTGACTTTGAAAGCTCAAGAATAAAGGGGAAAAGGGGGAGGTTTCAATGATGAATACGCTGACCGCGAAAAAAGGGTTTTGGGGGACGCTGTGGGAATATTTAACAACAACGGACCACAAGAAAATCGCCCATCTCTACTTTTTTGCCGGCGGCTTCTTCTTTGTCCTCGGTGGTATTGAGGCGCTGTTAATCCGCATTCAGCTCATGTTTCCGGAAAATGACTTTCTTGAAGCTGCCACATTTAATGAATTGTTCACGATGCACGGCACGACGATGATTTTCCTGGCAGCTACACCGCTATTATTTGCGTTCATGAATGCGGTCATGCCGTTGCAGATTGGTGCTCGGGATGTAGCTTTTCCGTTTTTGAACTCTCTCGGTTTTTGGTTGTTCTTTTTCGGAGGGGTCTTTTTAAACCTCTCATTCGTGTTCGGTCAAGTTCCGGATGCAGGCTGGACATCGTACGCTTCCTTATCGATGGACTCCAGCGGTCACGGAATTGACTTTTACTTGATCGGGTTACAGATTGCCGGTTTCGGAACGTTAATGTCCGGAATTAACTTCCTGGCAACGATTATCACCATGCGTGCTCCGGGCATGAGTTTTATGAGAATGCCGATGTTTACATGGACAACATTTGTGGCATCTGGTTTGATTTTATTCGCATTCCCGCCTCTTACAATCAGTATCTTCTTATTAATGTTTGATCGTTTGTTCGGTTCACAATTCTTTAATGTTGCCATGGGCGGTAATACGATCATCTGGGAGCACTTATTCTGGATTTTCGGACATCCAGAAGTGTATATCCTTATTTTACCGGCTTTTGGATTATTCTCGGAAATTATTCCGACATTCTCTAGAAAGCGGTTATTCGGTTATTCATCAATGGTTTTCGCAACTTTCTTAATCGGATTTTTAGGATTTATGGTATGGGCGCACCATATGTTTACGGTTGGCATGGGGAGCGTAGCGAATGCGATTTTCGCTGTGGCAACGATGGCAATCGCCGTGCCGACAGGTATCAAGATTTTCAACTGGTTGCTGACAATGTGGGGAGGCAGCATCAAAATTACCGTTCCGATGCTTTATGCTTTAGGGTTTATTCCGAGCTTTGTCATCGGTGGCGTTACGGGGATTATGCAGGCTGTTGCACCCCTGGATTACCAGTTGCATGATACGTACTTTATTGTCGCTCACTTCCACTATGTCATTATTGGTGGAGTTGTCTTTGCGATTCTAGCTTCAACCCATTTTTACTGGCCGAAAATGTTTGGTCGGATGTTGAATGAAAAACTCGGTTACTTGACCTTTGCCTTCTTCTTCGTCGGCTTCCATATGACATTTTTCATCCAGCATTTCCTTGGACTCTGGGGTATGCCGCGTCGCGTGTTTACATTCTTGCCAGACCAGGGATTAGATTTCGGTAATTTGATCAGTTCGATTGGTGCTATCTTAATGGGAGTTGGTGCGGTAATTCTCGTTGTGAATATCATCGTGACGACGATCAAAGGGGAAAAGGTCAATGTCAATGATCCGTGGGGCGACGGAAGAACGATGGACTGGGCGATCGCTTCACCGCCACCGGTTTATAACTTTAAGCAAATTCCGTTAGTCAGAGGCTATGACACATGGTGGCTGGAAAAAATGGAAGGAAATAAAGAGTTACCGCCTTCCGAACCTTTACAGGACATTCACATGCCGAATGGATCGATCATACCAATCTTCATCTCGTTAGGATTGTTTATCGCCGGCTTTGGGGCGATGTATGTACCGTCCAATGTTGTCGGTGACGGCAGTCCATGGGGAACGGTCTTCTTAATTGTCGGTTTAGTGATCACCTTCGGATCGATGTTGTTGCGTTCCTTGAGAGATGATTTGGGCTACTACATTCCGAAAAAAGATCTAGTTGATGATGTCGACCGGGGAGGAAAAGCTATATGAATCTAACAGGTAAGTTTACGCTCCAAAATTGGCCCGATCGTCCAGAGATTGCCACACAGGAAGGCAAAAACAAATTGATCGGCTTATGGCTGTTTCTTGGGGGAGAGACTGTATTATTCGCCACTCTTTTTGCCACATATTTAGCTTTGAAAAACCGTGTGCCGGATAGCAGTCATCCGCTAACGCAAGATTTATACAGCCTCCCCCTCGTCTTTGCTATGACAGCCGTCTTATTAACGAGTTCTTTAACGAGTGTTTATGCAATCTATCATATGAGAAACTATAATTTCAAAGCGATGCAAGCATGGTTTGCGATTACTGTCTTGCTCGGATTTACCTTTTTATGTTTAGAAATCTATGAGTTTTTCCACTATGTAACGGACTTTGGCCATACCTTTCGCAGCAGTGCCTTTGGCTCGGCCTATTATTTCCTCGTCGGCACCCATGGTGCTCACGTAATTTTCGGTTTAGGCTGGATTACCGGGTTGCTGATCAGGAATGCGAAAAGGGGTCTGAACTTGTACAATGCTCCAAAATATTACTGCGCCAGTCTTTACTGGCACTTTATCGACGTTGTATGGGTATTCATCTTTTCCGTAGTTTACTTAATGGGGATGGTGTAAGCAATGGAAAAACAGATGGCAAAGGATATCCAGTACCGTTTAAAAAAGAATCGTGAAGAGATGCGTATCCAGTTCATTTCCTTTGGGTTAATGGCCTTTTTAACGATTATCTCTTTCCTGGCAGTAGGACTGGGCTTTCCTGCTAGCTTCGTCATACCGTTTTTATTGCTATTAGCCATTATCCAGGTCCTTTTCCAATTTTACTATTTTATGCATGCGAAAGATGAAGGCCATGAATTTCCGATGTCGTTTATGTATGGTGGAATATTTACCGCTTTTCTAATGATTTTAGCTTTTTGCACGATTATCTGGTGGTAAGAAATGGAGTCCCGGGCACAAGTTGTCCGGGATTTATTCTTCTAACCTATTTTCTTGTTCATTCATAAACATGGCTTTCAAGAAAGTATTATTCTGTACTCTTAATTACTTAACTTTTGCTTCCAAGTTTTGTCATAGGTATAATTGAATCAGAATCATGGGTGGGTGTTGACAAATGCTGGATCTTAAACAATTCGGTTTTTTGGCGCTGTGGAGTCCGTACTTTTTCTTATTTATCTCTCTTTTTACGATTCTCTTTTTTTATATTGCAATCAAAAAGCGCCATTTATTTCCCGGAAAAGAGCCTATTACTGTGTGGGAAAGCATAGGCTTCATTTTCACGATGTTGCTCGTCTATATCGTTAAAGGTTCGCCGATCGATTTACTCGGCCATCTCATGTTTACTTTTCATATGGTGCAAATGGCGATTTTAAATCTAGTCATCCCGCCCTTGTTAATTCTTTTTGTCCCTGATTGGATGTGGCAACGGATCATCACCTTGCCATTTATCCGCCAGATTTTTCGCTTTTTTACGAAGCCGATTGTTGCCCTCTTGTTTTTTAACGGGATGTTTAGTTTTTATCATGTGCCGCTAATTTTCGATTTTATGAAAACGGATATTATCTACCATTCTACCTATACACTGTTCTTATTTATCGCTGCCTTTTTCATGTGGTGGCCGCTCCTCAACAAAGTAGAGAAAAAACAGCTTAATGGTTTGCAGAAGGCTTTTTATTTAGTTGCTGATAGCGTGTTAATTACACCGGCTTGTGCATTGATTATTTTCAGCCCTCAAGCTTTTTACGAATCGTATACCAATGTTGAAGTTTGGTTGCAATCGTTAGCCTTATGTGTGCCGGTCCGCACTTTAGAAAATCTGAATCTACCAGGACCCGAAATCTTCAATCTGTTGCCAGCGCATGTCGATCAACAAGCTGGCGGAGTGATTATGAAGGTTCTGCAAGAAATTATTTATGCTACCGTTTTATACCGATCTATCAAAGAGTGGTTCCGGCAGGAAAGGGAAAAAGAATTAACTTCAACGTATGATCGCTGGAACTGAACTTAGATTGGAGGAGATCACGTGAATCAAGTTTCACTATTACCCACAATCAGTACGTTATGTATTGTCATTAGCGCCATTCTTCTTGCGGTAGGCTGGTGGTATATCAAGAAGGGGAACATCGAAAAACATAAGCAAATGATGATTGCCGCGGCTGTTTTCGCTGTTCTCTTTTTTATCATTTATATCAGCCGGACGCTCTTTATTGGTAATACGGCTTTTGGTGGACCGGAGCATCTGAAAATTTATTATACGATCTTTCTCGTATTCCATATCGTTTTAGCGACGCTCGGGGCAGTTTTCGGCATCATGCAAATTTCATCAGGGTTGAAAAATCGTTTGCGTAAACATAGAAAATTTGGCCCAACAGCAAGCATCGTCTGGCTATTAACAGCTTTTACCGGAATTGCGGTCTATATTTTGCTATATGTTCTCTATCCCGGCGGACAAACGACGTCTTTATTTAAAGCAATCTTTAATTTTTAAAACGAAGCTACCCTAGGAACTTAAGGTTAAAGTTCTACAGGGTGGCTTTTTCTGAAGGAATGCTTTTGTTTGTAAGAAATAACCCGTGTCTGGGATTGCAAAAATGGTTATAAGTTACCGATGTTTTTAAGGGGAACAAAAAACTTTTGTATGGAATCCTTCGGTCTACAAGTTGATTCATTCCAGCATTCATTTGGCCGTTGGTGGTGATTCAGTAGTTAGTATTACCCGAACAAGTCACGATTGCATATGTGTTTTTGATAGCTGTCAAAAATTATTTTTGTTCAAATGTAATTTTTTAACTGTCCCTGGACCGTGAATGAATTCTAGTGGATGGCTATTTTTAT
>CALGAD010000160.1 GCA_937951955.1 uncultured Bacillaceae bacterium
TACGCCCTCGGGAGGAATCGAACCCCCAGTACAAGAACCGGAATCTTGCGTGTTATCCGTTACACCACGAGGGCTTATTAATGACAAAATATATTCTAACCGATTTTCAAACAAATTGCAAGACCTAATTGTTGTTTTTCATCTCGAATTTCTGTGTGGCTTTAACATTTATTATTTTTCTAAACTATATTGTATCTCCTTTGCACGAAAATGTCCACCGCTGTAAAAACTTGCTATAATAGGGATGAATTGAACGGGATTGTTGTGAAAGGGGAAGGGAAATGGAGCGGACAACCTTGTATTTTTATACAAAATCGAACTGTCCTTTATGCGATGAGGCAAGAGAGGTATTGGAAGAATTAAAACTTGCTGAACGTTATACCATTGTGGAAAAAGATATCGAAAGTGATGATCAGCTCCTTGAACAATACGGTTTAATGATTCCGGTACTGGAATTAAATGGGGAAATTATTCAATATGGACGATTTGTGAAAAAAGATTTAAACTTTCGTTTAAATCATGTAAAATTCACGGAAAGCTGTTGAATTCACTGGTAAAGATTGCTACAATTTAGTTGTAACGAAGAGCCGTTTCCGCATAACGGGACAAAAAAGGGCTGTGGCGGTCGTTTTGCGACCAGCAACTTGAAAAATCCGGGTTATCTCGGCTCATTTTTTTACATCAGGTGGGACATAATAAAATTAACAGGGACAGAAAATGACCAATCATTTTTCTGAAGGAGTTTAGTTATTATGAAGTCGATTATTGAAGTACAAAAAAGAATCATACCGGATTTGCTTCAAGTTATGATGAAACGGTATCACATTCTTCGTTACATTCGCTTGATGCAACCAGTAGGAAGAAGAAGTTTGTCCCAGACCCTTGATATGACAGAACGTGTGCTTCGCAGTGAAACACAATTTTTAAAAGAGCAAAATCTGTTAAACATTACCAGTTCAGGAATGACCTTAACAGAGGAAGCTTATCGTATTCTGGACAAACTGGATGAAATTGTTCGCAATATCGCTGGTTTTCCTCAACTGGAAAAACAATTGGCTGAATCTTTACAAGTTGACCGGTGCATCGTGGTCATGGGGGATAGCGAACAGTCTGAATGGGATAAATCCGAACTTGCTAGGGCATGTATTAACAGTATGAAAAAAGTCCTGAAGGATAAAAATATAATTGCGGTAACAGGTGGAACGACCATCGCCGCAATTGCCGATCATTTAACACCAGAATTTGGCAAAAAGGACTTGTTATTTGTCCCGGCAAGGGGTGGAATTGGTGCTGATTTAAAACATCAAGCCAACATGATTTGCTCCAAAATGGCTGAAAGAACAGGTGGCAATCATATGGTGTTATATGTCCCTGATCAAGTCAGCGCAGAGACTTATCAGACCTTCATCCATGAACCATCGATTCGCGAAGTCTTAGCTAAAATAGAGTCAGCAGATTGCCTGCTACACGGGATTGGCGACGCTTTAACCATGGCGGAACGGCGAGAAACCTCAGCTGAAACGATGGAGAAGTTGACCGAGGGAAATGCGGTAGCCGAAGCATTCGGTTACTATTTCAACGAAGCTGGAGAAGTCGTCCACAAAATAACGACCATTGGCATTCAGCTGGAAAACTTGCCAAAAATCCCGCATATTTATGCAGTAGCCGGGGGAAAATCAAAGGCAAAAGCGATTAAGGCATATATGAAGGTTGCACCAAAAAATACGATTTTAGTCACTGACGAAGCCGCTGCATTAGAGATAATAAAAGGGTAATCCCTTTTATATAAAAATTATCCTATAGGAGGAACAGAACATGACAGTAAAAGTAGCGATTAATGGTTTTGGCCGTATTGGTCGTAATACACTCCGTGCCGCATTAGAAAGAAAAGAATTAAACTTCGAAATCGTGGCCATCAATGACCTTACAGACGCCAACATGCTTGCTCACTTATTAAAATATGACTCCGTACACGGCGTTCTTGATGAAGATGTAAAAGTTGACGGTGAATATATCGTTGTCGGCGACCACAAAGTAAAAGTACTAGCTGAACGCGATCCTGCCCAATTACCCTGGAAAGAACTCGGTGTAGACGTAGTTGTTGAATCCACAGGACGCTTCACAGCTCGTGAAGACGCTGCAAAACACTTAGAAGCAGGCGCTAAGAAAGTTATTATTTCTGCACCTGGTAAAAACGAAGATATCACAATCGTAATGGGTGTTAACGAAGATAAATACAATCCGGCAGAACACCATGTACTTTCCAATGCTTCCTGCACAACGAACTGCTTGGCACCATTTGCTAAAGTTTTACATGACAAATTCGGTATTCGTCGCGGTATGATGACTACCGTTCACGCATACACAAACGACCAACAAATTTTAGACTTACCACACAAAGACTATCGTCGTGCACGTGCAGCAGCTCAAAACATTATTCCTACCACAACAGGTGCTGCTAAAGCTGTTGCTTTAGTAATTCCTGAATTGAAAGGTAAATTAACAGGTATGGCTATGCGTGTGCCTGTAGCCAACGTATCTGTTGTTGACCTTGTTGCTGAACTCGATAAAGAAGTAACGGTTGAAGAAGTAAATGCTGTATTGAAAGAAGCTGCAGAAGGTGAATTGAAAGGAATTCTTGCTTATTCCGAACTTCCGTTAGTATCCGGTGACTACAACCATACAACCGTATCTTCCACCATTGACGCATTAAGCACATTGGTTATGGAAGGTAACATGGTTAAAGTTGTTTCCTGGTACGACAACGAATATGGTTACTCCAACCGTGTTGTTGACCTAGTTGAATACATCGTACGTAAAGGTTTATAATAATCGGTGGCGACCAAGTCATTTTCCTAATCGGGGAGCGGGGTTTTCCCCTCCCTTTTTTACATAGTAAAACTGTACCAACACACTAATGACCAATTAGGGAGGCCATTATAATGAGCAAAAAAACGGTAAGAGACATCGATGTAACAGGCAAAAGAGTGTTTGTTCGTGTCGATTTTAACGTACCGATGCAAGATGGGAAAATCACTGACGACACAAGAATTCGTGGTGCGCTACCGACGATCCAATACCTCGTAGATCAGGGCGCAAAAGTTATTTTAGCCAGTCACCTTGGCCGTCCAAAAGGACAGGTTGTCGAAGAATTCCGTTTAACAGCAGCCGGTGAACGTCTATCCGAATTATTAGGGAAAAAAGTGATCAAAGTTGACGAAGCCATCGGCGATGCAGTGAAAGCGGAAATTGATAAAATGGAAAACGGCGATGTTCTATTATTAGAAAATGTTCGCTTCTATCCAGGCGAAACGAAAAACGATCCGGAATTAGCGAAAGCTTTTGCGGAACTCGCTGATCTTTATGTAAACGATGCTTTCGGTGCAGCCCATAGAGCTCATGCTTCCACAGAAGGAATTGCTCAACATTTACCAGGGGTTGCCGGTTTCTTGATGGAAAAAGAATTGAAAGTCCTCGGCGATGCGATGGACAATCCGAAACGTCCGTTTACAGCCATTATCGGTGGTGCGAAAGTTAAAGATAAAATCGGTGTGATCGATAACTTATTAGATAAAGTTGATAACTTAATCATCGGTGGTGGACTGGCTTATACGTTCATCAAAGCTCAAGGTTATGAAATTGGAAATTCATTATTAGATGAAGAAAAAATTGATTTGGCGAAAGAATTCATGGAAAAGGCTAAAGAAAAAGGTGTCAACTTCTATATGCCAGTTGACTCCGTTGTCGCTAAAGAATTTGCCGCAGACGCAGAAGCGAAAGTTGTTCCGATTGACGAAATCCCGGCCGATTGGGAAGGCATGGATATCGGTCCGAAAACCCGGGAACTTTATGCTAAAGTCGTCAAAGAATCAGCTCTTGTTATCTGGAACGGACCTATGGGTGTCTTCGAATTCGATAAATTTGCTGAAGGAACAAAAGCGGTTGCCGAAGCTCTTGCAGAAACAGATGGCTACACCATTATTGGTGGTGGAGACTCTGCTGCTGCAGTAGCCAAATTCAACCTGGCGGATAAAATGGATCACATCTCTACCGGTGGCGGTGCTTCCTTAGAATTTATGGAAGGAAAAGTGCTACCAGGTGTCGCAGCATTACAAGATAAATAATAAAGATTTAGTTTAAAAACGAATAAGTTGGGAGATGAGAAATTGGACTTCTCATCCTTCTTTTTTGAAAATTACCCACATAAGGATGATGGAAATGCGGAAACCTATTATTGCTGGAAACTGGAAAATGCATAAAACGATCAATGAAGCAGTTGAATTTGTTGCAGAAGTGAAAGGGAAAATTCCTTCTGTTGAGCAAGTAGATTCTGTCGTTTGTGCACCTGCTTTGTTTTTAGATCGTTTAGTTCAGGAAACAAAAGGTACGGAATTACAAATCGGTGCCCAAACGATGCATTTTGAAGATAGCGGGGCTTTCACCGGAGAAATCAGTCCGTTAGCCCTGAAAGATCTCGGAGTGCAATATGTCATTATCGGTCATTCCGAACGACGGGAAATGTTTGCAGAAACCGATGAAACGGTAAATAAAAAAGTTCACGCCGCTTTCAAACACGGTCTAATCCCGATTGTTTGTGTAGGTGAAACGTTAGAACAGCGTGAAGCCGATCAAACAAAAGCGGTCGTCGAAGATCAAGTGAAAAAGGCTTTAGCTGGTCTAACCGAAGAACAGGTAAAAGATGTCGTCATTGCCTATGAACCGATCTGGGCCATCGGTACAGGACGTACGTCCAGTGCAGAAGACGCCAATGAAGTATGTGCCTATATCCGGTCCACGATTGCGGGATTATTCACAAAAGATGCGGCTGATCAAGTACGCATTCAATATGGCGGTAGTGTCAAACCGACCAATATTAAAGATTTCTTGAACCAATCTGATATCGATGGTGCTCTCGTAGGTGGAGCAAGTCTTGATCCGCAATCATACTTACAATTATTGGAGGCAGTAAGTAATGACTAAAAGACCCGTGGCATTAATCATCCTTGATGGTTTCGGCATCCGAGAAGAAGAACACGGAAATGCTGTGAAACAAGCCCATAAACCAAACTTTGATCGCTACTGGAATGAATTTCCTCATAATCAATTAAAGGCAAGTGGCGAAGCTGTCGGCCTTCCTGAAGGTCAGATGGGGAACTCCGAAGTAGGCCACACAAATATCGGCGCCGGTCGCATCGTTTACCAAAACTTAACCCGCATCGATTTGGCCATTCGTAACGATGAAATTAAAGATATTCCCGCCATTAAAGGGGCTATCGAAAATGCGAAAAAACATGACTCGGCGCTGCACTTATTCGGTCTTTTATCCGATGGTGGTGTACATAGTCACATTAACCATCTATTTGCCCTTTTAAAAGTTGCGGCTGATAATGGATTAGAAAAAGTGTATGTCCACGGCTTTACCGATGGACGGGATGTCGGACAGCGTTCGGCTGAACAATATATCAAAGAAACACTCGAAAAATTTGAAGAATATGGTGTCGGCGCCTTTGCAACTATCTCAGGTCGCTATTACGCCATGGATCGGGATAAACGCTGGGAGCGTGTGGAAAAGGCATATCGTGCCATTACATACGGTGAAGGTGAGAAATATACCGATCCGATTCAGGTGATTCGCGATTCTTATGAAAAAGAAATTTACGATGAGTTTATCGTGCCTGCAGTGATCACCAAAGAAGATGGTACACCTGTAGCTACAGTACAGGATCATGACTCGGTGATTTTCTTCAATTTCCGTCCGGATCGGGCAATCCAGTTATCAACCGTCTTCACAAACGAAGCTTTTGATGCTTTTGATGTCGGGGAAAAACATCCGAAACATTTATATTATGTGACGATGACGGAATACTCCGATGATGTGAAAGCGGAAATTGCCTTCCCTCCGGAAGAACTCGTCAACACACTTGGTGAAGTTCTTTCCAAACACGGCTTGCGTCAGTTGCGTATCGCCGAAACGGAGAAATTCCCGCACGTGACGTTCTTTATGAACGGTGGACGTCATGAAGAGTTTCCTGGTGAATCCAGAATTTTAATCAATTCACCAAAAGTGGCCACTTATGACCTGAAACCGGAAATGAGTGCCTATGAAGTAACCGATGCGTTATTAAAAGAAATTGAAAATGATACGCAAGATGTAATCATTTTAAACTTCGCTAACCCGGACATGGTTGGTCACTCCGGTATGCTAGAGCCGTCGATCAAAGCTGTAGAAGCGGTTGACGAATGTCTCGGTAAAGTTGTTGACCTCATTTTAGAAAAAGGCGGTACAGCAATTATTACCGCTGACCACGGAAACTCAGAAGAGGTGCTTACCGCTGATGGAAGAGCGATGACGGCACACACGACGAATCCGGTTCCGGTCATCATTACCGAAAAAGATATTGAAGTACGTGATGGCGGAATTTTAGCGGATTTAGCACCTACAGTTCTTGATTTAGCTGGCGTAGAACAGCCGAAAGAGATGACTGGTAAGTCCTTAATTATTCGCAAATAAAATCATTAATTATAAGGAGAGAATGTACATGCCATTAATTACAGAAGTTTACGCTCGTGAAGTATTAGACTCTCGTGGTAATCCGACAGTAGAAGTTGAAGTGTTAACAGAATCCGGTGCTTTTGGTCGCGCCTTAGTTCCTAGTGGTGCTTCCACCGGTGAATATGAAGCTGTTGAATTACGCGACGGTGACAAATCCCGTTACTTAGGTAAAGGTGTTTTAAAAGCTGTTCAAAACGTGAACGAAGTGATTGCTCCTGAAATCGTTGGTTACAACGTATTAGACCAAGTTGGTATTGATAAAGCGATGATTGAATTAGATGGAACACCGAATAAAGGAAAATTAGGTGCCAACGCTATTTTAGGTGTATCCTTAGCGGTTGCTCATGCTGCGAGCGATTTCCTTGGTGTTGAATTGTATCAATACCTCGGTGGCTTCAATGCCAAACAATTACCTGTACCGATGATGAACATTTTAAACGGTGGTGAGCACGCCGATAACAACGTGGATATCCAGGAGTTCATGATCATGCCGGTTGGTGCTGCCAACTTCCGTGAAGCATTGCGCATGGGAGCAGAAATCTTCCACAGCTTGAAAGCTGTTCTTCAAGAAAAAGGATTAAACACTGCCGTTGGTGACGAAGGTGGTTTCGCACCGAACTTGGCATCCAACGAAGAAGCATTGGCAACGATCGTTGAAGCCATTGAAAAAGCTGGTTATAAACCAGGAGAAGAAGTTCTTCTTGCACTGGACGTTGCTTCTTCTGAACTATATAACAAAGAAGATGGAAAATACCATTTCAAAGGTGAAGGAGTCGTTCGCACTTCTGAAGAAATGGTTGACTTCTACGAAGAATTGGTCAGCAAATACCCGATCATTTCCATTGAAGATGGTCTCGATGAAAACGATTGGGCAGGACATAAATTATTAACGGAACGTATCGGTGACCGTGTCCAATTAGTCGGTGACGACTTGTTCGTAACGAATACCGAAAAATTAGCTCAAGGTATCGAGCAAGGTGTAGGCAACTCCATCTTGATCAAAGTAAACCAAATCGGTACTTTAACAGAAACATTCGATGCCATTGAAATGGCCAAACGCGCTGGCTACACAGCAGTTATTTCCCACCGTTCTGGTGAAACTGAAGATACAACGATTGCTGACATTGCTGTGGCAACAAACGCCGGTCAAATTAAAACAGGTGCACCTTCCCGTACCGACCGTGTCGCAAAATACAATCAATTACTCCGTATCGAAGATCAATTAGGCGATACAGCCGAATATCTTGGCCGGAAAACATTCTACAACCTTTCAAAATAAGATCGTATATGTGTAAAAGAGGCATCCTCGACCTTTTAGGTCAGGATGTCTTTTTTTATCAGCATTCATTTTTAATTTGAATAGAGCGGTGATTTACCTTAAAAGTTGGTCAAGGTAAATTTTTTTAACTTTTACCAAAAAATATATTGACAATTTCGGTTCATTCAAGTAAATTGGGTAGTAACAAAAAAGTTGCCTTAATGCAAAAAAGGGGTGCGAAAATGTATATGGACCGCTTTTTAAAGAAAGTGATGATTTTCCTTGTTTTGATCGGATTTTTATTTTTAACAGCCTGTAACAGTGAACAAGATACTGACAAAGAAGGAAAAATCCATATCGTGACAACGATAGCGCAAATTGGGGAACCGTTATCCGTTATCGGGGGCGATCATGTTCATGTCGAGAGTTTAATGGGACCTTCCGTTGATCCCCACCTCTATAATGCAACCCACAGTGATATTGAAACGATTGCGAATGCGGATATGATTTTTTACAACGGGTTGAATTTGGAAGTCAATATGGTGGAAATTTTTAACGAAATCGGAGAGTCAAAGCCGGTTTTAGCAATTGCCGAGACGGTTCCTGAAAACCAATTATTAACGGATGAAAACGGCGCCGTTGATCCCCATATCTGGTTTGATATTGATCTTTGGACGCTGGCTTTAGAAAGTGCCGTCGAAGAATTAATGGAATTTGATCCGGATAATGCGCAGTATTATGAGGAAAATATGAAAAACTATTTTGCTAAATTAGAAGACTTAAAGAAAGAAGCGGAAAAGCTGCAAAATATCCCGGAGGAAAAGCGGGTTCTCGTTACCGCCCATGATGCTTTTGGTTATTTTGGCAGAATGCATAATATGCAAGTTGTTGGTTTACAAGGTTTAAGTACGGAGGAAGAAGTAGGGGTTTCTGATATTCAAGAGACGATTGAACTCATTAAAACGTACCGGGTTCCGGCTGTATTTATTGAAAGTAGCATTAGTGAGGATACGATTAACGCCGTGATTGAAGGGGCGAAAAGTGACGGTGTTCCAGTGGAATTAGGTGGTGAGCTGTTTTCCGATGCGATGGGGGAACCGGGGACAGAGGAAGGCACGTATATTGGAATGTATCGACACAATGTGAACACGATTTATGAAGCTTTAAGCAAAGGAGAGGATTAAGGTTGGAACCATTTGCCCTGGAAGTGGAAGATTTATCTGCTTCGTATCGAAAAAATACCGTTTTGCACGATATTAACGTAAAGGTTAGAACGGGTTCATTAGTCGGGATTATTGGTCCGAATGGAGCGGGAAAATCGACGTTTTTAAAAACTATTTTAGAACTTCATCCAGCATTAACGGGAAAAGTCCGTTTTTTCGGTAAACCTTTAAAAGAAGTGAAAAAACGAATCGGCTATGTACCCCAGCGCGGCTCCGTCGATTGGGATTTTCCGACGGATGCTCTCGATGTTGTCACAATGGGCTTGTACGGAAAGATAGGACTTTTTAAAAGACCGGGGAGAAAAGATGTAGAGAAGGCAATGGAAGCGTTGCGTAAGGTTGGTATGGAAGCATATGCGAAGCGCCAGATCAGTCAGCTATCCGGTGGGCAGCAACAGCGGGTATTTTTAGCCAGAGCGCTCGTTCAGGAAGCAGATATGTATTTTATGGATGAGCCATTGGCAGGGGTCGATGCGGCAACGGAAAAAGCGATCATGACCATTTTGGAAGAATTAAAACAAGCTGGAAAAACCGTGCTTGTCGTTCACCACGATTTACAAACGGTCGAGGATTATTTTGACCACGTATTGTTTTTAAATAAAACAATCATTGCTTACGGAAAAACAGCAGATACATTTACTGAAAAAAATATTGTGAAAGCATACGGTGGGAAAATTTTTTGGACGAAGGGAGAGGAAGCTCGTGTGGTCCATTCTCCTTTCTAGCAACATGCAGTGGGTGCTTGTCAGCACGATGGTGCTCGGTGTCGCGGCAGGGGCAGTCGGTTGTCTGTCCTATTTTCGCCGGCAAAATTTAATGAGCGATAGTCTCGCTCACGCCGCCCTGCCCGGGGTGGTTTTAGCCTTTTTAGTCATCGGTGAAAAAAATATGTTAGTTCTCATCATCGGTGCCGCAATTAGTGCTCTGATCGGAGCATTTTTTATTCAGCTAATCAGCACCTCATCCCGTATTTCAGAAGATTCCTCCATGGGCATGATTTTATCGATTTTTTATGGTTTTGGTATCATGTTACTCACGATTGCCAACCGTTCGGCAGGCGGAAATAAAAGTGGTCTCGATAATTTTATTTTTGGGCAGGCCGCAGCGATGGTGAAAACCGATGTGATCACGATGAATATTCTGGCTCTTGTGATTATTTTCGCGCTTTTCATTGCATTTAAGGAATGGAAGCTTTATTTATTTGATCCGGATTTTGCACAGGGGATCGGTCTATCTAGCAGGGGGATGAATATTTTTTATACCGTCTTACTCGTTGCGACAATTGTGGTCGGTATTCAGGCGGTTGGTGTCATTTTAATCGCTGCTTTGATGATTATCCCGGCTGTCAGTGCACGTTACTGGGCCCATTCGTTTTCAGGTATGATTATTCTTTCTGCTTTATTTGGCGGATTATCTGGTGCCCTTGGTACGTTCGTCAGTGCATTAGGTAGTGGCTGGCCCACAGGTCCTTTTATCGTGATAGCAGCTGCTGTCGTTTTCATAGTTTCGTTACTTTTTGGAAAAGAAAAGGGCTTGTTGATCCGGTACATCCAGTTTAAAAAGACACAGCAACATGTACAAAAGCGACACTTGCTTGTTCCGGCGACACAGGAAGGAGATGCGGAATGACGTATACAGCATGGATTATTTTAACGGCTTGTTTAGTCGGGATTACTTGTGGCTTGATCGGGGTATTTTTAATCTTGCGGAAAACAGCGATGATGGCTGATGCGATCAGCCATACGGTGCTTCTCGGCATTGTCATCGCCTTTTTAATTACCCGAGAAGTAAGCGGTCCGGCGATGTTAATTGGCGGAATCGCTGCCGGACTCTTAACTGCCTTCCTTGTACAAAGCTTACATGCGCTGAACGTGCAGCAAGATGCGGCGATTGGGATTGTGTTTACAACTTTGTTTGCGATTGGAGTTATTTTGATTTCCACATCGGTTGGCAATGTTCATTTAGATGTGCAACACGCATTAATGGGAGAAATCACGTTTATTCCGTGGAATACTGTCACCCTTCCTGTTTTAGGAACAATCCCCCAGGCTACGTTAATGCTCATGATTGTACTGCTCATTGTCCTGATTTTTCTTACCGCTTTTTATAAAGAATGGAAAATTACGACTTTTGATCCCTCACTGGCAGCCAGTCTCGGTATTCCGGTCATGCTGATGCATTATGTGTTTATGAGTCTCGTATCTATCACTACCGTCGCTTCCTTTGATGCGGTAGGGGCCATTATGGTTGTCGCCATGTTGATCACACCGGCAGCAAGCAGTTATTTATGGACAGATCGGTTAATCGTCATGTTAATATTAAGCCCTCTCTTTGGGGTGCTGGCAGCAATTCTCGGTTATATGATCGCAGCCTGGCTGGACACATCCATTTCCGGTTCGATGGCTTTTGCGACGGGGATCATCTTTTTAATTAGTTTTCTCTTTGCACCGAAACACGGGTTGCTGTTTAGAAAAATGTACAGGACGGAATAAAACCATGTGTCTTGCAAAAATTCCTCTTTTCCGGCACGGTCAGGAAATATTGTAATGCCACTTGTTTTATGATAAATTATAAATATTGTGATGTATGTCCGTTTTAGGAGGGGAATTTTGTGCTTCATACAATATTAGTCGTGTTACTCGTCATTGACTGTTTGGCACTGATTGCTGTTGTTTTATTACAATCAGGAAAAAGCGCGGGACTATCTGGTTCCATCGCCGGCGGTGCCGAGCATTTATTCGGTCAGAAAAAAGCGCGTGGACTTGATTTAGTTTTACAGAGAGCGACAATTGTTTTATCAATTATATTTTTCGTATTGACGATTACGATTGCATATCTTGGAGGGTAACCACCCACTCATCACCTGGCCCGAACATTGGCCGGGTTTTTTGTTGCGGATAAACGTCTGTTCGTTATCTTTTACATTCGACAGTTTTCATTGTAAGCTGAATGAAGGTATTCAATTAGCGAAAGATAAAAACGACATCTTAGAAAGAGAGAGGACGGTAGAGCATTGATGAAAATTGTTAAGCCAGAACCATTTTTATTTGAAGCAGGGAAACGAGCTGTGTTATTATTGCACGGTTTTACAAGTCATAGTAACGATGTTCGCATGATGGGCCGGTTTTTACAGAAGCACGGATATACTTGCTATGCCCCTATTTACAGCGGACATGGTGTTCCACCGGAGGAATTGTTAAAGTCTTCACCAGCTGATTGGTGGGAAGATGTGCAAAATGCCTACAATTATTTGAAGGAATTAGGTTATGAGGAAATTGCTGTCGGTGGTCTTTCCCTGGGCGGAGCCTTAAGTTTAAAACTCGGCTATTCTGTACCCATTAAAGGCATTTTCCCGATGTGTGCTCCCGTTCGTTTGAGAAGCCGGGACTATTTATATAAAAGCGTTTTAGAATTTGCCCGGACGTATAAAAAAATGGAAGGCAAAACACCGGAACAAATTGAAGCGGAAGTTGCGGCATTTGATAATGAACGTCTGCAAGAATTGTTGACGGAAAATAAGTTATTTGTTGATGATATTGCAAATAATCTAGATTTAATTTACGCACCGATTTTTGTCATTCAGGCAAGCCTTGATATGATGGTTGATCCAGAAAGTGCGAATATCATTTATGAATCTGTAAGCTCTAACGAAAAGTACATCAAATGGTATAAAGAATCAGGCCATGTCATCACCGTTGATAAGGAAAAAAATCAACTCCATGAAGATATTCTCGAGTTTTTAAATAGCTTAGATTGGGTAGAATAAAACTACTCGTACATCTAGAGAAAGGAGGTTCAACTATGGTTGATCAGGAAATGGTGGAGCGACTTCTCGACTTTATGCGGGAAGAAGCCTATAAACCGTTAACGGTGTCCGAATTGGAAGAAGCCCTGGGAATTGAAGATGCAAGTGAATTTCGGGACTTTGTCAAAACTTTAGTTTACATGGAAGAAAAGGGCATGGTTGTCCGCACCCGCAGCAATCGCTATGGTGTTCCTGAAAAAATGAATTTAGTTCGCGGTCAGGTGTCTGCACACGCCAAGGGATTTGCCTTTGTCATTCCGGATGAACCGGGACTGGATGATATTTTTATTCCCCCTGGTGAAATCAATGACGCCATGAATGGGGACACCGTTTTGGTTCGGGTTTCCAGCAGACGGTCTGGCGCCCGTCCGGAAGGTTCGATTGTTCGCATTCTGGAGCGTGGTATGACACAAGTAGTAGGTACATATACCGAAAGTAAAAACTTCGGTTTTGTCATCCCGGACGATAAAAAAATAAATGGCGATATTTTTATTCCGAAAAATGCTTCCATGGGTGCGGTAGAAGGTCATAAAGTGGTCGTGAAGATTACCGAGTACCCGGAAGGACGGATGAGTGCCGAAGGGGAAGTTCTTCAAATCCTCGGTCATAAAAATGACCCCGGGGTCGATATTTTATCGATTATTCATAAACATCAAATCCCAACGGATTTTCCGGATGAGGTCCTCGAACAGGCCCGGAATGTACCGGATTCAATTAGTGAAAAGGATCTGGAAAACCGCCGGGATTTACGGAATGAAACGATTGTGACTATCGATGGAGCCGATGCCAAGGACCTGGATGATGCGGTTACGGTTAAAAAATTACCGAATGGAAACTATAAACTCGGTGTTCATATCGCCGATGTCAGCCATTACGTCACCGAAGGAAGTCCGATTGATCGCGAGGCGTTCAAACGGGGAACGAGTGTCTATTTAGTTGACCGCGTCATTCCGATGATTCCGCACCGATTGTCGAATGGTATTTGCTCTTTAAACCCTCATGTTGATCGCCTGACCCTCTCGTGCGAAATGGAGATCAACGATAAGGGAACCGTCGTTAACTATGAAATCTTTCCAAGCGTGATCCGGTCGACCGAACGGATGACGTATTCGGATGTGAATAAAATTTTAGTTGATCAAGATGAAGAATTACGGGAAAAGTATCGCGAGCTTGTGCCGATGTTCGAGACCATGGCCGAGCTGGCAGCTATTTTGCGAAAAAAACGGTTTGCCCGCGGTGCGATTGATTTCGACTTTAAAGAAGCACAAGTCCTTGTTGACGATGAAGGACATCCCGTTGATGTGGTCATCCGGGAACGCTCCGTTGCAGAAAAGTTAATTGAGGAATTCATGCTGGTAGCCAATGAAACGGTGGCGGAGCATTTTTATTGGATGGAGGTTCCTTTTATTTATCGGATTCACGAAGATCCGAAAGAAGATAAATTGCACAATTTCTTTGAATTTATCACGAATTTCGGCCTTGTCGTGCATGGAACGGCGAATTCTGTTCATCCCCGGGCTTTGCAGGAAATTTTAGATGAGGTGCGGGGAAAACCAGAAGAGATGGTCGTTTCAACGGTCATGCTCCGGTCCATGCAGCAAGCGAAATATTATGAAGAGTGTCTAGGCCACTTTGGTTTATCGACAAGATTTTATACGCATTTCACATCACCGATTCGGCGCTATCCTGATTTAATCGTCCATCGCTTAATCCATACGTATTTAATCGATGGCAAAATTGATCCCGCCACACAAAGTAAATGGGAAGAGCGGCTACCTGAAATCGCCTCCCATACATCGAAAACGGAACGGCGGGCGGTGGATGCCGAACGGGAAACAGATGATTTGAAGAAAGCCGAATTTATGGCAGATAAAATCGGAGAAGAATTTGATGGTATCATCAGTTCGGTGACAAGCTTCGGTTTATTTGTCGAATTACCGAATACGATCGAAGGACTTGTCCATGTCAGCTATATGGTCGATGACTATTATCATTACGATGAGCGACAATATGCGATGATTGGCGAGCGAACCGGAAATGTATTTCGTATTGGCGATGAAATCCGCGTTCGCGTCATCAATGTCAATATTGAGGAACGGGCCGTTGACTTTGAAATTGTCGGTATGAAACCGAAGAAAAAAAGAGAAGAACGAACGAAAAAAGTACTGCCAATATCTTCTACGAAAAAGCGGAAAAAGAAAAAATATGATGATTTCGATGAGGAATTGGACGGTTATTTAATATCCAATCCCGAGAAAAAACGCCGGAGAAAACGCAAAGGGAAAAAGAAAAAATAATGGATAACAAAATGGACAGCTCCATACGGGGCTGTTTTCTATTGATAAATACCACACATCGTATCAAATGCTTTATTGTTTGAACGGTGAATATTTGTTAAAATGAAGGAGCCTGGAGGTGAACGTGATGTCCAAGGGAAACGGAAAAGTGATTACAAAAAATCGGAAAGCGTTTCATGATTATTTCATTGAAGAAACGTATGAAGCAGGAATTGTTTTAAAAGGAACAGAAATTAAATCGATTCGTGCCGGGAAGGTGAATTTAAAAGATTCCTTTGCCAAAATTAAAGACGGCGAAGTTTTCTTAATGAATATGCATGTCAGTCCGTATGAGCAGGGAAACCGGTTTAACCATGATCCGACGAGAACGCGTAAATTGTTGCTTCATCGTAAAGAAATCAACAAATTAATCGGAAAGACGAAGGAATCGGGTTTTTCATTAATCCCGTTAAAATTATATTTGAAAAATGGCTATTGCAAAGTTGAACTGGCTCTCGCCAAAGGTAAGAAGAAATATGATAAGCGGGAAGAACTGAAGAAAAAAGCAGCCCAGCGCGAAATTGAACGGGCATTCCGGGAAAGACAGAAACTGTAGAGCAGGAAATTGCTACCATTGCATTCTAGAGGAGATTTGCTATAATAATAAGTGCCGAAAGGTGTAAATTAAAATGACATAGCATAGCTTATCTCGATTCTCTTTATAATATTCCGGGGACGTTCCGGATTCGACAGGGGCAGATCGAGCTTAAGCTGCGAGCCGAGTCGGCGATCTCGTAAAAAACGCCACGCCAATAATAACTGGCAAAACTAACGATAACTTAGCTTTAGCTGCTTAATTTAGCTAAAGCGCTCCTCCCTCCATCGCCCACGTGGTAGGGTCAGGGGCTCAACTGAGTGGGATACGCCGTTTGCCCGCCGTCTGAGGGCGACGGAAGAGAACAATCAGACTAGCGACTACAGAGCCCGTCGATAGGCCGAGTAGATCGCGAAACGATAATATATCGACTACGCTCGTAGACGCTTAAGTGGCGATGTCTCTGGACGTGGGTTCGACTCCCACCGTCTCCATTCAT
>CALGAD010000161.1 GCA_937951955.1 uncultured Bacillaceae bacterium
GACGGGATTCAAGCAAGATCATGAAGTTTTCGCCGTGAACACCTTTCATTTTACCTGCTTTTACGAAGAGGTTGTGGAATTGACGTTCATTTAACCCGTACATGAAACGAAGTTTTTGTTTTTCACGTAATTGGAGTCCGTATTCAGAGAGTTTTCTCCGTTGGTTAGGACCATGTTGTCCCGGTGCATAAGGACGTTTTTCTAACTCTTTACCAGTACCGCTTAAGGAAATGCCTAAACGGCGGGAAATTTTCCAGCTTGGACCTGTATAACGAGCCATTGAATAGCTCCTCCTTTTGTTTTTATTTGTAAAATAAAAACAGTTGTCTACATCCTTTACCGCCATTTTGTTGTCCTGTACCTTCGCCCTAGCAGCTGAGGGTTACACGATACAACTTATAGGAATTCAACCCATGTGTTGCAATTAAATTGCAAACGAATCATTCGCTTCCTATAAGTAACAAAATGAGCGCATAAAGATGTAAACATAGGCTGCCATATTTTACACAAAGACTATTATATGAAATTGGCTTATATAAGTCAAGAATTCTTCCGGTCATTTTAAAATTGATTTAACGTAATGAGAACTACTGCAAGAGATGCATTTGTTACTTTTATGACTTGGACGGATGGAATAAGAATGATTGACGGTAAATTATTCTAGTAAAAAAGAAAATAAATGACTAGAACGAGTTTAAAAATTGCTGCCTTCACACAAAAAGATATTTTCCGAAAAAAACCTATGCTATAATAAAAGGGACTAAAGTACTATTAGAGCGTGATTTGTGATGAAATTTTTCCAGAAAGATTCGTTTATTAAAATAGTTTTACTCGTTATCGTAACAATTATTCTTATTTGGGCGTTTCAAACACGATATGAACGATTCAATGCTGATAATCATACGACGAAAGCGGTGGTCGTCCATCGAGCACATACAGCCGATGATACCCCCCTTGTTGTTGTTTATCGCTGGCATAAGGGGAATCACTGGCTTTTACGATATGAAATTGATCGGAAAGATAATAACCGATTTATAGCACAATATCAAGAAAAACTCGATGGGACTGTGGAGCGTTTACAGGCAGACAAAGAAACGAGCGGAATTTGGGCCAAAATTCAGGGTGAATGGCATTATTATAATGAACAGTTACGGAAAGAAAATAGACATGAACAGTACCGAGATCAAGCTTCGGACCAATCTTATCCTTTCACGCTGAATCGTGATCAGGAGACGGTTGAAATTACGACGGAAGATGGTGAAAGTTTTTACTTTCCCGTCGCTGAACATGAACAATTACAGGCGTTATACCCGATTACAGAAGATCAATCTTTATGGCTAGCCGTATTTGCAAAAGAGCTGAAAATCATTACGAAATAAACATCATCGCTGTATCAGCTGACTGATTAGAGCTAAAGGTGATTCATTTATGCATAAAGAGAAGGAATTACTTTTCCGGTTGAAGAGCGAACTGTTTGATCAGTTCACTATTCCACAGGGGGAATTGCACATTGATGAATACTTGCAGATTTTAACGAATATTTTCCGGGATTTCCTATCTACTGAAAAGGTTCATTTCATCCTTCATAAGGAATTATTTTTAAAAAATCAGCATTTGTTCAATGTATTAACAAACGAAAAAATTTCTTATTTTGAAGATTGGCAAGCGGATTATTATTTCACTTCTACCGCCTTAACCGATCGCCATTTTTCCGACAATTCTTTTCAAAAACAATTGCTACTGAAAAATGAACAGGACCAATTAAGAGGGGTTATTTTATTAGAAAGTTCAACGAGCAATCCTAATCCATCATTTTCGGAACAGTTTTGGGAAAGTTGTGCGAAGATTTGTTATCAATATTTGCAAAATGCCATTCGACTATTGTCCATCGATTTTGCAAGGAAACGAATGCAAACCTTGCAGCAGGTAACGAACAATTTATACACCACAATGGATATGGATGAAATTTTTTCACAAATGTTCCGGTCTTTAACGGACATTTATCCATATTTCTTATATCGGATATTTGTTTCCAGTGATGAGATGAAGGAGTCGGAGTTTCCTCTTTATATGCTGGATTTTACGAAAGTGGATTCGCCAGAACTGGAAGTTTTTATGACGGGTGAAAAAAAGCTCGTTTCCAACGAATCACTTGCCTATCATTTTCTGTATTTACCTTTAAAAGGGAAACAGGGCATATACGGTGTATTGGAAGTTGGGGCAAAAGATGCGGATATGTTTGGCAGTGAAGATGTGCAATTTATGACCCGGGTCACGTCTGTTGCCAGCCGTGCGATAGAAAACGCCCACCTTTATTATCAATCGAAACGATTGGTAAACAATTTACGCATTGTGACAAAAGTATCCCGACACTTGAATGCAAAATTACGTCTTTCTGAAGTGGGGGCGTATTTTATTGAAGAATTGAAGCGTTCATTAAACGCTGGGGGAGTTGCGATCGTACTTAATCACGATGAAAATTTAAAAGTGTTTGAAACGAGTAGCCCCTTCTTTTTTACGATTAACGGCAAAGGCTTTTTAAAGTATTTAGCCACTCTTTATCAAAAGGGAAAAGATTCAATTTTTGTCGGTGACATTCAAAGAGATTCCGCCAAAAGCTACGGAGTACGTTCCGTAATGTCTGAACCGCTCAAACAGAACGGAAAAATCTTCGGGTTTATCGTGGTCGTTGATGAGAGGCCTTATCATTTTTCTTTTGAGACTTTCAAACTGTTTCAGAGCTTGAGTCACCATGCTGCACTTGCATTAGCAAATGCCAGGTTGCGGGATGAATTAGAAAAACTCGTCATCACCGATTATTTGACAAAATTATTTACGAGAAGTTATTTAGATGGGAAAATGCAGGAGTCCCTGGAAAACGATGAACAGGGTGCTTTCGTATTAATCGATATTGATAATTTTAAACGGATTAATGACCTGTACGGTCATCAAGTCGGCGATGAAGTACTGCAGCAAATTGCTGATATTATAAGAAGACATTTGCATGTGAATGATATCGCCGCTCGCTGGGGTGGAGAAGAAATTGCCGTTTATTTGCCTAATCGAACTTTAGAGGATGGTCTAGAATTAGCCAATCAATTAATCGAAGAAATCCAAAAAGAGACGGAACCTGAAGTGACTATATCTTGCGGTGTTTCCTGCTGGAATCAGAACCGTAAGGATAATCCGCGTTCTCTGTTTGTCCGGGCGGATCAGGCGTTATATAAAGCAAAAGAGCAGGGGAAAAACAAGGTCGTTGCTGAAACGAGGCACTAGGAATATAACAAATTTTTCCAAAGTGCCGATATTAAAGATAAGACCATCCTTTCAGCTAAGAAAAAAGAGCACTCACGAAAATAGGAGTGCTCTTTCCTTAAAAATATTACGTATATGTAAACCAATTATGCATCCCAGGTAATGGATTGGACGAGAACTGCAGCGAATTCTTCTAACTTCTTGGCATCGATTTCATCAAAACGGGATTTAATTGGGCTGTCAATGTCTAACACACCGAGAACTTTGCCATCTTTGATGAGTGGGATGACAATTTCCGATTCACTAGCCGGATCGCACGTAATATGCCCAGGGAATTGATGGACATCAGGTACGACAATCGTTTCTTTTTTAGCAACGGCTGTCCCACAAACACCTTTACCCACAGGGATACGGACACATGCCGGCAACCCCTGGAAAGGCCCGAGAACAAGTTCATCGCCTTCTAAAAGATAAAATCCGACCCAATTGATTCTGTCAAGAAACTGGTTTAACAGGGCAGATGCATTGCTTAAATTCGCGATCGGATGGGTCTCGTCCTCCAAAAGGGCACGCAATTGTTTAATGACTAAATTATACTTTTCTTCTTTTGTTCCTGTTAGATTTTCAATCGAACTCATGATCATCCCTCCCGAATATATAAGTCATATTTTAGCAAAATTATGAAACGGTGTCAGCTATCGATAAAAATTCAAGCAGGAATTTGAAAAATAACCTCAAAAATTGTCGTACTCATGGTATCATATAAGCAATGAAAAGAATTTTTACATTGACATAGATGAAGTTGGCGTACAGGAACAGGGGGCACATTATGGTATACATAATTGGAACGATATTACTCATCATTCTTTTAGTAATTGGTAGTTATTTGATCAAAAGAAAATATTTTTCCATTGTGGACTATTGGGAAGAGAAAAAAATCGAACTAATGAACCGCCCTGTACTGGATGAGGTTGGAAAAATTAAACAGTTAAAAATGATGGGCGAAGTGGAAGAATATTTCGAGCGGTGGCGTGAGGAATGGGATGCCATCGTCACCGAACGCTTACCGAGTGTCGAAGAATGGCTTTATGATGCGGAAGAGTACATCGACCATTTCCGTTTTAAGAAAGCTAAGGAAGTTTTTGCGAAAATTGAACAGATGATCGCGGAATCGGAAAGAGATATTGATGAAATGGTTGCCCAGATTAACCATTTAATTGAGAGTGAAGAAAAAAATCGGGAAGACTTTGAAGAGTCGCAGGAAATGTTTAAAAAATTACGCAAGGATTTACTCGCTCACAGCTATGCGTTCGGTCCAGCGGAAAAAAAGCTGGAAAATCGCCTGATTGAAGCGGAGCAACAATTTATCGCCTTTGAACAGGAAACAGACAATGGCAACTATTTAACCGCTCGCGAAATTATTCTGGCGGTGAAAAAGGAATTGGAAGATATCGGGAACAAGATGGAATCCATTCCTTTACTGCTGAATGAATGCCAACAAAAAATCCCGGCACAAATTAAAGAAATCCGCCTCGGCATCGATGAAATGGTTACAGAAAAATATTATCTCGCTCATCTGGAGCTGGATGCGAAATTAGACCGTATCGAAAACCATTTAGAAGCATACCTGGATTTTATCAAAAATTTACAGGTGGAAGAAGTTGAAGAAGGGGTTCAAGAAATTCAGGAAGAAATTGATCAGATCTATTCCATGCTTGAAGAGGAAGTGTTTGCACGGCAATATGTGAGAGAAAATAAAGAGCTACTCATGGATTCCATTGAAAAAATCCTGGTAACAAATACGGAACTAAATGATGAAATTGAAGAGATCAAGTTAAGTTACCATTTAAACGATTCCGATGTAAAAACAATTCGCTCCATTACGGAGCGTACCGAGGAAATGAAAAAATCCCTTGCCCTGCTTCTAAAAGATGGAGAAGCCTCCGCAGTCGCATTTTCGGCCATTCAAGAAAAAATGAAGGAAATTATCGATACGGTTGCTGAAATTGAAAAAGAACAACAAGAATTTAAAGAAATGCTGCAGACCTTGCGAAAAGACGAAATGGAAGCGCGAGAAAAAATTCAACAATTGAAGCAAAAATTACAAAATACCGCACGGACGCTCGCGCGCAGCAATGTCCCCGGTGTACCAGCGGATATCGAAACACGCTTTCTCCATTGTCAAGAAACCCTGCAAAATGTATTTCGTTCCCTGGAACAGAAACCGCTCGTGATCCCGGCTGTTCAGGAAGCGTTACAGCAAGCGGATGAAGCGATTAGTGAATATAGTGAGAAAGTGCACTGGATGATTGACAACGTTTATTTAATTGAAAAGATCATTCAATACGGAAATCGCTATCGTGCTTCCGATCAAAATCTGCATGAAAAATTATTAAAAGCGGAAGAAGCTTTTTACCGCTACGATTATGAACAGGCGTTAGAAGAAGCAGCTACAGCGGTTGAAGAAGTTGAACCAGGTGCGTTGAAAAAAATAGAACAGTGGCTTCAAGAAGAAGAATCACTACAAAACTAAAGTTTCGCTTGTGGAAACGAAAATTTTGTAAAAAAGGAAACCGCCCGGTTTTCCTTTTTTTATTGAGATGAATGCTGTAAAACGATATAATTATCGGATGGATATTCGCATAAATAACGGACCATAATGAGCATAAATCCGTCGAAATGGAAGGGTGAAAGGAGAGAATTATATTGATATACTTGGATAATAGTGCCACGACAAGACCGCTTGAAGAGGTTGTCGATTCTTTTGCCAAAGCGAGTCGTCTGTACTTCGGTAATCCGTCATCGATTCATAAAGCGGGATTGCAGGCCAATCAATTATTGGAGCGAGCGCGAGAACAAATCGCTTCCATCCTGGGAGTATTGCCGGCCGAAATTGTCTTTACTTCCGGTGGAACTGAAGGAAATAATACGGCGATTAAAGGCATTGCGTACACATATCGTTCACGGGGAAAACATATTATTACGACTTCGATTGAACACCCTTCCGTAACGAATGTTTGCGAGCAATTAAAAAAGGACGGTTTTGAAATTACGTATTTGCCGGTCAACTCCAGTGGTCGCGTCCGGGTTGAAGATGTGAAAAATGCATTGCGGGACGATACGATTCTCGTTTCGGTCATGCATGTGAATAATGAAGTAGGTACAATCCAACCGATTGAAGAAATTGGTCAACTGTTAAAAAATTATCCGAAAGTCTTTTTCCATGTGGATAATGTCCAGGGAGTTGGCAAGGTTGCCCTGGATTATCATCGGTCACATATCGATTTAGCGACGATTTCCGCACATAAATTTCACGGGTTGAAAGGTACCGGTGCTCTCTTTATTCGCCAGGGGATTCGGTTCGATCCTTTACTTAGCGGGGGCGGTCAGGAAGAGAACATTCGCAGTGGAACGGAAAATACACCGGGGATTGTGGCCATGGCCAAAGCCCTGCGGTTGACCACGGAAAATTTTGCGGAAAAAGTCAACCATATGAAAGCCATACAGCAGTACTTTTTCACTGAATTGAGTATGATTCCCGGGGTTAAATTGAACACTCCTCAAAAAAATTGCGCACCCCATATCGTTAATTTTTCGCTTCCAGGATTTAAAACGGAAGTGTTCATCTCGGCTTTATCGGAACGCGGGGTGTACGTGTCGACAACGAGTGCGTGTTCAGTACAGCGTAATGAACCGAGTAAAACACTCCTTGCCATGGGATGTGGTGACGATATTGCCTCCACTTCTGTGCGTATCAGTCTTTCTTTTGAAAATACTATGGATGAAGCGAAAGAAGCCATGAAAGCAATTAAGGAATGTATCAATGAATTAAAATCAGTAATGAGGGGATAGACATGATATATGATCAAATTTTAGTCCGCTACGGTGAAATCTCAACGAAAGGAAAAAACCGCGGGCAATTTATTGACCGTTTGCGAGCTAATACGGCTTATGTATTGAAGGATTTTAAAAACATTAAAATACGAGCACACCGGGACCGGATGTATATCGAGTTAAATGGTGAAAACTGGGAAAAAGTAGCCGAACCATTAAAAAAAGTATTCGGTATTCAATCGTTCAGTCCTGTAATGAAAGTGGAAAAAGATATTGAAAACATTAAAGAAGGTTCCCTTGCTCTTTTTCAAAAATTAGGAGTAGCCGGGAAAACTTTTAAAGTTGCAACCCGTCGTTCCGATAAAACGTTTGAATATACATCAAACGAAATGAATCAAATGTTAGGATCGCATTTATTACAACATATTCCTGATCTGCGCGTGGATGTGCATCAACCGGATTACGAATTGCAAGTAGAAGTGCGTCACGATGCGGTATATTTAACGTGCGAAGTGATTGATGGCGCTCACGGATTACCGGTAGGTTCTAGCGGAAAGGCGATGTTGATGCTATCTGGAGGGATTGACAGTCCGGTGGCCGGGTATCTGGCCATGAAGCGGGGACTTCTCCTGGAAGCCGTTCATTTTGCCAGTCCACCATTTACGAGTGAACATGCGAAACAGAAGGTGATCGATTTAGGTAAAGTTCTCGCGGAAGTCAGCGGGAAATTTACAATTCATATCGTACCGTTTACTGAAATTCAGCAATTGATTCAGGAAAAAATACCGCAAAGCTATACGATGACCACAACAAGGCGCATTATGTTGCGCATTACTGATAAGATCCGGGAACAGCGCAACGGTCTGGCGATTGTAACCGGAGAAAGTTTAGGGCAGGTTGCCAGTCAGACAATTGAAAGCATGTATACGATCAATGAAGTGACGAACACACCGGTCTTGCGGCCATTAGTGACGATGGATAAAAACGATATTATTGCCATTGCCGAAAAAATCGGTACATTGGCGATATCAAACCGTCCCTACGAAGATTGTTGTACAATTTTCACACCGCAGCAGCCGGCAACAAAACCACGCCGCGATAAGGTGAACCAGTATGAAGCAGGCATCGATTTTGATTCGCTCATTGATAAAGCTGTTGCAGGCGTGGAAACGATTAAGCTTGAAGCTGGCAAAGACTACGACGAATCTGAACTGGCCGATCTTTTATAGAGAAAGAGGCATGCGTTTACTGTTAACAATTACCTGTTTCTCTATGAATGAATTCCTTGTGTTCTACACAATCTAATGAACACAAGGAGGTGAAAACCTATGGCCAACAACAATAATAGTAACCAACTTCTTGTGCCAGGTGCAGAACAAGCCCTTGAGCAAATGAAATATGAAATTGCACAAGAATTTGGTGTCAATTTAGGTGCTGAAACAACCTCCCGTGCAAATGGTTCTGTTGGAGGAGAAATTACAAAGCGTCTTGTGCAGATGGCTCAGCAACAATTGAGCGGAAGATTTACTCAATAATCAATATAAATCTAGCTTCGGGCGGGGTTCATCCCCGCCCTTTACTGTTTGTGGCACTGAAACCATTTGAGTTTCTAATATGATAACTGATGTCCGATTTATTTTAATAGGAAAGTCTTTACCAATACTGGTAGTTTTCCCCAGAATGTGTCCCATTAAACAGAGCATTTGTTTTTACACAATTTTAAATCATGTATAATATTTTATATGAAATTAATGAGCATGGAGTAGCTCGGGTTTTTAAAAGATTGGTACTAACAATAAGCCAGTAAAGCCGAACATTCTAGTTAATAGGAATAAAGAAGTTTGAAATTTTTTTTCGAAAATTTTTGAAACCCTTTTTGGACGTATCCGTATGAATTAAAGGAACGTTCGCTTGACTTTATGCCAGAAGGAGTTTGTTTTCAGCTTAACGGTTTTGATAACGCGCTGACTCAAGCATATTTCAACGTGTCGCACTTTACTGGTGGCCAGGGCTTCATTATCGAAACTGATGATCGGGAAATTATTTGGTTTTTCATGAACTTCAAGTCGCAATTTTCGTTCACTGCTTAAAATTAAAGGAGAATCGATTGTCCGGAATTGATTATTATTAATCGATGCGAGTTCATTAACTTGAAACGAGCGTAGTAAAGGATCGACAATCGCACCGTGAACGGATTTATTGTATCCGGTACTTCCTGTTGGTGTCGAGATAATCATCCCGTCGCCACGAAACGTTTCAAAGTGAAGGTCATCGATATAAACATCCAGAACAAAGGTTTTCACAATAGAGGAACGAATCGTGAATTCATTTAGACAGTAAAAAGGGCCTTCATCATCAATCGTGACTTCCAGGACCGGATAGCGACGGACCTCGATTTTTTTCATATCCATTGCTTCAATGGCCTGTTCTAACGTTTCGAAATGAAAATCGCTATAAAAGCTTGTTTCGTTGCCGGTAGAGATTCCTACATAGAGGCAGTCGTCGCGAAATCCGGATTTGCGAACTGCCTGTAAAAAAGTACCATCGCCACCAATACTGACGATTATATTGGCCTCTTTGAAGTGGTTAACCACGATAAACCCTTTTTCTTTCGCGGCACTTTGTAATTGCTGTTTAATTTCTTCTAAAGCCGTTTGACCTTGATGGAAAAAATACATATTCCGTCTTGCGTCCATGAATATCCCCCTTATTACACATGGTCTTTGTTACTAGTTTATCATGTAGTGGATGATTTAAGCATCTCTGTGAGATTTTTGAAATAAGCATGAATAAAAGGTGAGGAATTGAAGCGTGTTTTCGATTAGATATCGTTTTTAATAAAGCAGACTTTCGACGTTTTGGCTAATATTGGAGGAGGGAAACAAAATGAATGCGAAACGCTGGGTAGCATTGGCGGTTGCAGCAGGCGTCCTGCTTTTTTCCTGGGCTTCTGCTTTATTGTCAACATTTTTATTTGCTGATCGCGAAGTATCGTTTGAAGAACTATGGGGATTGGACGGAGCTTTCTCCGAAACGGTTATTGAGGCGGGGGATCCATTTTCTCAGATCGTTGTCCTTGAGGTAAATGGTGTTATTCAAGATGTCGGGTCCGCAGATCCGTTTTTAACGGGGGGCTTATACAACCACCGCCTCTTTATGGAGAAGTTAGAAGTGATTAAAGATAATGACAATGTCAAGGGTCTCATTTTACAAATCAATTCTCCAGGGGGAACGGTTGTTGAAAGTGCTCAAATTCATGATAAGCTTGTGGAGATAAAAGAAGAAAAAGATATCCCAATTTATGTAACGATGGGTTCCACGGCAGCATCCGGCGGGTATTATATCGCCGCACCGGCCGATAAAATTTTTGCGGCTAAAGATACGATTACCGGTTCTATCGGGGTTATCATGCAAGGGTATAACGTTAGTGAATTAGCCGAAAAATTAGGAATTGAAGTCATGACGATTAAAAGCGGACCTTTTAAGGATATTGGTAGTAGCAGCCGGGAAATGACGGAGGAGGAAGTCGAGATCTTCCAGAGTTTAATTGACAATGCGTATGAAGATTTTGTCCGCATCGTTGCGGAAGGGCGTAATCTCGATATCAATTATGTAAAACAAATTGCGGATGGCCGTATTTACGATGGCCGGCAGGCGAAAGAAATTGGTTTAGTAGATGAATTCGGCTATTTAGAAGATACGATTGCAGCGATGAAAGAAGATATGAACTTAGAGGATGCCGAAGTTGTCCGTTACGACGATAATCTTTTCGGATTGGGCTCGCTATTTTCTCTTATGAGCGAAAAAATTGGCGGAAATAGTAACACGACCGATAAAATCATTCAAGTATTATCCCATAACAGTGCCCCGCGCCTGATGTATTTATATTCGAATTAGGAGGGGTGAAAGATGGAAAAAAATGAACAAAAGAAAGAAATGGAAATGCTCACCTCTGACCAGGAACAGGCTGCTATGAGCGCCGAACGGGAAACTCCCGAGATAGCCAATATATCCGATACGAACCAAGAAGAACAAAGAAAAGATATGGCTAATGAAGATGTTTCATCTGTGCAGAAAGATGATCGCATCATGCCGTTAGCTGCCCATCACGAGGAAGAACAGGAAAATGAACAGAAAGAAAAACGTTCGCCCTTATCAATTTTTGCGAACAAAGGGAAAATCGATGCCCCGTCTTCTTCAGACGATCCGGATTTATATGCATATGCCGGCTTCTGGATTCGTTTTTGGGCATATATCGTGGATTTGATAGTTGTGATGTCACTAAGACTGATCCTGGTTCGTCCTTCCGTGCTATTGCTGGACCTCGATACTACGGGATTTTTCTCCCTTTACAATATTTTGTCAGCGCTGATATTTTTCAGTTACTTTGTGCTCATGACAAAATATTTCGGGCAAACATTGGGAAAGATGGTGTTCGGCCTGAAAGTTATTTCTTTAAAGAAAGATACTCTCACTTGGGATACGGTTATTTTCCGGGAATTGGTCGGTCGCTATATTTGTCATACGGTTAAAATTGTTTACATTTTAGTCGGATTTTTACCGAAAAAACAAGGATTGCATGACTATTTCGCCGATACAACAGTTATTCATGAAGACCTGGTCAATAAAGAAGGTGTTGAGCAGGTTCTCAACCAACATACGTGATTTTAGCGCTCCGTTTGGGAGTGCTTTTTAATTTTGGAAAGCATTTCGCTGCCAATGAAGGATGGAGCGGGTTGGACGTTTATTTTTCCATTACCGTGACGATACTGATTAGTTGAAAGGTTGTGTAAGAATGATATTTTTCATGATTTTTCTAATCCTCGCCAGTATCGTCTCGATAATTCTCTTATCCAACATAAACGTATTCGTGCACTATTCTTTTAATGGTAAAGAAAATTCATTGCAAATAAAAACGAAAGCATTATTCGGGCTTCTCAGCTTCCGGCGAGAATTATTAAAAAATCAGGGAACAGGAGAAAAGAGAGACTTTTCCCGGAGCGATGGGAAGTTGCATCAAGTAGTTGGAGAAACAGGCAAAACCGATCATCCAATATCTCCGGATGAAGCGACATCTCCCCTCCGACAAATCGAAAATATGATAGAACAGATCGGCCCGTTTTACAGTCTGTTAAAAAATTTTTTCCAAAAAATCAAGGTGAAACAGTTGATCTGGACTTCGGAAATTGGTACAGGGGAAGCGGCATCAACGGGCATCGCGACCGGTTTAGGCTGGGCGGTTAAAGGGAATGTCGTCGGGATGATTCGCCGCCTGTTCATTATAAAAGCAAAGCCTGAAATACAAGTATACGCAGATTTTCAAAAGGCAGTTGTCCGAACGAATTTTCATTGTATGTTTCAAGTTCGCATCGGGCAAACTATTTTAGCAAGTATTCAAGTGTTCCATCTTTATCGGAAAATGAAAAAGGAACAGGACAAGAAGGTAACCGTTGAAAAGAAGAATCAAACATTGTAACAGGAGGGATTGTTTATGGCGGATCATCCCCTAAAAGGGTTGATGACTACAGCGATGGAAAACTTAAAAGATATGGTCGATGTAAACACGATATTAGGAGATCCGGTGGAAACCCCGGATGGCGGTGTGATCTTAACGGTTTCCAAAGTTGGTTTTGGCTTTGCGGCCGGGGGATCCGAGTTTTCTGCGGATAGCTCGGGACAGGGTTCCAGTTCTGATTCCCAGCTTCCATTTGGCGGAGGAAGTGGTGGCGGTGTATCCATAACGCCGATTGCCTTTTTGATTGTCAATAATGAAGGGGTGCGCTTACTCCACGTCGATCAAAACACCCACTTGTATGAGAAAATTATTGATCTTGCGCCGAATGCTGTCGATAAAATTCAAAAAATGTTTGCCAAAGACAAGAATAATCAGGCAAAAGGAAGTTCTTCCGTTAACAATTCCGATCAAAACAAACAACCAGAAAGTAACCCGAAAGATCCAACCGCACCTCCCGATTATCAAATTTAAACGTTTGGGCCGATGCGAACGAGCATCGGTTTTTATTAGGGATTGAAAGGGACAGGTCCTTTTAATTGTCTTTTTCAATACATTTGATATGATAAAATCACAATAAATCGTTCAGGAGGTTATGGAAATGGCTGAGGTACTGTTTGGAGGCAAACCGGTAACACTTTTAGGAAATGAGGTTAATGTCGGGGATGAGGCGCCGGAATTTACGGTTGTTGATCACGAATTAAATGAGGTTCATTCGAGTAAATGGAACAATACGGTGCGGTTAATTGCCTCTGTTCCCTCCATTGATACGGGCGTGTGTGACGCTGAAACCCGTCGTTTTAACGAAGAAGCAGCTAACCTCCCTGGTGTGAACGTCATTACGATAAGTGCCGATTTACCCTTTGCCCAAGGACGTTGGTGTGCAGCAAGAGGGATTGAAAACCTGGAAGTATTATCCGATTACCGGCATCTATCTTTTGGTGAAGCTTTTGGCGTACATATGAAGGACGTACGGCTTTTAGCGAGAGCGGTTTTTGTTATCGATTCTTCTAACAAAATCACGTATAAAGAAATCGTTCCGAATGTTCATGAACACCCGAATTATGAGAAGGCCATTGCTGCGGCAAAAGAGGCAAAATAAGCGAACGATTTTAATGAATATATCATGTTCTGCTGGGAAATGGTGTACCTTTGTCGTACGCCATTTTCTTTTTGAGGATTTTTTGTTTGTGAATTTATGATAATACGTATAGAATGGAATATTAGTGAGTATTACTGAATGTTTTTTAGGGAGGTTCCTCAATGGCCGAGACGCCGGTTGAAAAATTATTTGAGACGTTAGATGAAACAAGCAGTTTATTAGAAAAAGAGATGGATATCACTTATTTAGAAGCATTGGTCGAAACAGGCGAAAATATTTATCAAGATCAAATTTTGCAAGAAAATATTAGTGAAGTAACGAAAAAACGACTGACCAAAAAATATGATGAAATCAATCGCCTTTCCTATACGAGCGAAGATATCCGGAAGGCATTTCAGCTGGCATGCTTAAAGGGCATGCGGGATAATACACAACCGAATCATCAATTAACCCCTGATTCCATCGGGATTTTTGTCGCTTATTTAATCCGCAAATTTGTTCCGACAGCCACACGCTTTTCTATCTTAGATCCTGCTGTTGGCACGGGCAATTTTTTAACGACTGTATTAAATCAATTGAACTGGCCAGAAATTCACGCATATGGTGTTGAAATTGACGATTTGCTTATCCGCCTAGCCTATGTCAATGCCAATTTACAAAACCACCCCTTAGAATTGTTCAAGCAGGATAGTTTACGACCGTTATTTATTGATCCTGTCGATTGCATTATTTGTGATTTACCCGTTGGCTATTATCCAGGGGATGCGAGTGATTATACGTTAAAGGCGGATGAGGGTCATTCGTATGCCCATCATTTATTTATCGAACAGAGCACCCGTTATACGAAAGATGGTGGCTATTTAATCTTTCTCGTTCCCAATATAATATTCACAAGTCCGGGAGCAGAAAAATTGCGGGAATATATTAAACAACATCATCATATCCAGGCTTTCATCCAGCTACCCGAGACACTGTTTAAAAATAAAAATGCCGCCAAAAGCATTTTCGTTTTGCAAAAGCAGGGCGAAGGCATTCAGCCACCGAAAGAAGTCTTGATGGCTGTATTACCCTCGCTATCTGACCAACAGAAAATGGAGTCGGTGCTTATCCGTATGGATCAATGGTTTAGCGAGAACAAATATTCAAAATAGTGACCGCTCGTGTGGCCCCGGTCACTTTCTTGTTAATGTGTTTACAAAAATTTTCGCGAATTGTTCACGAAGAATACCCGAAGACCTGCGTTCGACGTATTGAAAAATAACGGAAATAATGATTAAATTAATTATCGGGGATATTTGTTCATGCATTCACAGATGAAATGTAACATATATATTTTATCTGGCGTTCATAATACACATAAGAAATAGAAATTAAGGAGAGAAACGAATGACAAAAATTTTAGCCATTAATGCAGGTAGTTCATCATTAAAATTCCAATTAATTACTATGCCGGAAGAAGAAGTCATTACAAAGGGAGTAGTGGAACGAATTGGCTTGAATGATTCAATTTTTTCCATCACCTTCAATAACGAAAAGAAAAAATTCGTTCAAGACATCCCTGACCATGCCAAAGCGGTTAAAATTCTTCTTGAGCAAATGTTAAGTTTACATATTATCGAATCGTTTGATGAAATTGATGGTGTAGGTCACCGCGTCGTTCACGGTGGTGAACAATTTAGTGATTCAACGCTAATCACGGATGAAGTATTAAAACAAATTGAAGATCTCTCAGATTTAGCACCGTTGCACAACCCGGCGAATATTACAGGAATTAAAGCTTTCCAGAAAATTTTGCCGAATGTACCGCATGTTGCTGTTTTTGATACGGCATTCCACCAAACAATGCCCGAACGTTCCTATCTTTATAGTTTGCCTTACGAGTATTATAAAAAATATAAAATTCGCAAATACGGCTTCCACGGTACTTCCCATAAATATGTAACAGAGCGGGCTGCGGAATTATTAGAGCGTCCATTAAAATCATTGCGCTTGATCTCCTGCCATTTAGGAAATGGAGCCAGTATTGCAGCTGTAGTTGGCGGAAAATCCATCGATACTTCCATGGGCTTTACACCGTTAGCCGGTGTGACGATGGGAACCCGTTCCGGTAACATCGATCCGGCGTTAATTCCTTATATTATGGAGAAAACAGGAAAATCAGCTGAAGAAGTTGTGAACGTATTGAATAAAAAGAGTGGTTTGCTCGGTATCTCCGGACTTTCCAGTGACTTACGGGATTTAACAGAAGCCGCTGAAGAAGGGAATACGCGGGCAGAATTAGCCTTAGACGTATTCGTTGATCGGATACATAAATATATCGGTTCATATGCGGCAAAAATGAACGGTCTTGATGCCATTATCTTTACGGCGGGAATCGGTGAAAACAGTGCACCGATTCGTGAAAGAATTCTCCGCGGCTTAGAGTTCATGGGCGTTTATTGGGACAGTGAAGCAAACAAAACGGTTGAAGGCGAAGCATTTATCAGCTATCCTTTCTCCCCTGTAAAAGTGTTAGTCATCCCGACAAACGAAGAAGTGATGATTGCCCGCGACGTCGTTCGCCTGGCCAATTTATAAGGATAAATTCATCGGCAACATCTCTTATTATTCGAGAGATGTTGCTATTTTTTTACAAATTTTTTTATGCTATAATGAATTACATCTTTACCGGGACGGGATTTTTTGATCGTTAAGGGGGAGTTTGCTTAATGACACTTTCTGAATTTGAAGCGGAACGAATGCAGCAAATTCACCAGTGGCTGAATGAGCTGGAAAGTCGTCAAGAAGCGCCAGGAGATTTATTGCAACGTTATGATCTCTTTCTCGATGAACTTTTCGCTTTACTGCCCGATGAGATGCAAAAGAGGATTTTAGAAAATCTTGATCAATGTTTCATTTATGTACAGGTAGCCTTGCATCAAGTGGAACATGTTCATGATAAAGTCGAAAAAATGATCGCAAACGTCAAGGTGATGAATTCGGAGATCGATGATTTGTCAGGTATGAAATCATTGCCGCTGGAAAAACTGCAATTGCTGGCAGAGCGGGAAATCAACATGCATCAGCTTTATTCTCTCGTGCAGGGGGGACTGGCAGGTTCCGGTAATCCCCTTCTTCTCGGTATCGATTTACCGGCTGTTATTCTCATCAATTTAAAAGCGATCCAGTCCATTGCCTTATCGTATGGCTACCCGATCCACCATCCCGTGGAAGCGATCCTCGCCTTAAAAGTCTTCCATAGTGCAACATTGCCAAAACGATTTCAAAGGAAAGCCTGGGACAGACTGTTCCAGGAATTAAGGGATCAGGATGGATATTTTTATGAGGGGAATAACCGGATTAGCGATGTTCCGTGGTTCAATACCCTTTTATTACAATTGATGAAAGCAGTGGCGATTCATTTGTTCCGCAATAAAGAGACGAAAAAAGGCTCGTTTTTTAGTGTGGCCATCGGAGCGGGCAGTAATTATGTGTTAACGAAGCAAGTGACCGATTGGGCGCACCGCTTTTACCAGTATCGCTTTTTACTGGATAAAAATGATTACGAATGAATAATCGGTGCCGTATCAACGTGCGAGAACCCGGTCTTCAAAGACGGGTTTTTCCTTTTTTAAAAGGATATTCTCAAGCTTCATGGATATTGTTATTCACAATTGGAAAAGGAGAAAATGTTATTTTGTTGATATAAAGGAAATAGTGTGCACACATAAACAAGTAAAGTAGTGGCTTAAGATCAAAATTTTAGGAGGAACGGCTGATGAAAATAGGTGTACCGAAGGAAATCAAAGCCAATGAAAACCGGGTTGCCATTAGCCCATCCGGTGTTTATTATTTAAAGAAATTGAACCATGATGTTTTTATTGAGCAAGGAGCGGGAATCGGATCGGGATTTACCGATGAGGAGTATCAAGCAGCTGGCGCAACGATCGTCCCGACAGCGGCTGATGTTTGGGAAGCGGATATGGTGATGAAAGTTAAGGAACCTTTGCCTGATGAATATCAATATTTGCGGGAAGGTTTAATCTTGTTTACTTATCTACATCTGGCGAATGAACCGCAGCTCGCCCGGGAATTGTTAAATAAGAAAGTGACAGCCATCGCCTACGAGACGGTCCAACTTTCCAACGGTTCCTTACCTTTGCTGACACCGATGAGTGAAGTGGCCGGGAAAATGGCCGTACAAATCGGTGCCCAATATTTAGAAAAAGTTCACGGCGGGAAGGGGATTCTCCTTTCAGGCGTCCCGGGAGTCAAAAGAGGGCATGTAGTCATTATCGGCGGCGGTGTCGCCGGCACGAACGCCGCGAAAGTCGCTAGAGGGATTGGTGCGAATGTGACGATCCTGGAAGTTAATGCCGAGCGATTAAGACAGTTAGATGATTTATTCCAGTATGAAGTGAACACATTAATGTCCAATCCATACAACATTGCCCAGGCTGTAAAAGACGCGGATTTAGTCATCGGTACGGTATTGATTCCCGGTAAAAAAGCGCCGAAATTAGTCACCGAAGAAATGGTTCGTTCGATGAAGCCCGGGTCGGTTATTATTGACATTGCCATTGATCAAGGGGGAATCTTTGAAACGAGTGATCGGGTGATGACTCTGGACAATCCTACTTTTATCAAGCACGGTGTTCTTCATTATGCTGTCCCGAATATGCCCGGTGCTGTCCCGCAGACAAGTACACTGGCATTAACGAACGCCACAATGCCTTACGCATTAGATATCGCCAATCACGGTCTAGAAGACGCTTTACGACATAATGAAGCTTTAGCCAGGGGAGTGAATACGTATCAAGGCTTGATCACCCATAAAGGTGTTGCGGAATCGCTAGGTTTTGAATATTCCGATTTAACCACACTTCTTTGAAACACTCTTCGTCTCATTTTTAAACGCTTCGATAATCTTTGAACGAAATTGGAAGAGTATTTGCAGAGGTAAATAAGAAATCATTTTCCTACACCCTATTGCTAAAAGAAAAAACAGACCGGTTTCCGAAAAGATTTTCATCTCTGGAACCGGTCTGTTTTTCTATGGAGACTTTGAAAAAAGATTTGCTTTTATTAAGTTGTTTTTCATGAAGTTGTTGAACATTTAGTATAGGAATATCGCTAATTTATTTTCACAGATTGGATGTGATTATCTTTTTGGAAGAAGCTGGAGTTCTTTCGGGTACTTGGTTAAAGTTTCTGCGCCATTTTTCGTAATGACGACATCATCTTCAATCCGGATACCGACCTTTCCGGGAATATAAATACCGGGTTCAATCGTATAAACCATGCCTTCCTGGAGAACAAGCTTGTTAGTAGAATTGATGGAAGGGTATTCGTGGATATTTATTCCGAGACCATGGCCGAGGCGATGGGTGAAATATTCACTATAGCCTGCTTCTTCAATAATATTTCTTGCCGTTAAATCAATTTCTCCACATGTTATACCCGGTTTACTTGACCGTACAGCCGCTTCCTGGGCTTTTAAGACGATGTTGTAAATTTCTACATGTTCCTCGGGAACATCACCAAAACCGATCGTACGTGTAATATCCGAGCAATATCCTTCATAAACGACTCCGAGATCAAACAAAACAAAATCGCCATTTTTCACTTTGTTCATCCCGGGGGTACCGTGGGGACTCGCTGCATGGGGACCGGTTAATATCGTCGTCTGGAAAGACATTTTTTCGACGCCTTTTTTCTTCAATTCGTATTCTACGATGGCCACGAGCTCTAATTCGGTAATGCCTTCTTTGATCGCGGCGCTGCCAACCTCTATGGCATAATCTGCCAATTCACATGCTTTCTTTAGCTTTTCAATTTCCGATCGATCTTTGATGAGCCGTAGCTCGTTTACTTTTTCTTCACTAGCAATGAATTGTGCGCCTGGAAATGCTTTTTGCAAGATTTCAAACCGTTCCACGTTCATATGTTGTTTTTCAATGGCAATACGCTCGATTTTTGCCGTTCTTTTCAAAACTTCCCGTTTTATCATTTCCCATGGATTTTCAATGTCACTGTATCCATAAATGGCATAAGGAAAGCCTGTTTCTTTTGCCGTTGCAACTTCCATTTGCGGACAAAATAAAAACGGTTCTTCATGAGGAAATAACACGATCGCTAATACCCGTTCGTGAGGATCACTCATAAATCCGCTAAAATAAAATACCGTCTCGCTCGATGTAAGAATCGCAGCATCGATGCTTTCATTTCTTAACCAATTTGTTAGTTTCTCCAATCGTTTCTGCATCTTTTTCACCTCGAAAATCGCTCATGTTTTACCAGTTTATCTAAAAAAATAGAACGAATTGAAAAAGCAATGATGTACAGTATTTCGAAACTTCTTATTTCAAAAGCCTATCATTTTTACGGTAAAATGTAAATAGATGACAAAAGGCAGGATTTTTAACGAAAAAAGCGAAATCCATAAATGAACAAATAAGAGAAAGGAGATGCAAAAATGAAAATTTCCTACCACGGTCATTCAACCGTAAAAATCGTGACAGATGGCAAGGAAATTCTCATCGATCCGTTTATTACGGGTAATGAATTATCCGATTTATCGGTAGAAAACGAAAGACCCGATTACATTCTCTTAACCCACGGTCATTCCGACCATCTCGGCGATACCGTTGCGCTTGCCAAAAAGAAAGATGCCCTCGTGATTGGCATGGTGGAGCTTGCCAATTATTTAAGCTTTAAAGGTGTGAAGACCCACGGGTTAAATATCGGCGGTTCTTATGAATTTCCTTTTGGGAAAGTGAAATTGACAAAGGCATTTCACAGTACCGGGTTTGTGGAAGAGGATAACCAAATTGTTTATTTAGGCATGCCGACAGGATTGCTTCTATTTATTGAAGGAAAAACGATTTATCATGCAGGCGATACCGGTTTATTCTACGATATGAAATTAATCGGTGAGCGTCATCCGATTGATCTAGCTTTCTTGCCGATCGGTGATAACTTTACGATGGGACCGGAAGATGCTGCCTATGCCGCGAAATTATTAAATGCCAAAACAGTTGTCCCGATTCATTACAATACTTTCCCGATTATTCAACAAGATCCGGAAAAATTCGTCTCCCTCCTGGATGATGGGGTTGGCAAAGTGATGAAACCAGGAGATTCGCTAGAATTATAATCGACATTAAAAATCCCCCTGTTACAGGTCCTGCCTGTAACAGGGGGTTCATTTTTATCATGTATCCGCTTTTCTCCTCATATAATAGAACAAGCATTTTTGTAGAAATGAGGGATTGTATGAGGAATCGGTGTATTTTGTCATTGCTTGCATGCGGTGTGCTGTTATATTATGCTTTGCCGCGGTTACAATTACACGGAAGCGGATTAGAATTTTATTTTTCTTGGGTCTGGCTTCTATTTTTACTATTCGCCATTGCCGGAAATATGGCCGTCATCCTTTTTCCCTGGCATTATTCTCGACCGAGACAAAGAGGGCAGAGGAAAAAAATGCCACAAGAAAGAGCCAGAACTTACCAGAATTAAGCGAAAACTGATATAATACACATAAAACTATTCGTTTGAAAGGTGAAGGCATTGGCAACAAAACACGAATTAATTCTCAATTATATAAAAGAACAACCAGTTGGAACAAAATTATCGGTACGACAAATCGCAAAAGATTTAGAGGTCAGTGAAGGGACAGCATACCGAGCGATTAAGGATGCGGAAAACAAGGGATTTGTCAGCACGATTGAACGGGTGGGAACGATCCGCATTGAACAAAAGCGAAAGGAAAAACTGGAGCGCCTCACCTTTGCGGAAGTGGTCAATATCGTTGATGGACAGGTTCTGGGGGGCAGAAACGGCCTGCATAAAACGCTCAATAAATTTGTCATCGGAGCGATGGAAGTAGATGCGATGATGCGCTATATTGAACCGGGTAACTTATTGATTATCGGTAACCGGGTGAATGCCCAAAAATCCGCATTACAAAGCGGTGCAGCCATCTTAATTACCGGTGGTTTTGATACCGATGATGAGGTCAAAAAATTGGCCGATGAACTGGAACTACCGATTATTTCGACCAGTTACGATACATTTACGGTTGCGACGATCATCAACCGGGCCATTTTTGACCAGTTAATCAAGAAAGAAATTCTGTTAGTCGAAGATATATTAATACCGAAAGAAAAAACGTATTATTTAACGACAAACGATGTTGTGGATAAATGGTACAAGATGAATGAGAAAACGAATCACAGTCGTTTTCCGGTGGTTGGTGAGAATTTCAAACTGGAAGGGATTGTTACATCGAAGGAAGTCATCAACCAGGAGCGCCATCGACCGATCGAACGGGTGATGACAAAGCATCCGATTACGGTTTCGAAGACGACGAGCGTGGCGAACGCCTCGCATATAATGATCTGGAAAGGAATCGAACTTCTGCCGGTTGTTGATGATCAAAATCGCTTGCTCGGGATTATCTCCCGTCAAGATGTGTTAAAAGCACTGCAAATGCATCAACGACAGCCCCATGTCGGTGAGACGATTGACAATATCATATTTAACAATTTGCAAGAATTACCGGATGAAAAAGAAATTAATAAAGGGTATCTGTTTGAAATTACGCCGCAAATGACGAACTTCCAGGGAACCCTTTCTTACGGGGTTCTGACATCAATTATCATTGAATCTGTCAGTCGCTTCACCCGTTCGGTACAAAAGGCGGATATTGTCGTTGAAAGCTTAACGATTTATTATTTGAAACCGATGCAAATTGATAATAAAATTCAAATTTTCCCGCGCATCCTGGAACTGGGAAGAAAATATGGAAAAGTGGACATCGATGTTTACACCAACGATACGATTGTTGGCAAAGCGATGTTAATGTTCCAGTTTATTGATTTATAATAAAAGTCCCGTACTTTCATTGATAGAAAGTAACGGGACCCCCTTTAAAGAAGATTTTCTAAAAGTTTTCCGGATTATTTTCGAGACAGTTGCTGTTCGTATTCCTGTTCGACATAAGGTAAATAGTAGCGATAAGCTTTGATTCCGGTCCAAATACTGATTGACCCGATCACGAGGAAAAGGATACTGATAATTACAGATATCGTCTCCTGGGAAATATAGAGGCGATTTAATCCGAATAAAGCGACAAAAGCCCCGAGGGCAATCGATGCTTTCGTTGATAGCCATTTTCTTTCCAATTCTTTCTTCGTACGGAAGTATTTAATTTTGTAATATACGTAAAATGACAGGGATGTTATGATAAAAATGACAAGAACCGGCATGGGAACATCCTCTCCTACTATTTCCGTCTTGGATACTGTAAAAGATTGATAACGCGAATTGAATGAATCATTTTAACCATCGTAATTATTTTAACAATTTTAAAAATGAAAAGCTAATCATTTAGCTAACATCCATAATGAAAGGACGTCTAAGATGAAGCAGCAAATCTTGCAGAAAATTAAACAATATGACACGATCATTATCCATCGCCATGTCCGTCCCGACCCGGATGCATACGGTTCACAAGGAGGGCTGGCGGAAATCATCAAAACAACTTATCCTGACAAAAATGTTTATTTAGCCGGTGATGATGAACCAACGTTAGCTTACTTAAATCAAATGGATGATATTAGCGATGCCGTTTATGAAGGGGCATTAGTCATCGTTTGCGATACGGCCAATCAAGAGCGAATTAGTGATCAGCGCTATCACCTGGGCGATTTTTTAATTAAAATCGACCATCATCCGAATGAAGATACATACGGAGATTTACAATGGGTGGATACGACGGCAAGTTCCACGAGTGAAATGATTTATGAATTGTACTTAGCCGGTAAAGAGGAAGGGTTTCAACTCTCAACAGAAGGTGCCCGTCTGCTATTTGCCGGCATTGTCGGGGATACAGGACGTTTTTTATATCAAAGTACAACGGAAAAAACGTTTCAGTATGCCAGTGAATTAATTCAGTACCCGTTTTCCCGGACAGAGTTATTTGAAAAAATGTATGAAGTAAGTGAAAATGTCGCCAAGCTGCAAGGCTATATTTTACAAAACTTCGAAATGGATGAACTCGGTGTCGGGAAAGTGATCCTCACGAAAGAGCGGTTAGAAGAGTATCAATTACGGCCCCAAGAAGCTTCCACCCTCGTAAGTTCCATCGGGAATTTGAAGGGGCTAAGGGCATGGGCCTTTTTCGTTGAGGAAGAGGATCAAATCCGTGTTCGTTTACGCTCAAAAGGTCCTGTCATCAACGGTGTTGCGAAAAAATATAATGGCGGCGGTCATCCACTGGCCAGTGGCGCCTCCATTTATTCATGGGATCATGTGAACCACGTCATGGCCGACTTACAAAAGGTAACGGAAGATTATCTCAAAAATCAATAAATATGAATTTAAAAAATGTCAAGAAAATAAACAACGAGATTTTCTTGACATTTTTCTGTTTTTAATCGGCTAGCTGAATTTCGAGATGGATTAACAAGTTTGTATAAACGAGCATTTCTTTAACGACAAATTTATAGCGTTTATCATTGATTTTTATCGGTTTGTTTTCAATCGTTTTTTTGATGAGTTCCCGGCTGTTATATACGAACTCCAAATCTTTGGCGAGGACGATCCGAATATCCTCCTTGATCGCCTCTTCTGCTTCGTATTTACTCAATGAATCGATTTTATATTTATCTGCATTGATAATTTTCACATCAATCGCCTGCACCGTCAGCTGCTCATTGTTTTTTTCATTGAGTTTTTGGAATTCTTCCTGCCAAATATTTTTTTCCTCTTCCAGGCTCTGGATTAACTCTTTTTGCATCTGAATCGTTGCCGCTTGCCTTTCCTGCAGTTCGCCGTAGATAAATAAAAGAACCAACCAGCCGACAATGCCACCAATCACCGCACCGAAGAAAAAAATTTGCCACTGTCGCTTTTCGTAATAGGGCGGAATTCTCATTTGTTATTCTCCCGTTAACCAGCTTATGATCAAGGATCCGGTTTGGGCGCCGCCGAGAGCCGCTAAAATCAAAAAGATTTGTTTGATTAATGAATCGGTCTCCCCTTGAATTAACCCGCGCTCAAAATTGTAAACCGCATCAAAAGTCCCGCCAATGGCGGCGACGATGGCCCAAATGCGGAGACTGTCAGCTAAACGCTGAATTTCTGTCAAAGGGGGCTGTCCCAACAAAAATGCGGAAATCCCACCAATTAATGACCCACCGAGTAACACCCCAAGGGCGATGAAAAAACTATTGACAAATGTAGGGATAAATGCTTCGTTCACATGATCAACTCCAGCGGAGAATTAGCGTATTTTAGTAGAATCACATTTTTTTGAAGAGTAAAAAACTTGTCTACTATCACTATATGACTGGTTGCGATAATTATGATGATGCCGAAACTTTTTTTAGGGAAATGGGCATGACAGGGTAAATGTACTATAATGAAATCAAACAGGACAGTCTTGAATATTGGTAGAATGGTGGGAATATCAATGGCTTTTGTTCATTTACATATATATAGTTCTTATTCCTTATTGCAGAGTACGCTCAGGCCAGAAGAACTGGTAAAATTGGCTCAGGAAAAAGGTTTTCAGGCACTCGCTCTCACCGATCGGAACGTCATGTACGGAGTGATTCCTTTTTATAAGGCTTGTTTAAAATCCGGCATTAAGCCGATTATCGGTTTAACGGCAGATGTTTTAGGGGATGGGAACCATTCTTATCCAATGATTTTTCTTGCCAAAAATAATCAAGGGTTCCAAAATTTAATAAAAATATCGAGTGCGATTCAAACAAAATCTCCGGAAGGGATCCCGCTTCAGTGGTTAAAACATTATGTGGAAGGTCTATTTGCAATTTCACCAGGGAAGGAAGGGGAAATCGAACAGCTCCTCCTGGCCGGGAAAAGTGAAGAGGCAAAGGAAAAAATTCGCATGTTTAAACAATTATTTGCTCCTTCTTCATTTTATTTATCGATCCAAAATTTTTCCTATACAGAAGATCAACTTTTGCTGGAGCAAATTTTACGATGTGGCGAGGAACTGGATGTACCAGTAGTAGCCACGAATAAAACGTGTTACGGCGCTAAAGAGGATTTTGATGCGTGGAAAGCCCTTGAAGCGATCCGCTTAAATACACTCATGAAAGACCTCGATCATTCGTATCTTGAAAAAGAATATTATTTTAAAAGTCGAAAAGAAATCGAGGAAATCTATAAAAATTATCCGGACCAGCTGGAAAATACAGTGCGGATTGCCGAACAATGTAACGTGGAAATTGCCTTTCATCAAGAACTGTTGCCGAAATATCCCCTGGAAGCAAAAACGGCAGACGAATATTTGACGGAGCTTTGTGAAAAAGGTCTCCATGAACGGGTAGCCAATCCCACACCGGAATACGAAAAAAGACTCCAGTATGAACTGGATGTTATTAAAAAGATGCAGTATAGCGATTATTTTCTTATTGTCTGGGATTTTGTTCAGTATGCGAAATCACAGGGGATTACCGTCGGTCCTGGACGGGGGTCGGCTGCGGGGTCGCTTGTTTCTTATTGTCTCGGGATTACCGATGTCGATCCGATTCAATACAATTTGTTATTCGAGCGGTTTTTAAATCCGGAACGGGTTTCCATGCCGGATATCGATATTGATTTTCCTGATCATCGCCGCGATGAAGTGATCGAGTATGTTGCTGAAAAATACGGTCACAGCCATGTCGCTCAAATTATTACATTCGGAACGTTTCAAACAAAAGCGGCCTTAAGAGATGCCGGGCGTGTTCTCGGACTTGACAATAAAGAACTGGACCAGGTTGCAAAAGCGGTCCCTGGTAAATTAGGCATCACCCTTGCGGAGGCACTGCATGAATCGAAGGAACTCGCCCAATTAGCGGGACAGGAGCGTTACCGTAAAGTGTTTCAAATCGCCAGAAAAATCGAAGGACTGCCCCGCCACACATCAACCCATGCCGCCGGAGTGATTATTAGCGACCGGCCATTAGTCGAGATCATTCCTTTAGAGCGGGGGACTGGCGAGATTTTATTGACCCAGTACCCGATGGAAATTTTGGAAGAGCTCGGTTTATTGAAAATGGACTTTTTAGGTCTACGCAATTTGACCTTAATCGAATCCGTACTGCAATCGATTCGCTATCGGGAAGGAAAAGAAATTGATCTTGGCGAAATCCCGCTGGATGATGAAAAAACGTTTCAATTATTACAACGCGGGGATACAACGGGTGTGTTCCAGCTGGAATCAGCCGGTATGCGGGATGTGCTCCGGCAGTTAAAACCGACGGATTTTGAGGATATCGTTGCGGTACTGGCCCTGTACCGACCGGGACCGATGCAAAACATCCCTGTATATATAAACAGGAAACATGGGAAAGAACCGGTACATTATCCCCATCCTGATTTAGAAGATATCTTAGTAAAAACATATGGTGTCATCGTTTATCAAGAACAGATCATGCAAATTGCTTCAAAAATGGCCGGTTTCACCCTGGGGGAAGCGGATTTGCTGAGACGTGCGGTCTCCAAGAAAAACCGGGAAATACTGGATAAAGAACGGGCTCATTTTGTAAAAGGCGCTCTGGAAAAGGGCTATTCGGAAGAAGTCGCCAATCATATATACGATTTAATTGTTCGATTCGCTGATTACGGATTTAACCGGAACCATGCGGTACCATACAGTATGATCGCCTATCAAATGGCTTATTTAAAAGCCCACTATCCCCTTTATTTCTTTAGTGCACTTTTAACATCGGTCATCGGCAATGAAGAGAAAACGAGCCAGTATATCCGGGAAGTGAAAAAATTAGGCTTTACTGTAAAAAGTCCATCGATCAATAAAAGCGGTTATCGGTATGAAGTAGAATCCGATGGCTTACGGTTTAGTCTCGCTGCCATCAAAGGGGTCGGTTATCAGGCATTAAAAGAGATTTTACGGGCCCGGAAAGACAGACCGTTTACAGATTTATTTGATTTCTGTATCCGGGTTTCATTAAAAACGGTCAACCGGAAAATTATCGAGCGCCTCATTTATTCGGGTAGCATGGACGAATTCGGTGTCGATCGGGCGGTACTATTAGCGTCCATTGACGTGGCGATCAATCATGCCCAGCTATTGAAGCCAGAAGACGATCAGATGAACCTGTTGTTCAATGATGGTCTGAACCTGAAACCGAAGTATGTGGAAGTAGAGCCGATTCCACTGGAAGATAAATTAAATAATGAAAAACTCGTACTCGGGCTCTTTTTATCGGAACATCCGGCAGGCATTCACCGGAAAGTGTTCATGCTAAATGGAGCAGTTCTTATCGAAGAGTTGAAAGCAGAGAGAAAAATAAAACAGATCGGTGTGTTTATTTCGGATGAACGGAAAATCCGGACGAAAACCGGGCAAGCGATGTCCTTTTTAGAAATCAGTGATGAAAGCGGCGATCTATCTGCGGTAGTGTTTCCCGATGTGTATCGCAAATATTTGCGCATCTTGAAAAAGGGAGCCGTCGTCTTATTATCCGGTTATTTAGAATACCGAAAAGGAAAGGAACAGTTTGTTGTTCAGGAGGCAAAAGATTTTTCGGAACTAACACAACCCGGGGAAGGGGTGCGCCTTTTTTTACGCATCACCAGATATTTAGAAACAAAGACCATTTTAGAAGAATTGAAAAGTGCCATTCGTCAACATCCCGGGAATACGAGAGTCGTCCTTTTTTACGAACGAACGAATAAACTGATCCAGCTTTCCGATCATTATCGGATTGATCTCGATAGCGATGGTATTTATGCTTTGCGCAACATCCTCGGTCCTGAAAATGTCCGCATTCATTGATGCGGACATTTTTTTATTAAAAAAGGTTTACAGAGAAAAAAATTATGTTATTATATAAAATAACTCAGGTGGTCAGACCATTGATGGAAAATTGATCGCCTGTAATCTGGACTGTATGGTGCGGTATGGAAATGGCTATATTGTAGCCGGAGGAACTTTCCGCCACAGTCTGGCTTTTTTTTGTATGTAGCGGAGGATAGGTGAAGGATGAGATGAAAAAAGAAGGTAATGCTTCGAAAATTTATTTGATGATTGTCGAAAAAATCCGCGATTTGATTGAAGAAAATGGTCTCGGACCTGGGGATCGCCTTCCTTCCGAACGAGAATTATCCGACACATTAAAGGTCGGTCGTTCTTCGGTACGCGAAGCCTTTCGTTCCCTGGAATTATTAGGGTTAATTGAAACGAGAAAGGGAGAAGGAACGTTTATTTCCGACTTCCGCAACCACCGGCTCGTGGAAATTTTAAGTAAATTTATTTTAAATAATAAAAAATCACGGGACGACGTCATCGAAACGAAAGAAATGCTCGAGTTAGCCGGTTTATTGTTATTGATAAGAAAAAAAGGGAAAATCGAACCAGTCCTTTTTGAAAATGTGGATACGCTGGAGCGGGATGTGTATTTTAAAAATGTATTTCAACAAGCCAATAATCGCCTCTTATATAAAATCTGGCATTTAGTCACGAATTTTAAAAATACAATTCATGACGAAGATAGTTTTCTTTCGGCCAGGACATTGAAGGAATTAACCGAAGCGTTAAACAAAGGGGCTGAGCACCAAGTTCTGGAGACGTATTATCTTCACTTTTTGGACAAACAATAGTCCCAATCTTTATAAAAAAACGTATTTTAGGCAAATTTCTACAACATTTGTACGCTGTATAGGATAAAGTAAAAACAGGCTGTTCTTGTCAACAAAACAAGGGAGGATGGACCTTGATTAAAGATATTTTTTCAAAAAACAAACGGAATTATGCAAAAATACCGGCAGATTCTGCCAAAAGAGATATTCCGGAAGGGATCATGACGAAATGTCCGGTATGTAAAAAAATCATGTTTACGAAGGAATTAGAGAAAAATTTGAAGGTTTGCCTTCATTGCGAACACCATTTTCCGATGAGTGCGAAAGAAAGAATCGCAAGCATCGTCGATGAGGGTTCCTTCGTAGAACTGGATAAAAACATGGTTTCTCTCAATCCGTTAAACTTTCCAGAATATGAAGAGAAATTGAAAAAAGATCAGGAGAAGACAAAAATTCTTGAAGCGGTAGTGACGGGTACCGGTTCGATTAGAGGATATGAAACGGCACTTGCCGTGATGGATTCCAACTTCCGTATGGGGAGTATGGGCTCGGTCGTCGGAGAAAAATTAAAACGTCTCGTTGAAAAAGCGGATGAGCTGAAAATTCCTCTGATTATTTTCGCAGCATCAGGTGGTGCCCGGATGCAAGAAGGAGTTTTAAGCTTGATGCAGATGGCTAAAGTCAGTGTTGCCTTGAAAAAATTTAGTACGAACGGCGGCCTGTACATATCGGTGATGACCCATCCTACCACTGGTGGTGTATCGGCTAGTTTTGCCTCTCTCGGGGATTATAATTTTGCCGAACCGAAGGCTTTGATCGGATTTGCCGGAAGGCGGGTCATTGAGCAGACCATTCGCGAAAAACTCCCTGACGATTTCCAGACAGCAGAGTTTTTATTAAAACACGGGCAACTAGATGCGGTCATCCATCGCAAGGACTTACGCGATAAACTCGCTTTCTTATTAGAGCTACATCGAAATGGCGGTGATCGAGATGAAGCTTGAGCTGGAATTTGAAAAGCCGATTAATAATTTGCGGAAAAAGATTGATGAATTAAAAGAAATCACCAAAGATGCGGATGTCGATTTATCGACGGAAATACAAAAACTGGAAGAGCGATTGCATCGCCTGGAAAAAGAAGTTTATGAAAACTTAAAACCGTGGGATCGGGTGCAAATATCCCGTCATCCGGAGCGTCCGACCACACTTGATTATGTTTCTTATTTATTTGAAGACTTTTTCGAGCTGCACGGGGACCGTGTTTTTGGTGATGATCAAGCGATCGTTGGCGGGATTGCCAGATATAAAGGGATACCGGTAACGGTTATCGGTCAACAACGGGGGAAGGATACGAAGGAAAATATACAAAGAAATTTCGGAATGCCCCATCCCGAAGGTTACCGCAAAGCATTGCGACTGATGAAACAGGCCGATAAATTCAAGCGCCCGATTGTCACGTTTATCGATACGAAAGGCGCCTACCCTGGTAAAGATGCAGAAGAGCGGGGACAAAGTGAGGCGATTGCGAAAAATTTAATGGAGATGGGCGGCTTGCGCGTTCCTGTCATCTGTATCGTAATCGGTGAAGGGGGAAGCGGAGGTGCGCTCGGGCTCGGTGTCGGCAATCGTATTTTAATGCTGGAAAACGCCACATATTCCGTTATTTCACCGGAAGGAGCGGCGTCGATTCTCTGGAAGGATGCTGCTCTAGCAAAAAAAGCGGCCGAATCCTTGAAAATTACGGCGCATGATTTGAAAAAACTGGATATCATCGATGAAATTATCCCGGAAGTGTGGGGAGGCGCTCATAAAAATCCTGAAAAACAGGCTGAACTGATTGATCAAGCGTTAGAAAAAGAGTTCTTTTCTTTATTGGAATTGTCGGAAGAACAATTAATCGAACAGCGCTATGAAAAGTTTGCAAAAATCGGTCAATTTACGTTTAAAGATTAAAAATGAGGAAAACGTGCCATTTCGGCACGTTTTTTTGATATTTAATAAATAAATCGTTTTAAAAAAAGAATACTAAGGATATCGAAAAGAATGTTTTTTGACTTAATGTAAATTTTTATTCGAAAAAACCCATCGTATTTTTTCCAAATTTTGATATAATGGAGTTTGCTATATCCAAAAACTTCCTCTATCCGTGAATTCGATTTCCTCTTAAATAGAAAACTCGCGAAGATCATCATGCCAGTGTGTTAAATATTTAGTAAAACTTTGGGAATGTATTGAGTTTCAAACTGAAGAATGATATGTTAATTTCGTAACAATAAATGGAAACGTGACTAGGGGTGAGTGTTTTGAAAAGAATTGGAGTATTAACTAGTGGTGGGGACTCTCCAGGAATGAATGCTGCCATTCGTGCAGTCGTCCGGAAAGGAATTTATCATAATCTTGAAGTCATTGGGATATATAATGGCTATCATGGTTTAATAAATGAAAACTATGAAAAATTAGAGTTAGGTTCTGTCGGTGATATCATTCATCGCGGTGGTACAATCCTTCGTTCTGCTCGCTTACCCGAATTTAAACAGATAGAGGTACAAAAAGAAGGGAAAGCCAAATTAGAAAAACACGGCATTGAAGGATTGGTTGTCATCGGTGGTGACGGATCCTTCCGCGGGGCCGAAGCTTTAACGAAGTTAGGTGTCCCTTGCGTTGCTGTTCCGGGAACCATCGATAACGATATCGGTGGTACCGATTTTACCATCGGTTTCGATACAGCACTGAACACCGTTGTTGATGCGATTGATAAAATCCGGGATACAGCTTCCTCCCATGAACGGATTTTTGTTATTGAAGTAATGGGACGGGATGCCGGTGATATCGCATTATGGTCAGGACTGGCTGGAGGAGCCGAATCCATCGTTATACCAGAAGTGAAGGAAGAATTAGATGAAATCATTGAACGATTGGTAAATGGATATAAACGAGGGAAAAAACACAGTATAATAATAGTTGCCGAAGGTGTATGCAGCGGCTATGACTTTGCTAAAAAGATAGAAAAAGAAATGGAAGTAGACGTTCGTGTTTCTGTCCTCGGTCATATTCAAAGAGGTGGAACGCCAACCGTACGGGACCGCGTATTAGCAAGTCGTCTCGGTGCTCACGCCGTTGAAATGTTGCTAGAGGGTAAAGGCGGACTCGCCGTTGGTATCGTCAATAACCAAATCGTTGAATGTCCGATTTCAGAAGCATTAAACATGCCTCATACCATTGATAAAAAGATGTATGAATTATCCAAAGAAATATCTATTTAATATGCTTTAGGAGGAAATTTAATGAGGAAAACAAAAATTGTTTGTACGATTGGTCCTGCAAGTGAATCGGTAGAAACACTTGTCCAATTGATCGAAGCTGGTATGAATGTGGCCCGGCTCAATTTCTCCCACGGTGATTATGAAGAACACGGAAATCGCATTAAAAATATCCGGGAAGCAGAAAAAATCACCGGGAAAAATGTTGCTATTTTATTAGACACGAAAGGGCCGGAAATTCGCACGCATAGAATGGAAAATGATGGCATTGAATTGAAGGCCGGAAATGAAATTTCCATCTCTATGGAAGAAGTATTGGGAACAGAAGAAAAATTTTCCGTTACATATTCAGGACTTATTAATGATGTGCATATTGGTACAAAAATTTTACTCGATGATGGATTGATCGAGCTTGAAGTTATCGATATCGATAAAGGGAAAAATGAGATCAGAACACGCATTTTAAACAATGGTGTGCTGAAAAACAAAAAAGGCGTCAACGTCCCGGGAGTATCGATTAATTTACCGGGAATTACAAAGAAAGATGCTAACGATATTATTTTCGGAATTGAAAATGATATTGATTTTATCGCTGCATCTTTCGTGCGCCGTCCATCTGATGTATTAGAAATCCGCGAGATACTAGAAAAGTATAACGCTGAGCATATTCAAATCATTCCTAAAATTGAAAACCAGGAAGGCGTCGACAATATCGAACAGATTTTATCCGTCAGTGACGGTTTAATGGTCGCCCGGGGCGATTTAGGGGTAGAAATTCCGGCAGAAGAGGTACCGCTTGTCCAAAAATTGTTAATTCAAAAATGCAATAAGTATGGAAAACCGGTTATTACCGCAACCCAAATGCTCGATTCGATGCAGAGAAATCCTCGTCCGACAAGAGCCGAGGCCAGTGACGTTGCAAACGCCATTTTTGATGGTACCGATGCAATTATGCTATCTGGGGAAACAGCTGCGGGATTATATCCAGTGGAAGCTGTTCGTACGATGCATCGCATAGCTCTTAAAGCAGAAAGTGCTTTGAATAACAAAGAAATTTTATCTGCTCGCAGCAAAGAAACAGAACATAACATGACCGATGCAATTTGTCAATCGGTTGCTCATACTGTCATCAATCTGGACATCGATGCCATTATTACACCGACGGAAAGTGGCTATACGACACGCAACATTTCGAAATACCGTCCGAAAGCACCGATTATTGCTGTTACAAGTCAGCCGAAAACATATAAACAGCTTTCACTCGTATGGGGTGTACTCCCCTGCTTGAGCAAACGTTGTACGACCACGGATGAAATGCTTGATGAGTCGATCCAGGTCGCATTGAACACTGGTTTAGTTAAACACGGTGACCGCGTTGTCATCACTGCCGGTGTGCCGGTTGGTGAGGCTGGAACAACCAACATGATGAAAATTCATGTGGTCGGAAATGTCCTGGCAAAAGGTCAAGGCATTGGTAGAAAAACGACTTTCGGTAAGGTAGTTGTTGCCAAAAATGCCGCAGAAGCAATGGAAAAAGTAACCGATGGTTCAATTCTCGTAACGACCGCCACGGATAGCGAAATGGTGAAAGTCATTGAAAAATGTAGTGCTCTTGTCACTGTTCAAGGTGGCTTGACAAGCCATGCCGCTGTAGTTGGCTTGAATCTCGGAATTCCGGTCATCGTCGGCGTAGAAAATGCTTTAGACGTCTTAAAAGACGGACTGGAAGTAACTGTTGATGCAGCAGGTGGCGTGATTTATGAAGGTCACGCAAGCGTATTGTAAACTTCAGGAAAAAAAGGGATCGGGCGCTGTCCGATCCTTTTTCATTAGAAAAGGCTAATCTTTAACGAATTTCGATGAGATTTTAAATGAAGAATTATTTCATCTAGAGAAGTATCTTTTTCACTTGCTTTCATTCATTTCCTAACAAATTCCTTCTTTAATCATTCATATAAATCAATTTTCACTTTATATTTTCCTCAATCGATCCTACGACAATCAAGAACATATAGTTGTGAAAAAACTAATCACCTTTGGTTATTTTTTTATAAGCATATGTTTCTTATCCGCCTTGAATATATTTCCATAAATCTGAAAAGATGCCGGCTTTATAGATCGCCTGAATCAAGACAAATAGTGCCGGTGCAAGGATAATGCCGAGAAAGCCGAGCAATTTCCAGCCGATAAATATACTTAATAATGTTGCGAGAGGATTCATCCCGATATTCGTTGAGACGATTTTCGGTTCAATGAATTGCCTTGTAACGATCACAACGACATAAAGAACAAAAAGACCGATCGCCATCGGATGATTGTGAATCAGCCATTCATAAATGATCCAGGGAATAAAAACGATGCCTGTTCCGAGAAACGGAATGAGATCGACAATACCGATCATGAGTGCCGAGGTAAATGGATATTGGACTTTTAAAATAAGTAAACCGGAAAATACAATCATGGTGGAAATAAAAATAATGATAAATTGGGCGCGAATATAGCCAAAAAGGGCAGCACGCAAATCATAAAATATTTTTAATCCCCGTTGTTTGAAACGATCGGGCAAGAAACGACCGAATAATTGTTTAATCCTGTACCAGTCTTTACTAATTAAAAAAGTAGCTATAATCATGAAAATAATCGATGTAAACGCTTTTGGAAGCCAGGACAGGAATCCGGTAATTTTTGATAGTGCTGTTTGCATGAACAATCCGGCACTTCCTAATAAATTTGTAAGGATATCATTCAACTGGGTTGTTATTGTATTGTGCTCTCGATTTTCCAGACCGATTAATTGATCGATCAATTGTTGTATTTTGGGGAACAACGTAGTTATAAAAACATGTTCTATGGTCGAAAGGATTTCCTGGAGCTGCTGTGGGGCATGTTTGGACAAATATTCGGTAATGGCGAATAACTCGGCTATTAATAAAGTGATTGTGCCCGTTATGATACACAGGATACCGCACAGGACGAGTAAAACGGCTAAACCACGGGGCAGACGAGCAGAATATTGTAAAAAGTTTACAAATGGGTTCATGATCAAAGCGATTAACCAGGCAATCAGGAACGGAAAAATCAAAGTTGATAAATAAAACGCAGCGATTGTAAAACCACTCACGGATACAATAACGATGATCAACCTTTTTAGCATTTCGAAATTCATCATAGAAAATCCAGGCATCCCCCTTGCGAAAAAAATCAATAGGAGGCTTCCAAATCAAATGTTTAAAATAATTTCACATGAAATGGATGATAACTTGTACAATCTTCCATTATTTTTACGCATCACAAGCGTTTATTAGAACAGGGGGATGGAAGAAAAGTAGAAATGATCATACAAAGAATTTCAAATTTAGAAGTTTTAGTAATAAAACAGCAAATCGATGTATAAAAAACAAATAAAGAGCATGTTTTTGTGGGAATTGTCAAAGTTTATTCATACTTTAGATAATAATAGTTCACAAAATATTAATATCTCGTTATAATATTAGCTAAACAGTGAATGATTAAAAAATTAATGATAATGTTGTAAGCATTTTCTTTTTCATTTATTCTATTTTTGTAATAAAATATGAATAGCAACTCAACTTTGCGTAATTTCTCTTTAATGAAAAGAAAGAAAATTTATTTTTGTGTATACAATTAACTTCCTCGGTGAAGGAATGAATTCTGGTATTTTACGAGAAAAAATTATGTAAAGGGGAGAGGTTCATGACTGCAACAAAAGGTCTAGAAGGGGTAGTTGCTGCAGAAACGAAAATTAGTTCAATCATCGATGATCAGTTAACATATGTCGGCTATGATATCGATGATTTAACGGAAAACGCTTCGTTTGAAGAAGTCGTTTACCTACTCTGGCACAAACAATTACCAAATCGCCTCGAACTGGAAGACTTCAAATTACAGTTGAACCAAAATGCCACCATTCCACAAGAACTCATCGATCACCTCAAATCTTATCCGCTGGATAAAGTTCATCCAATGGCAGCTTTACGTACAGCCATATCTTATCTCGCGCTGTTGGATGAAGAGGCAGATGTGATGGATGAGGAGGCAAATTACCGCAAGGCCATCCGCTTGCAAGCAAAAATCGGTACAATTGTCGCTGCTTTTGCTAGAATAAGAAAGGGATTGGAGCCGATTGAACCTAGAAAAGATTTAGGCTATGCGGCTAATTTCCTTTATATGTTGAACGGGAAAGAGCCCGATCCAATTGAAGAGGAAGCATTCAATAAAGCGCTTGTACTGCATGCGGACCATGAATTGAATGCCTCTACCTTTGCGGCCCGGGTTTGCGTGGCAACTTTATCTGATGTCTATTCTGGAATTACGACTGCAATCGGTACATTAAAAGGACCATTGCATGGTGGTGCTAATGAACAAGTCATGAGAATGTTAGATGAAATCGGCACGATTGATCGTGTTGAATCTTATATTCAAGATAAATTTACGAAAAAAGAAAAGATCATGGGCTTTGGTCACCGGGTATACCGGAAAGGAGATCCTCGGGCCAAACATTTAAAACAAATGTCGAAGAAATTAACTGAATTAACCGGAAAGCCGGAGTTATATGAAATGTCCGTAAAAATCGAAGAAATTGTAACGTCAGAAAAGAACATTCCGGCAAACGTGGACTTCTATTCGGCCTCGGTTTACCACAGCCTCGGTATTGATACGGATCTATTCACACCAATTTTCGCTGTAAGCCGTACTTCCGGCTGGTTAGCCCATATTTTAGAACAGTATGCCAACAATCGTTTGATCCGTCCACGGGCTGATTATGTCGGTCCAGGCAAACGCGAATATGTAAAATTAGAAGATCGTTAATTCAGCATTTTGCTAAAAAATAGATGAGTAGGGAAAAAGGTTAGGAGATCATTCCTAGCCTTTATTTAAGAAAATGGAGGGGACTAGTATGACACAAGCAGAAAAAATAACGGTTAAAAATGGTGAATTACAAGTACCAGATCATCCGATTATTCCGTTTATCGAGGGGGATGGAACCGGTCCGGATATTTGGGCTGCTGCATCCCGCGTTCTGGATGCCAGTGTTGAAAAAGCTTATGGTGGAAAACGGAAAATTCACTGGAAAGAAGTGTATGCCGGGGAGAAGGCATATAAGAAAACTGGTGAGTGGCTGCCGCAAGAAACCCTGGATACAATCCGTGAACATATTATTGCGATAAAAGGGCCGCTTACAACACCGGTTGGTGGTGGAATCCGTTCTTTAAACGTTGCCCTGCGTCAAGAACTCGATTTATTCGTATGTTTGCGCCCGGTTCGTTGGTTTGAAGGGGTTCCTTCCCCTGTGAAACGTCCGCAAGATACGGACATGGTTATTTTCCGTGAAAATACGGAAGATATTTATGCCGGAATTGAATATCAAGCAGGAACACCGGAAGTAAAGAAAGTCATCAAATTTTTACAGGAAGAAATGGGTGTCAATAAAATCCGTTTCCCGGAAACTTCCGGCATAGGCATTAAGCCAGTTTCCCAAGAAGGTACAGAACGTCTCGTTCGTGCTGCGATTAAATATGCTCTAAGGGAAGGTAGAAAATCTGTTACCCTTGTACACAAAGGAAATATAATGAAATTTACCGAAGGAGCATTCAAGAACTGGGGTTATGAACTAGCTGAAAGAGAATTCGGCGACAAAGTCTTTACATGGGCAGAGTATGACCGCATCAAGGAAGAACAAGGTGTTGAAGCGGCTAACGAAGCCCAGAAAAAGGCAGAAGAAGAAGGAAAAATTATTGTCAAAGATGCCATTGCCGATATTTTCCTCCAGCAAATTTTAACGAGACCGCGGGAATTTGATGTTGTCGCTACAATGAACTTAAACGGTGACTATATCTCTGATGCTCTAGCGGCCCAGGTTGGCGGTATCGGTATCGCTCCGGGAGCGAACATTAACTATGAAACCGGTCATGCCATTTTCGAAGCAACCCACGGAACTGCACCCAAATATGCAGGGCTCGATAAGGTCAACCCGTCATCTGTCATTTTATCCGGTGTCTTGATGTTGCAACACATCGGCTGGCATGAAGCCGCTGACTTGATCATTAAGGCCATGGAAAAAACAATCAAATCCAAAGTGGTCACCTACGACTTTGCCCGCTTGATGGACGATGCGAAAGAGGTCAAATGCTCCGAATTCGGTAATGCCTTAATTGAAAATATGGACTAGGATTGAACGAATTTACAAGACAAGCCATAAAGGGACTGTTCCCCAAGGCTTGTCTTTTATTTTTTTATACTCATAAATTAGGAAATAAATACCTTGATAAATAATAGTTGGTGTATTCGTTGTTACATTGATATAATGAAAAATAGAATAATAGTTCTTTAATAAGAATATTACATGTGTTGTATATTCTGGATGGCGGGGAATTTTATTTATGGAGGATGGTTTATGACTACAAAAGTTTTAGTCATTGAAGACGAGGAGTCCATTGTTACACTGTTAAAGTATAACCTGACCCGCGCTGGCTATGATGTAATCACCGCCAATGATGGAGAGGAAGGCTATCGAGCCGCGATTGATGAAAAGCCGGATTTAATCGTACTCGATCTTATGCTTCCGAAAATGGACGGAATTGAAGTTTGCAAAGAATTACGCAAACAACAAATTGATACCCCGATACTTATGTTGACGGCAAAGGATGACGAATTTGATAAAGTTCTCGGATTGGAACTCGGCGCCGATGATTATATGACGAAACCGTTCAGTCCCCGGGAAGTCGTCGCCCGGGTGAAGGCGATTTTACGGCGGACGAAATTCCGTAATGAAAAAAAAGAAGAGGATGACCTCACAGAAATTCGTGTCGGGGAATTAAGAATTCTACCGGCGCAATATGAAGTGTACCGCAACGGTGAACTCATCGAATTTACACCGAAGGAATTTGAATTACTCCTTTATTTAGCTCAGAATAAAGGTCGGGTGTTAACGAGAGACCAATTGTTGAATTCCGTGTGGAATTATGATTTTGTTGGCGATACACGAATCGTCGATGTTCATATCAGTCATTTACGGGAAAAAATAGAAGTAAATTCCAAAAAACCGCAATATATTAAAACGATTCGTGGTCTTGGATATAAATTTGAGGAGCCCCGTGGATGAAAACATATCGAAGAAAATATATCGTTTCCTTTATCATCATCCAATTGATTTTATTGGTCGGTCTCGCTTTATCTGTTGCCCATATGGTCCATTATAATACCACGGTAGTTCAGAAAAAATCGCTGGACAAAAAAGCGACTTATATCACAGCAATGCTGAATAAGGATGGCCTGTCTGAAGCGACGCAAGAAGAAATCGAACGCCTGGCAGACGGGCTCGATCTTTTTATCGCCGTGGTGAATAATGAAGGCGATGTTCTTTACGATAGTGGCAAGCTCAATGAAGAAGATGATCTAGCCTTTAGAAAATTTGTTTCCGAATCTCTGCCGCGTTTGAAAAAGTCAACGGCTAATCGCATTTACAAAACGGATTATCGTTTCTATATTTTAGAAAATATTCCTCTTGCACTAGACGAAGAAGGCTATCTCGTTGTTTCCACCCCTAAATTCGAATCGGAAACAGCGACTGTCGATATTTTTGCGATTATCTTTGTTTTACTACTGCTCGGTACGATTGCTTTATTGTACTTAGGGCGACGCCTCATCAACCAATATACGCAACCGATCGATTCCATTACGAAGGTAGCTGTTGAGTTGACGAAGGGTAATTACTCGGCACGTATTTATGAGGAACCGAATAACGAGCTAGGGGTTTTGCAAACGACCTTAAACATTTTAGCCCGTAATTTACAAGAAGCAACGAAGGCCCAGGAAATCCAGACCGACCGTTTACAAACGATTATCGAAAATATGGGAATGCCTTTAATTTCCATCGATCAACAAGGGATCGTCACATTAGTGAACCGGACGTATACAGAAATATTCGGGAAAACGAACGAGGAGTTATACGGGCGTTCATACGTTGATTGTATCGAACACCGGAAAATCCGGAATATTATCGAAGAAGTGTTTATGACGGAAAAGGGTGTCCGGAAAGAAGTTAAATTATCGATCGGCATCTGGATGAAACATTTTGAAATTTACGGTGCGCCGATTATCAGTAACGATAATGAGTGGAAAGGCATTGTTCTTGTCTTTCATGACATAACGGAACTAAAAAAACTGGAGCAAGTGCGCAAAGATTTTGTCGCGAATGTCTCCCACGAATTAAAAACACCGGTTACCTCCATTAAAGGTTTTGCGGAAACATTACTGGATGGGGCGATGAATGAGCGCGAGACCTTGCATTCCTTTTTGCAAATCATTCAAAAGGAATCCGATCGTCTGCAGTCGCTCATCTATGACTTGCTCGAATTATCGCGAATCGAAAGGGAAGGGTTTCAGTTAACGATTGAGCGCGTCGATCTTCATCAAATTGTTCACGATGTTTTGCATACATTAGAGAAAAATGCCGCGAAAAAACGCATTTCTTTGGCGTATGAAAATGGTCGTTCCTGTATCATTGAGGGCGACCGGTTGCGGATCCAGCAAATTCTCTTTAATCTAGTAACGAATGCGATATCCTATACACCGCCACGGGGAAAAGTGACCGTAACGCTATCAGAAGAAAATGATCATGTCAAACTATCGGTAAATGATACGGGAATCGGTATTGAAAAAGAAGAGATTCCACGAATTTTTGAACGGTTTTATCGAGTCGATAAGGCACGAAGTCGAAACTCAGGAGGAACCGGATTAGGCCTGGCGATTGTGAAACATTTAGTCGATGCCCATAAAGGAGATATTGTCGTTGATTCCGAATTAGGGAAAGGCTCCTGTTTCACAGTACTGCTACCTAAAAAGTATCCCCGGTTTAAAGAGTTTACAAAAAATTAATGGTCAATTTATAATCAGTTAACAATGGACGGGTAATATGGAGGATGAAAACCCCGTCATCCAATAATATATGGCGAAGCAAATCGATTGCTTCGCTTTTCCTATTTAGAAACGAAATACCGGTCTTCGATCAACGGAGACGATTCTTTGTTTTCTTTCACCTTCAATTTCCAACCTTCATTTACTATACAATCTTCGTTATTTTCAATTCCCTCAGGATGAATGCGTTTTATTATTAATATTTTGGAAATTACATTAAAATAAAACTGAAACAATTCCCTTATTGAATCGTATATACTTAGAGGTAGAGATTCTCGTAGAAAGGAAGATTATATGATCAGCCTAAAACAGATTTATACATCGATCGGACTTATGTTAGCGATTGCCATTTTAGGCCTTGTGGCTTTCACGTCCTGGTATACGGTCGATGAATCGGAGCAGGCCGTTGTATTAACGTTCGGGGATGCAGGCGATCCGATTACCGAACCGGGTTTGAAGTTCAAACTGCCCTGGCCGATTCAAACGGTAGAAAAATTATCGAAAGAAACGTTTAGCCTCGATTTTAAATACACCCCGGGTGAAGGAAATCAAGGAGACCGCCAGGATACGAAAATGATTACCGGTGATGAAAACATCGTCATCGCCGATTTAGTTGTTCAATGGAGAATTACGGATCCGGTTAAGTTTTTATACAATGTCGATGATCCGGAACAGGCACTGTACAATGCGACAAGTGCTTCGTTAAGAGCGATCATCGGGAATTCGCAAATCGATGAGGCGCTAACAGATGGGCGTGCCGAAATCGAAGCGAATGTACGGGATTTATTAACGAGATTGATAGAAGAGTACGATATCGGCATTTCTATAATGAACGTAAAATTGCAAAACGTGGATCTTCCGAATGATGAAGTGCGGGAAGCCTTTACACGCGTAACCGATGCTCGGGAAACAATGAATACAAAAATTAATGAAGCGAATAAATATCGGAACCAAAAAATTAACGAAGCAAATGGAGAGAAAGAAGCGATCATAAGACGGGCTGAAGGTCAGAAAGAAGCCCGGATCCAGCAAGCCCACGGGGATGTCGCCGTGTTTAACAGTTTGTACAACGCCTATCAGAATAATCAGGAAGTGACGAAAGATCGGCTCATTATTGAAACATTGGAAAAAGTGTTGAAGGATGCCAAAGTGTATATTATGGATGATGATGGTGATACGGTGAAGTATTTTCCGATTCCGCCACTGACGAATACAGATAGACCGATAGAAGAAGCTCCTGAGGAAGGAAGTGAACAAAATGAGTGATGTCATCGATATCGATGAAAAAAGAAGGAATTTGCCTGTAAGAAGATATATCATTTCCGGATTCACGTTGCTGATCATCATGACCGTCCTCTTCCTTGTTATTTCGAATATTTTCATCGTTCGCGAGGGCGAGTATAAAGTGGTCCGGCAATTTGGTGAAGTCGTTCGCGTGGAAAGCGAACCGGGGCTCTATTTTAAACTGCCCTTTATCCAATCGGTAACGATGCTGCCTAAATATCAGTTAACCTATGACGTTTCGGAATCCGAGATTACCACTCTCGATAAAAAGCGGGTCATCATCGATAACTATGCGATCTGGAAAATTGTCGATCCCATTGACCTGATTACGAACGCCCGGACGATTGAAAACGCCGAAGCCCGGATGGATGAGTTCATTTATTCGGTCATCCGGACGCAACTCGGTCAGATGAATTACGATGAAATTATCAATGACGAAAAAACGAGCCGGGGTGATTTGAACGAGCGGGTTAAAGAAGAAGTGAATACATTGCTGGAAAAAGATAAATACGGCATTCAAGTCGTTGATGTACGGATTAAACGGATTGACTTACCGCCGGATAACGAACAATCCGTTTATACGAGAATGATTTCCGAACGGGAATCGACAGCTCAAGATTATTTATCAAGAGGGGATGCGCAAGCAAATATTATTCGCGCCGAAACGGATAGAGAGGTAGACATCATGCTTGCCGAGGCCAGGGCGAATGCCGAGCGGATTCGCGCTGAAGGAGAACAGGAAGCTGCCCGTATCTACAATGAGGCTTTCTCCAAAGACCCGGAATTTTATCAATTGTACCGGACATTAGAATCGTATAAACAAGTCATTGATGATGAGACGGTGATTATTCTTCCTTCCGATTCACCATATGCACGACTTTTGCAGGGATTATCTGAATAATTGTGTTTTGAAAAAAACTTTCTAAATGTAGATGTTAAAGCCGGTTCTAGAATATGGGACCGGCAATTTCTTTTTTTACGGATCACATGATAGAATAAGGAGAGTAAAGAATCGTAACAGAAATTTTGTTCATGAAGAAACGAGGGGATCGATATTGAGCAAAAAAATTGTATTCATTGATGGCAATAGTATAGCCTTTCGGGCATTTTACGCTTTGCCGTTATTAAATAATTCGAAAGGAATACATACGAATGCCATTTATGGCTTCAGCATGATGTTAAATAAAATTTTAGAAGAGGAAAAACCGAGCCATATTTTAGTGGCCTTTGATGCCGGAAAAACGACATTCCGTCATCAAACCTTTAAAGAATATAAGGGAGGCCGGCAGAAAACGCCACCCGAATTGTCAGAACAGTTTCCGTTTATTCGTGAATTACTTGATGCGTACGGTATCCGCTACTACGAGCTTCCGGATTACGAAGCGGATGATATTATCGGCACACTCTCCAAACAAGCCGAAGAAAGCGGCTTTCAAGTGCAGATCATTACCGGCGATCGGGATTTAACGCAGCTAGCTTCCGGACAAACGACTGTTTTTGTCACGAAAAAAGGTGTCACGGATATGGAAGCCTATACTCCGGAACATATCCGGGAAAAATATGGTATAAAACCGGAACAAATCATTGATATGAAGGGACTAATGGGGGATGCGAGCGACAATATCCCCGGAGTGCCCGGAATCGGTGAAAAAACGGCTATTAAGTTGTTAAAACAATTCGAGACCATGGAAAATTTACTGGACTCGATTGAGCAAGTCAGCGGGAAAAAAGTGAAGGAAAATTTATCGACTTATAAAGAGCAAGCAATCATGAGTAAGCAACTGGCCACGATTGAACGTGCGGCTCCCGTTGAAATTACGTTAGAAGAACTCAGCTATGCTGGTCCCGATCAACAAAAATTGGCGGAAATCTATAAAGATCTGGAGTTTAAATCTTTGTTGGAGAAAATGGACAGTCCTGCAGAGGAAAAAGAAGAACTCGCAGATATTGAATTTGAAATTCTCCAGTCCATCCCGGACCGGATTTTAGTGGATAAAAGTAGCTTTTATGTAGAAATCATTGAAGACAATTACCATTATGCGCCCATTCTCGGTTTCTCCCTGGTCAATGAAACGGGAAATTATTATATTCCGATACAGGTGGCGCTAGAATCGGAGGCATTTAAACAATGGGCTGAGGATGCTACCAGGAAAAAATATGTTTACGACGGAAAGCGCTCGGTAGTTGCTTTACGCCGGCACGGTATCGAATTGCAGGGGATTGAATTTGATTTATTACTGGCATCTTACCTGCTCGATCCTTCGGCCAATATCGCCGATGTGCACGATGTCGCGAAGTCCCATGGTTATCAACAAGTGCAACCTGATAATCACGTGTATGGAAAAGGTGCCAAGCGCAGCGAATTAACCGATGAAACCCGAGCAGAACATGTTGTTCGCAAAGCGTTAGCGATCGAACATTTGAAAGAATTGTTAACGGACAAACTGAAAGAGAATGAGCAATACCGCCTTTTCCATGAACTAGAAATGCCTCTATCATTCATTCTCGCTGATATGGAGAGCACAGGGGTGCAGGTGGATAAACAGCGCCTGGAAAAGATGGGCGATGAAATAACCGGTCGCTTAAAAGAAATCGAGGCACAAATTTATGAACTAGCTGGTGAAACGTTTAACATCAATTCACCAAAACAATTAGGTGTTATCCTTTTTGAAAAATTAGGATTACCTGTTTTGAAAAAGACGAAGACCGGTTATTCAACCTCTGCGGATGTGCTGGAAAAATTAAAAAATCACCATGAGATTATCGATTTAATTCTCCATTACCGGCAATTAGGGAAATTACAATCTACTTATATTGAAGGCTTGTTAAAAGTTCTCCATCCCAAAACAGGCAAAGTGCACACGCGTTTTAATCAGGCGTTAACACAAACAGGACGATTGAGCTCTACGGATCCTAACTTGCAAAATATTCCGATCCGGCTTGAAGAAGGACGGAAAATCCGGCAAGCATTCGTACCATCAGAAAAAGGCTGGATGATTCTTTCGGCAGACTACTCACAAATCGAATTGCGCGTTCTCGCCCACATTTCCGGTGACGAACGGTTAATCGATGCGTTTAAACAGGGTATGGATATTCATACAAGAACAGCGATGGATGTGTTCCATGTTGATAAGGACGGAGTCACTCCGGACATGCGCCGGCAGGCGAAAGCCGTTAACTTCGGGATCGTATACGGCATTAGTGACTATGGTTTGTCCCAAAACCTGGGTATCCCCCGCAAAGAAGCAAAGGAATTCATTGACCGGTATTTTGCCATCTATCCCGATGTCCATCAATATATGGAAGATATCGTCCAGGAGGCGAAATTAAAAGGATATGTCACAACCTTGCTCAATCGCCGGCGTTATATCCCGGAGATCACGAGCAAAAACTTTAATGTGCGCAGTTTTGCAGAAAGAACAGCAATGAATACGCCGATTCAAGGCAGTGCCGCCGATATTATTAAAAAAGCGATGATTGAAATGTCCGATCGCTTGAAGAAGGAAAATTTACAGGCCCGTATGCTGCTACAGGTGCATGACGAATTAATTTTCGAGGCACCTGAAGAGGAAATTCCGATACTTGAATCAATCGTTCCCGAAGTAATGGAGAATACGATTGAATTAAAAGTGCCCCTGAAAGTTGATGTATCCTATGGTGAAACCTGGTTTGATGCAAAATAATATTTATAAACCAAATTCACAATTTGAAAATGAACCACCTCTTTCATCCGTGCAAGCGTTGGGAAGAGGTGGTCCGCTTTTTGCTTACGAGTTTTACAATTTTTATAGAAAGAAAGGATAATGATTATGCCCGAACTACCTGAAGTAGAGACAGTGCGAAAAACATTAGAACAGCTTGTTACAAGTAAAACAATAGCAGATGTTACGATTTACTGGCCGAAAATTATTAAACAACCGCAAGATTCAGAAGAATTTCGTCATCGCTTGACAGGCCAGACGATTGAAACAATAGACCGCCGGGGAAAATATTTACTGTTTTACTTAACGGATTATGTCCTGATTTCCCACCTGCGTATGGAAGGAAAATATGGACTATATCCAAAGGACGAGCCCTTTGATAAGCATACCCATGTCATTTTCCATTTCACCGATGATACGGAACTTCGTTATCGGGATGTTCGTAAATTCGGCACAATGCATCTCGTCTTCAAAGGAGAAGAATTTGCACAAGCGCCGTTGGCGGGATTGGGCATCGAACCTTTCGATGAACAATTTACCGTCGAATATTTAGAGGAAGCGTTTTGCAAAACGATGAGAAACATTAAAGTTGTTCTTCTCGATCAAACGATCGTTACCGGTTTAGGGAATATTTATGTTGATGAAGCTTTGTTCCGGGCGAATATCCACCCTTTACGGGCGGCCAACTCGTTGTCACGCGAGGAACTTTCCCGCTTGAAAGATGCGATTGTAGAAACGTTAACGGAAGCGGTAGAAAAAGGCGGAACGACAATCCGGTCTTATGTAAACTCCCAGGGGGAGATCGGCATGTTTCAGTTGGAATTAAACGTCTATGGCCGGGAAGGTGAACCGTGTAAACGGTGTGGTTCGATCATTGAAAAAATGAAAGTAGGCGGACGGGGAACGCATATTTGTCCGAAATGCCAGAAAACGAAATAGATGCCAGGGGGTTTTTTTATGCGCGTATTCGGAATTACTGGTGGGATTGCAACCGGAAAAAGCACGGTATCCAATATGATCAAAGAGTTTGGTTTTACCGTGATCGATGCCGATGTCGTTGCAAGGGAAGTGATGGAACCGGGTAGGGAAGCGTATATGAAGGTTGTCGAACATTTTGGCAAGGAAATTTTACTCGATAATGAGCAAATTGATCGCCAAAAATTAGGTGCCATCGTTTTTCATAATGAAGAAAAACGCCAGTTGTTAAATTCTCTCGTTCACCCGGCTGTACGGAAAGAAATGCTAAAACAAAAGGAAGAGGCGGAAAGGCGGGGGGAGAAAGCGGTCTTTTTAGATATTCCTTTATTATATGAAGGACGGTTAACCTATCTTGTAGAAAAAGTCATTGTCGTTTATACGGATGTAAATACCCAGCTGAAGCGACTCATGTCCAGAAATCAATTATCGAAAGATGAGGCGCTGGCAAGAATTCATTCGCAAATGTCAATTGAGGAAAAACGAAAGTTAGCGGATGAAGTGATTGACAATCGCGGTTCACTCGACCAAACCCGGCAGCAGCTTGTGGCGATCCTGCAAAAATATGATTTAATTGAATAGCTGTTGTCGAAAAATATTGCCATCCTCATCCTTTTATACAGGCCCCTTTGATAACAAACTTTCTTAATTAATCGGATATTAGCCCAATTCCAGCAAAAAATACCACATTATTTTCTAAATATGTTATACTATTTACGGGTAATTGATAAAAAAATCGTATATCAAGATTTAGGGGGCTAATACGTTGAAGAAAGTTGCGATCAATGGGTTTGGGAGAATCGGGCGTATGGTTTTTCGCCAGGCCATTCTCGATGATGATTATTCCATCGTAGCAATTAACGCCAGGTATCCGGCGGAAACACTTGCCCACTTAATCAAATACGACAGTATTCATGGTAGATTCACAGGGGAAGTGGAAGCAGGGGAGAATGAGCTTATTGTCAATGGAAAAACAATTAAACTAGTAAATGAAAGAAATCCGGAAGATTTACCCTGGAAAGAACATGGGGTAGATATTGTCATTGAAGCCACAGGGAAATTCAATGCCCGGGAGAAAGCAGCCATGCATTTAAAAGCCGGGGCCAAAAAAGTCATTTTAACAGCACCCGGAAAAAATGAGGATGTTACCGTTGTTATGGGGGTTAATGATGCGGAGCTCGATATTGAAGCGCATGATATTATTTCCAACGCATCGTGCACAACGAACTGTCTTGCGCCAGTCGTAAAGGTACTGGATGATCGGTTTGGCGTTGTCAACGGTTATATGACAACGGTACATGCCTATACGAACGATCAAAAAAATATCGATAATCCGCATAAAGATTTAAGAAGGGCAAGAGCTTGTGGCGAATCGATCATTCCGACGACAACCGGTGCTGCAAAGGCAATAGGAAAAGTTCTGCCGCATTTAGAAGGAAAGCTTCACGGTATAGCGTTACGTGTGCCCGTGCCCAATGTCTCCCTTGTTGATCTCGTCTGTGAATTGAAAACACCGGTAACGATTGACGATATTAATTATGCTTTCCTGGATGCGAGCAGGAATGAATTGAAAAATATTTTGGATATTAGCGATGAACCTCTCGTTTCGATCGACTTCAATACGAATCCCCATTCCGCAATCGTCGATAGTTTATCGACGATGGTGATGGAAAATAACAAAGTAAAAGTTCTCGCCTGGTACGATAATGAATGGGGATATTCGGCACGAGTTGTTGATTTATTAAGACTTGTCGTTAAACAGATGAATAAAAATTTGCAGGCATCTGCATCTTGATCGCTTGATTCGGGAACCTCGAATGAGAGGTTCCTTTTTCATTGAAAAATATTTCCAGGAAGGAAAACGATCGTGATTTGCTCTTTTCCAATCTACTTAAAATATTGTAAGATATGAATATAAGTATTTTCAGGAGGATGGTATGGTTGGCGCAGAAATCCATTTTTCAACGTTTTTTTCGAGAATGTGAAACTTCCGATCACCATTTTGATGAACAGTTGAAAAGTCATTACTATAAAGCAAGTTTCGATAAAGTATATCAAGCGGTTTTCAATATGTTCAAACGCAATCCGCAAATAGAAATCGTCTCCGAATCAAAAGAACGGGGCGAAATCGGTTTATATATGAACAATCATTTAAAACCATTCATCGTGGCAACGGTGATCCAGGTGCGTCCTTTTGAAACGGCAGTGGATTTCAAAGTATCCACTGAAAAATTTTCTTTGTTCGGTTTATACCCGAAGTTAAGAAAACTGATTATCGAGTTTTATCGCGAGCTGGATAAAGAATTTCCGCAAGTTCAGAAACGGGCCAATTAACGGTTTCATTTTTGCCCGCTATATTTGCCCGCTATCCGTTAACGATGATAGAAATAGATGGTTCTGGAGGTGATAGAATGAGATGTCCAACGTGTCGCTTCAACGGTACGAGAGTCATTGATTCAAGACCGGTGGAAGATGGTAAATCGATTCGCAGACGGCGGGAATGTGAATCGTGTGGGTATCGATTTACAACTTTTGAAAGGGTGGAACAAACTCCCCTGATCGTTGTTAAAAAAGATGGTACGAGAGAGGAATTCAGCCGGGAAAAAATATTACACGGCTTGATTCGGGCTTGTGAAAAACGTCCCGTTCCTTTGCAAAAACTGGAAGATATTTCTGCAGAAGTGGAACGGGAATTGCGCAATATGGGGCAATCGGAAGTGACAAGCAAATGTATTGGTGAACTGGTCATGGAAAAACTGTCGTCGGTCGATGAAGTGGCGTACGTCCGCTTTGCCTCCGTTTACCGCCAGTTTAAAGATATCAATGTATTTCTTGAAGAACTAAAAGACTTATTGGAAAAAGAGAGAAATTCATCGTACAATGGACAAGAGTAAATCTTTGATTGAAGCTACAACTGGAGTGTTTTTATGGAACCGCATTGGAAAGAAATAATTCCTGCAGATCGGTATATCGTATCGGTGGACGGTCCAAAAACCGATTACGATGACAAAGTATTGACGTTGTTATATCAGCCATTAATCGGTCCTATTTGTATCAGTTTATACGTAACGTTACGAAATCAAGTCGCTGAACATCGGCTTTCTTCGGAACCGGTGTCGCATTATTATATAATGAATTTGCTTGATTTAGGACTGCCGGAAATTTACAAAGCCAGACAAAAGCTGGAAGGCATCGGTTTGCTACAAACGTTTGTTAAAAATGATGGCGACCACCGATTTTTCATATACAGGCTGAAATCTCCCCTGTCACCACAAAGTTTCTTTTCAGACGGCTTATTGAATATTTATCTATACCAAAAAATCGGCAGTGACCATTACCAGAAATTAAAACAATTTTTTTCTGATATCCGTCTCCCGTTAGAGGAATATGAAAATATAACGAAAGAATTCCAGGATGTCTTTTCATCAACGAATGCTATTCCGCCCTATCAAGCGGAAGATCCGGACGATGCTGCACTGCGTCTCGTTGCCAGAAATGAACCGGCTGAAATTTCTGTCCAACCGGAAAAGTTTGATTTCGAATTGTTTATCGAGGGGTTAAGTCCGGCATTCGTTAACCGGAATACGGTCATTCAGGCCAGGGATGTCATTTTAAAATTGTCCTTCCTTTACAATATCGGCCCGTTACAAATGCAAGATATCGTATTGCAATCGGTGGATGAAAGCAAAAAAATCGATATTGAAAAATTGCGGAAAAATGCCCGTGATTGGTATACGATTGAACATTACCAGTCCTTCCCGCGTCTTGTCGATAAAGTCCAGTCACCGATCTTTCATTCCGGTATTGATGAACCGAAGACCCATGAAGAACGGTTAATTCGCTATTTTGAAACAGTCAGTCCTCGCCAGGTTTTAGAAGACATGTCGGAAGGATCGGAACCGTCGAATACGGAATTGAAACTTATAGAAGATATTATGTTAAAGCAAAAGTTAGAGCCGGGTGTCGTTAATGTATTGATCCACTATTGCATGTTGCGTACCGATAAAAAATTGAATCGCGGCTTTGTCGAGACGATCGCCTCCCACTGGGCCCGGAAAAAAGTAAAAACAGTGAAAGAGGCCATGGAATTGGCAAAGGATGAACACCGCAAATATGTCGAATGGCAAAAAAATAAGAAACAGAAAAAACACGGATTTAAACAGCCTGTTCGAACCGAGAAAGTGCCTGAATGGTTTGAAAATCGACAGCAAATCCAGGATACAGAGGAAGAGGTGCCCGTCGATATAGAAGAGGAAAAACGAAAACTTCAGGAACGCCTGCAGAAGTATAAGAAGAAATAGGGGGTGAACCCATGGAGAAAATTGGTGATACGATCAACCGGTTAAAACATAAGCAAAACTTTCAGGAACGGTACAGAGCCCTGCGCGAGGAGATCATGCAAAATCCTGATGTGATCCAGTTTCTCGATCAACATAAGGGCAAGATTACCTCTTCGATGATTGACCGCAGCCTGGGAAAAATGTATGAATTCATCACGCAGAGCAAGAACTGCCGGGAATGCAGCTCCTTAGAAGAATGTAAAAGTATTATCCCCGGTTATGAGCCGAAACTCGTATTAAAAAATCACGGGATCGATGTTCACTACGTACCGTGCCGCCATAAGATAATGGCTGATAAAAAGAGAGAAGCGGAAAAACTCATTCAATGTATCCATGTGCCGAAGGAAATCTTGTCCGCCAATTTCGGTGAAGTCACTCTCGAAACACCGCACCGGATTCAGGCGGTGAAAAAGGCTGAAGAATTCGTCGAGCACTATGATGGGGAGAAATTCAAACGCGGTCTCTATATTCACGGTCCTTTCGGTACGGGGAAAACGTATTTATTAGGCGCTATTGCCAATGCACTCGCTCTCAAGAAAATCCCGTCGATTATCGTATACGTACCCGAGTTTATCCGGGAGATGAAGCAATCGATCGGTGATAAAACACTGGAAGAAAAGCTAAACACGATTAAAAAAACCCCGGTTTTAATGTTCGATGATATCGGTGCTGAATCGATGTCGAGCTGGGTCCGGGATGAAGTATATGGTCCGATTTTTCAATATCGGATGCTGGAAAAGTTGCCGACATTTTTCACATCCAATTTTAATTTAAAAGATCTGGAACATCATTTAACCTACACCCAGCGAGGCGAAGAAGAAAAATTGAAAGCCGGACGGATTATTGAACGGATTCAATTTTTAGCGGAACCGGTCAAATATGATGGTCCGAATAAGCGGTTTGAAACAATTGAATAACGAGGCGATTCGTTTGAATTGATTCGTTCTCACTAGCCAATCCCCTATTCGATCGTCTGCAGGGGATTTTTTTAACAGGATCTCTTTTTATGTGATTTGGAAATCAAATTGAAAAGAGAAAATCCTCTTCTAAAACGGTCAAGCTCCCCATATATATGAAACAGGAATTCCTCACAGGGGGAGATGTAGGTTGGTGACGATTCAATTCAATCGTTCGCGTGATCTGGACTTTTTATATGATGATTTATCGAAACGGTTATTAAAGGGAATGACGATTGCGAAAAAAAAGAAACAAATCGATGTACATATTCCCGTTTATAAGAAAAAAGAAGGGTTAGCCGTCCTCAAAGAAAGCTTGTTGCGATTGTTTTTCGAAAGAAAACGGCTGGAATTATGGAAAACGATCTTAAAAGAAGATTTTTTTTATCAAGATGAACATGAACAAAATGAAATTATTCAAATTGCCCAGTCAATTTTAGAGGGGAAGCGGAAAGATTTACCTGTAAACATGGAAGAATGGCGAGATGTTCAGCAGATTGAACGGGAATTGCAGGACGTCTTAAAAAATAATCCGCACTTTTCCTTCGATGCTTTTATCACCTTTCGTTTACGGTTTTATCTGGAAAAAATGGGGCAATTAATCGAAGTGGCGATTGACGAATATAAATTGGAACAGGACTATCAGATGTATCTGCAATATTTACGGGATTTTCTGAGTGGAAGAGAACCACAAATGGAATGCCTGTATGTTGTGGATCAAGATGGCTTTATTTTTTTTGATGAAGATAGAAACGAGATTCAGCAAGCGGATTTATACCAACGGATTGATCGGCGATTATTGTTCAGCCATCCCGTATATGTTGATTCCCTTACAATTGCACCATTAATTTCAATTGCACCAAAACAAATTTTTCTTTTTACTAATCAATCAGATAGTGGAATCATCCAAACATTGAAAAATATTTTTGAAGAAAAAATTACCATTCAACCTTTAGATTATTTTGAGAAACAATGGGAACAAAAATAGTAAGTTCATATGAGAACCTACCGTCTTGAAAGATGAATCCGGGGCAGCGATCAGCTGCCCTTTTTACTTGTGTTTCTCATCTGTTTTTAACAAAGGAATGAAAATGCGGATGCTCGTTCCGATACCTGGTTCGGATTGCACCTCAATATTTCCCCCATGCAAATCAACAATTCCCTTGGCGATACTCATTCCTAACCCGGTTCCTGCATTTTTTTCCATAGTATTTGTTCCACGGTAGTATCGATTAAATAATTTATCAAGAGCTTCTTTGTCCATTCCGACCCCATTATCTTCAATTTGAATGATTCCAAAATGATGATCATGGAATAGAGAAATTTTAATTTCTGTAGAAACGGGATTGTGTTTGATTGAATTATAAATAATATTATCTAATACCCGTTCAAACCATTTTGGATCGATTTGGATCACCAATGTTTTTGCATGGGGAATAAACGTGATTGCGTGTTGAATCGTTAAATCATCCATATATTTTTGGGCAACATTTCTGACGAATTGATTGGCATCAATCGGTGTCAAATCCATGTTAATTGCACTATTTTTTAATTGAAAAATTAGTGAAAAATCGTCAATAAGTTGCAGCATATACTCGCTTTTTTCGCGCAGACCTTTTCCAATCTCTTGCAACTCCTCATCAGAAAAGGAAAATTGCTTACTTTCTAAAATATGACCGTATCCTTGAATTGTAGACAGCGGGGTTCGCAAATCGTGGGAAATTCCCGTCATCCATTCTTCTCGCGTTTGTTCCAGTTGTTTCCGTTCTGTTTCGATTTGTTGCAGTTTCGTTGATAAATCTTTTAAAGAATGGATAACCTCTTCATACAAGCGGAAACGGTAGCGAATCTTGCCATTCTTTTTAAATATTTTTCGTCTTTCCTTATTTGAAAACACATGTCGGTACTCCTGATTTTCCATCCGCTTTAACCAGTTTACAAAGAGCATTAACGGCTGTCCGTAACGTTGAGCATTCCAGAAAGAAATCATTAATGTAAATATGAGACTCACGATAACGGCTATCAAGGCTATTTGTGTTTCTTTTGAAAAAACAGGGATTAACGTTTTTTCATAATTGGAATTTGGCAGATGGAGAACCCAGGAAACTCCCGTTGCCGCATCACTGAAAAAAGATATTGTCGTGTCATAGTAACCTGGCTCGTAAATTCTCCCCAATAATTCGATCATGCTATATTTCTGCTCACTTTTTGGACCGATCGCCTGGATCAATTCACCGTCTTTATAGATTTGTAAAAACGCATCTAATTCTTGAAGTTGTTCTTCCATACGTTCAATCTCTTGTTCGGGTATTAGCCCGTCTTGATTGAAATCGAAAAACCATTGTTCCAGCTTATCTTGATATCGATCTTTGTATCCAAAAAGATAATAATACGGTTCACTCGTCCATGAATCAAAAATGGCGCGAATTTTATAATCCAGGAAAACTCCTGAATCATTTATTTCCAGCAGTTCATTAATCGTGTAGGAATCTGGAAGAATATCTGGTGTGTTGATCGTATAAATGACTTTGCCATTTTTATTAATCACCTGCATCCACAGATCGTTTTCCTTCAGTACCTCGTGCCACGAATCATCTAAATCAACTTGATCATCTGTAATATAAATGAAATTGGTAAGATTTGCGATGATGCTTTCCCTTGACTGCGCTGCTGTTTCAACATTTGTTAAAAACTTCGCCAGAAAGAAAATGAGCAAGATCGTAAAAAGAAAAACGGTTATAAAAAATATAACGAATTGAATGAAAAAGCTTAGGGCTAATCTTCTCTGTACCTTCATTACATTCTGTCCTTTACTAATTTATAGCCTAATCCGCGAACGGTTATTAAAAATTTTGGATTACTGGGGTCTGGCTCGATTCGCTCCCGGATTCTTCGAATATGCACCATGATGGTGTTATCATCGACCATATGATTGGAGCCCCAGACGGCAGCGTATAATTGTTCTTTTGAAAGCACACGATTCACATTTTTACAAAAATACACCAGGAGTAAGAAAACTTGTGCCGGTGTTGGCACCGGTTTTCCATCGACAATGAGTTCCCCTGCTTCTTCATCCACAATAAAATAGCCGAAATCATGGATTTTTTTGTTCCGTGAAACGATTCGGTTATTATGTTCCATCCTTCTTTTTAACTGCACTTTAATTCTCGCGACAATTTCCAGTGGATTAAATGGTTTCGTTACGTAATCATCTCCCCCTCGTTCGAAACCCGTTAATACGTCAAAATCAGAAGTGCGTGCGGTTAAAAACAAAATATGCACATCGGTATATTCGCGGATTTTTGGTGCGAGATCAAAACCATTCGTATCGGGTAACATGACATCTAAAACAATATAGTCAATGGGTTGATTTTGAATAATCATCAAAGCTTCTTTACCAGTTGTGGCTTTATAAACAGTAAATCCTTCTTTTTTGAGAACCATCTCTAACATTTGTAATATGGAAATTTCATCATCGACCAACAATATATTTGCATTATTCATTCTAATCACCCAATTCTATATTAACATAGTAATCTTAATAAAAGTTTACTTATTTTCGCAATTTATTAAGGTAATAGAAAGGTAGCGGATAATGGGGGGAAAGGTTTATTGATTACACTGAATTTGAATCTGGAATATGTCAAGTGAATGAATTACGAAGAGGGGGAGAGTAAGATGAAGGAAAAAAAGGAAAGAATCCGTGTCATTGATGGAATTCGCGGGGTAAGTTTGCTCGGGATTTTATTGGCGAATTTATTGATTTTCCAGTACGGAATTTGGGGGAAAGATGATATCGGTTTTTATCAAATTGCAAGTTTTGATTACGGTGCTTACTATTTCACGAAGATCTTCATTGAAGGTAGTTTCATGCCGATATTTACCTTTTTATTCGGTTATTCGATGATTTTAATGAAAAATAGTCTCGAACGAAAAAACTTAAAAGTAAAGCGTCATTTTGTCAGGAGAGCATTGTTTCTAGTTATTGTTGGGTTATTGCATGGTTATTTTTTGTGGGAAGGAGATATCTTGCTATTTTATGGCTTGATGTCCTTAATCTTATTGATTTTTATCAATCGGAAAAAGAAGACAATTTTCGGGTGGGCGATCGCCATATTTATACTGAGCGGCTTAATCGGATTTGGTTCTTATTCAGATTCAATGGATCCAGAACTTATACCTCCAGAGCGATTAGAAGCCTATCATGAGCAAACGTTACACGTATATGGTAGTGGCAGTTACCTGGAAATTTTAGAACATCGCCTGAATGAAACGCCTATCGATCTCGGTCCAATATTTATGCTCGGTGTCTTATTATTTGCGCCAATTTTATCGATTCCGATGTTTTTATTCGGCATGTATGCTGCAAAAAGAAAAATGTTTTTCCAGTTGGAAAAAGAGCAGAAACTTTACCGCTTTGGCCTGCTGTTCATTCCGCTCGGATTAATCATGAAAGGTGCCTATTATTATTTTTCAGACGTCGCTTTGATGGGAATCATGTTTACTTTTGGCAGTGACTTGTTGTCCTTAGGATATATTTTCTTAGTAGCGTTTCTGTATAGCAAATTTCATTCTGCAAAATTGTTACGGGTTTTCGAAAGTGTCGGTCAATTATCCATGTCAAATTATTTAATGCAAACGATCATTTGTACGACGATATTTTATGGTTATGGTTTAGGCTTATTTGCACAACTCGGTGTATTGAACGGAATTTTCTTGGGACTCCTTATTTATAGTTTACAGGCCACTTTTAGTCGGCTATATTTAAAAAGATGGAAAATGGGACCGGTGGAAAAACTTTCCAGAATCTGGACATATTTCTCATTAACAGGAAGACCGAAAATGAAGCAAGTCATGGAAGAAACTGCCTGAATTTGGGCAAAAGGATAAAAGATGCAAAAAGACAAAGGGATTCTTGCTTTTTCTCAAGAAAGATTTTATAATACTTTATAACTAAAAAACCGTATAAAAAAAGGTAATGCGAAGGACACGGGTTTTTAACAACGGTTTCCAGAGAGGAAAGCATTTGGTGGAAGCTTTCTAACACGTGTTAAAAACTCACCACCTTCAAACTTCAACCGTGAAAGAGTATTCGAGTAATGGTTGACGGCGTAAACCGTTATCCTAATGAAGCCGCAAGGTCAATTTGTGCCTTTTGCGGGAATTAGGGTGGAACCACGTGTACACAACTCGTCCCTTACTTTGAGGGGCGAGTTTTTTTATTTTAAAAATTGTTGATGGAGGGAAAAGTATGGCGGATGTCATTCAAGTTACATTTCCGGACGGTGCGGTGAAGGAGTTTCAAAAAGGGGTTACGACAGAAGAGATTGCAGCTTCAATCAGTCCTGGCTTAAAGAAACGGGCCATTGCCGGGAAATACAATGACCGTCTTGTCGATTTAAGAACCCCTTTAGAAGTAGATGGAGCCATTCAAATTTTAACGGAAAAAGATGCTGAATCGCTGGAAATTTTACGGCACTCCACCGCCCACTTAATGGCACAGGCCATTAAACGCTTATATAAACATGTAAAATTTGGCGTCGGTCCGGTTATTGAAAACGGATTTTACTACGATATGGATCTTGGCGATGCGACGATTTCGCCGGAAGATTTGCCGAAGATTGAAGAGGAAATGAAAAAAATCATCAATGAGAATTTACCGATTGAAAGAAAAGTCGTCAGTCGTGAAGAAGCGAAACGATTTTTCGAAGAAGTCGGTGATGAATATAAGCTGGAATTAATCGACGATATTCCGGAAGGAGAACCGATCACCCTTTATAAACAGGGGGAATTTGTTGACCTTTGCCGGGGCGTACACGTTCCTTCCACCGGTAAAATTAAAGAGTTTAAACTATTGAGTATTTCCGGTGCATACTGGCGCGGAGATAGCAATAACAAAATGTTAACCCGGGTTTATGGCACGGCGTTCTTTAAAAAGTCCGAATTAGAGAAGTATTTAAAAATGCGGGAAGAAGCGAAAGAACGGGATCACCGCAAACTCGGAAAAGAATTAGAGCTATTTGCAAATAACGAACTCGTCGGTCAAGGATTGCCTCTATGGCTTCCGAAAGGGGCAACGATTCGCCGCACGATCGAACGGTATATCGTTGATAAAGAAGTGAAACTCGGGTATGACCACGTTTATACACCGGTGCTGGCCAATGTGGAACTGTATAAAACAAGTGGTCACTGGGATCATTATCAAGATGATATGTTCCCGCCGATGGATATGGGGGACGGTGAACAGCTCGTCCTGCGCCCGATGAACTGTCCGCACCACATGATGATTTATAAAAATAAACCCCATAGTTATCGGGAGCTGCCGATCCGTATTGCGGAACTCGGGATGATGCACCGGTATGAAATGTCCGGGGCACTCTCTGGCTTGCAGCGGGTACGGGGCATGACGTTAAATGACGCCCATATATTTGTAAGACCGGATCAAATCCAAGAAGAATTCAAACGGGTCGTTCAGCTCATTATCGAGGTATATAAAGACTTTAATATTACGGATTACAAATTCCGGCTTTCGTACCGGGATCCAGAAGATACTGAAAAATATTATGATGACGATGAAATGTGGGAAAAAGCCCAAAGCATGTTAAAACAAGCGATGGATGATTTAGGGCTCGAATATTACGAAGCAGAAGGGGAAGCGGCCTTCTACGGACCGAAACTGGATGTTCAAGTACAAACAGCCTTAGGTAAGGATGAAACATTATCAACGGTTCAGCTTGACTTCTTAATGCCTGAGCGTTTTGATTTGACGTATATCGGAGAAGACGGTAAAGAACACCGTCCGGTCGTTATCCACCGCGGTGTCGTTTCAACGATGGAACGCTTTGTTGCCTATTTAATTGAGGAATATAAAGGAGCGTTCCCGACCTGGTTAGCTCCGGTTCAAGTTCAGGTTATTCCAGTTTCACCGGAACATCATTACGATTATGCCAGAAAAGTGACGGACGAATTGAAAGCTGCGGGAATTCGCGTCGAACTTGATGACCGGAGTGAAAAAGTTGGCTATAAAATCCGGGAAGCACAAGTCCAAAAGATTCCGTATATGCTCGTTGTCGGTGAACAGGAAATCGAAACGAATTCGGTAAATGTCCGGAAATATGGTGAGAAAAAATCAGAAACGGTTTCCTTTAATGACTTCCTGGAAAAAATCATAGAAGAAGTGAATTTTTAAACGATTCTTGATTAACGAGGGCTGTCCGAAAAGTAAAATTACATCAAGTTGAACTAAACCAGAGTGTTGATATATCAAGGTTCTTGAACTAACAAAAGGGGCATCCAAAAGTCGAAAATACGACTTTTTGGACAGCCCCTTTTTATTGTACAGCCTTCTCGAACAAGCAAAATCGTTCCCGCTTGACGCATCCGTTTTTTGGTTCGAATTTTATCCTTGCATTTTTTCATGTCATTTGATATATTATGAATTGTTGTTTTTCGTGGTCTTGTTTGACACGCGGCCTCTTCTATGCTATATTTATAACGAATTGAATACGGTTGGAGGATAAGTAGAAGCACCCGCTTCTCACCTGGTTGACGCATGATGCATGCTGTTAACAGGTTACAACTTCAGGATATATTCGTATCTACAATTGGATACGAAGGAACTGTGCGGGTGTTTGTATGCCTGCATTTTTTTATGCGCAAAATTCGGTTGATATAGATTATCCGCCAATTCCGGTATTCAAGACAATCTCTTGGAGGTGTTTGAATATTAGCAAAGAGGCCATTTTAAACGAGAGCATTCGTGCTCGTGAACTTCGTGTCATTGATGCAAATGGAGAACAAATCGGAATCAAGACCAAACAGGAAGCACTGGAAATTGCCGCACGCCGCAATCTTGATCTTGTGCTGGTCGCACCGAAAGCAAAGCCGCCGGTAGCAAAAATCATGGACTACGGCAAATATCGGTTTGAGCAGCAGAAGAAAGAAAAGGAAATGCGGAAAAATCAAAAGGTGATTGCTGTTAAAGAAGTCCGGTTCAGCCCCACCATTGATGAACATGATTTTAATACGAAATTGAGAAATGCCCGGAAGTTTCTCACAAAGGGAAATAAAGTGAAAGCCTCCCTTCGCTTTAGAGGTCGAGCCATCACGCATAAAGATATCGGTTTACGGGTCCTCAATCGCCTGGCCGAAGAGTGTTCAGATATAGCTGTGATTGAATCGAAGGCCAAAATGGAAGGGAAAAATATGTTCTTAGTTTTAGCACCAAAAGCGGAAAAATAGGTTTGAATCATAAGGAGGAAAAACAAATGCCAAAAATGAAAACTCACCGTGCTTCTGCAAAGCGCTTCAAAAAGACAGGTACTGGCAAATTTAAACGTTCCCATGCATATACAAGTCACTTGTTCGCCAATAAATCACAAAAACAAAAACGGAAACTACGTAAGAGCGGAATGGTTCATCCATCTGACTTCAAACGTATTAAACACATGATATAATTCAATATATTTTACCTAGGAGGGAACTCACATGGCACGTGTAAAAAGTGGTACAGTAAGACGTAAACGCCGGAAAAGAATATTAAAATTAGCAAAAGGATATTACGGTTCGAAACATCGTTTATATAGAGTTGCAAATCAACAAGTCATGAAATCCTTAAATTATGCATACCGGGATCGCCGGAGAAGAAAACGGGACTTCCGGAAACTCTGGATCACCCGTATCAATGCGGCAGCTCGTATGCACGGACTTTCCTACAGCCGGTTCATGCACGGATTAAAATTAGCTGGCATTGAAGTAAACCGGAAAATGTTAGCAGACCTTGCTGTTTCTGATCAAGAAGCTTTCAAACAATTAGCTGAAACAGCGAAAGCCCAATTAAATAAGTAATGGAAAAAGCAGTCATTCTTTCGTAAGAATGAACTGCTTTTTTCAATTAAAATAAACCGTTGTTTCCTCTGAAAATAGAGTTTTTCCTTTTTGAACGCATGGGATACTGGGGCAATTAACGATTAACGGAAGGAAACTGGATATGAAATATGAAATAGAAGTTTCGCTTGAAAAGGACAAAGAATTCGCTTCCTTTTTGCAAAGAAAAATTCGGGAATTTAATGATGAACATTCCTTGTATCATCGGGAAGTACGGAAGGAAGGAGCGGTCCAGCCCATAAATCTCATTGTTTCTGATGATGCTGGGAATCTGATCGGTGGATTACATGCTGAAGTATATTGGGGCTGGATGGAGATTAATTATTTTTGGATACAAGAAGAGTATCGAGGAAAAGGACTGGGTGGGCAATTAATGGAACAAGCGGAAAAGCTTGCCAAAACTATGGGTGCGAAAAAAGCCCTTTTAACGACTTTTGACTTTCAAGCCCGTTCCTATTATGAAAAGAAAGGTTATCAAATTGCAGGTGAAATTAAGGATTACCCACCTGGCAGCAGCTATTACACGATGGTAAAAACTCTGTAGTGTTAACATAATTGTTTTGGCGGGGGAATTCCGTTTCAACCAGTTGTTATTATTTAAATTATCCGTTGCTAACTTGCACAACGATCAATGAAAAAATTATCCCCGTCTATCATGTGGATTTCAATATCGATGAGAATATGACGTGCGATGGATGATGGTTTTAACTTTGGAAAAAACGGTCGGAGTGGATTTGTTGCACACACCATTGGATGCTCCCTCTTACGGGGGATTACTACAAACAGAAACAGAATGAATTTCCAAATAGAAATTTATTTTTTGCAAGAAAATTATAATTTAAGAACTGTTCGAGTGAACAACAAAGGAGATTAACGGAATGATTTTTCAAGTAGTCGCAACACTATCGTGTATCGGTTTTTTGTTAATGGGTCTCGATAAACGGAAAGCCCGGCGCAAAGAATGGCGCATTCCAGAAAAAGTTTTCTGGGCGGTTTCTTTATTTGGCGGCGCTTCAGGCTGTACTTTGGGCATGTATATGTTTCGCCATAAAACGAAACATATCCAGTTTTATCTCGGCCTCCCGCTACTGACTGTCATGCAATGGTGGCTAATTTTCCGCTTCTTCTAAATCGCGGACAAAATAAAATCATATCTGAACTTCCCTTTGTATAGTTTAGTAGTAAGGTTTATTTGCACGAGCGGCATCATGAACAAAGGGAAGGTAGCAACATGAACGAGCAGACAGATATGATCATCTCCATTATCGGAACGAGCGGGATTCTTGCTCCCGTAGTGTTTATTGTTGTACATATCATGCGTCAATTCCTGTTTATCCCTGTTTTCATCGTTTGTATGGCCGGTGGCTATTTATTCGGAACTTTATACGGTCTTATTTTTTCATTGATCGGTCTTTCAATTTCTTGCTTTATCAGTTATCATCTTTTTGATTTGTTTCCGGGGATTCGTAAACGATTTTACGAAATAAAAAGGAAACGATTTGGTGCGTATACCCGGTTAACGGTCGGACAGATTGCCGTTTTGAAAGTCGTTCCCTTCATGCATTTTCAATTGATTAACTTATTGCTGATGGAACGGAAAAAAAGTTTTAGTGAATATACAACGAGTTCCATTTTGACGAATATTCCCGCTGTCCTGATTTATACATGCCTGGGACGTTCGCTGCAATTTCTCTCACCCGTAAATTTGGTGATATTTTTCTTTCTCCTTGTTTTATTTATTTTTATTTTCCGGGAACGTTTGGTGATTATTAAATGGAAAGATTTTTTCTAAGCCATAAAAGAAACCGTCCGTTAAAATGGACGGTTATCATCGTTTTCCAGAAATTCTTTAATCGGACTTTTCCAGTCGATCTTGGCATTCGGATAATTTTTCCGGATGCTTTCCTCGATATTACGAAAATCCTCTCTTGTTAAACCTTTTAACGAACCGACGTCTTTCGGAAATACAAAGATGGAGACAACATCAAAAGCATCTTCGGTCGTGCCTAAATATTTTTCTCCTTCAAATAATGCACCTTTATACGTGATCAAAAAATTTTTGCGTACATTATTCGTATCGTCATAAAAGTAAAAGCGTTTTTGTTCATGGGCAAGCTCAAGCTTCCGTTTCGGATGTAGTAGATAGCGTATCCCGCTGATGATCAATAGTACAATCGCTGCAATTAGTACAATGCGGATGAATAATCCCATGTTCAGCCCTCCGTTTGCAATCTAACAAATATAAAAGATTTTCAATCAAGCCTGTTCTCATTCCATTATATACGATTTACTTAAAAAAAGGTTTCAGAAAAGAATGCATTTGCTATAATTGAAAAGTATAGAAAATACGTAAGGGTGAAGATGATGAATCTGGACAAACTATTTGCGTTACAGCAACAATTAGATGACAGAATTCGCAATGAACACGGTCTGGAAGATAGTGATTTGTTTATGGACAAAGTTCTTGCGCTATATGTGGAAATTGGTGAGCTCGCCAATGAGACACGCTGCTTTAAATATTGGAGTAACAAACCGCCCGCAGATAAAGAAACGATTTTAGAAGAGTATGTGGACGGTCTTCATTTTATTTTATCACTGGGACTCGAACTTGAATTGAATAAAGATATCCCGCATTTTGCTACGGTCAATCATGAAGCTACGACTTTGACGGGGCTATTTTTACAAGTGGTCTATGCTATAAATGAATTGAAACAAAACCGTTCCAAAGAAGCTTACTGGTATTTGATGACGGTATTTTTTGAGTTAGGGGAAGCCTTAGGTTTTGCGGAATCTGATATCGAGCAAGCCTATTTGGCAAAAAACGAAGTGAATCATCAGAGGCAGGATGAAGGTTATTAAGAAAAAGGCTCTATTCCCGATGTGGGATGGAGCCTTTTCTGGAGAAAAATTTAAGCATAGAGCAGTGTTTTTTGATTGACGATTTGTTCATAATGGCTTAATAGTGTGTCGAAAATAATATCCCATGTTTGGGTTAAGGCGTATTCCCGCGCCTGATTCGTCATTTCTTTTCTTAATTCATGGTCGTTTATTAATTGCGTAATTGCCGCGATAAATTGCTCGATATTGCGCGGTTCACAAAGAAGGCCTGTTTGTTCATGCTGAACGATATGTTTCACACCACCGGCTTTCGCGGCGATCACCGGTGTTCCCGCTGCCAGGGCTTCCAGGACGACATTGCCGAATGTTTCCGTGACCGATGGGAAGATGAATAAATCGGAGGCTGCATATACATGGGCTAATTCTTTTCCGTCCAGATAACCGGTAAAGGTCATATTTTCCGGTGCCATTTGTTCCATTTCTTCTTTACTCGGTCCGTCCCCGGTAATTAACCAGTGGACTTTTTCTTTTACTTCCTGTGGTAACGAACGGGCGATCTTCATTAACGTAGCGACTTCTTTTTCCGGTGCGAGTCTGCCCACGTAAGATAACAGGAAAGGCTCTTCAATCTGATATTTTTTCCGCAATTCATCTTTGCTGTAGTCCGGATGGAACAGTTCGCAATCGACGCCACTTCCCCAGATCGTCATACGCGTAAAGCCCATTTTTCTCAATTGGTCCAGGGTATCTTGAGACGGCACAAAGGTTAACGATAAATGCCGATAAAACCAGCGCATAAATTTCCAAAAGAATTTACTTAAAAACTGTAAATCGTAATAGGCCAGGTACTGATCAAAATTCGTATGGTATGAACCGACGACAGGAACATGATATTTTTTCGCATAGCGTAGACCGCACATCCCGATATTGAACGGGGTGACAATATGAATGATATCCGGTTGAAATTCCTTTAACTTCGCTTTAATTTTAAAGAAATTCGGTAGCGCCAGCCGGCATTCGGGATAGAGAAAAAAGGGAAAACTCATGAACCGGTTGATATGGGTGGAAAACGGTTCACTCGATTTATTATTCGGAGCAAAGACGATAAATTCGATTCCCTTTTCCTCCAAATAATTGGTATAATGGGATAAAATTCGGGCAACTCCATTGACATCCGGTGCAAACGTATCTGTAAATATAGCAATTCTCATTTTCTTCCCCCTCGGTATAATCGAAAACCATTCAATGAATCATATATTCAATAAGTCCGAAAAATATCATACTATAATATTAGCAAACATGAATATAGTAAAATAATAATTGCCTCATTTCAATCAATCAGGAACGTTCTTTATAGAAAAATAACTGATCGACCTCCTTTTTTTATTTATTACTATACTAGGACAAATTTGTAAAGACAATATTAAAAATTGTTAAAAGATATTGCAAATTTATTATTATCATATTCATGGAGGAATTCCTTTACGCTTATTTTAGAATAAGAGTATAATTGTTTTATAGAGGAGGAATTATTATGGATGAAACTTTACAAATGCTAAAAGATTTAACAGACGCAAAAGGCATCCCCGGCCATGAAGGGGAAGTTCGTAATGTGTTTAAGAAGTACATAACACCTTATGCCGATGAAATCACCCATGATGGGCTTGGAGGCGTGATTGCGAAAAAGACCGGTCAAGAAAACGGACCGAAAATTCTTATCGCCGGTCACCTTGATGAAGTTGGTTTTTTAGTCACGCAAATTGATGACAAAGGGTTTATCCGTTTCCAAACAGTGGGTGGCTGGGTTTCCCATGTATTATTGAACCAGCGGGTTGTCATCGTCACTTCGAAAGGTGAAGAAATTATCGGCGTAATCGGCTCAAAACCGCCACATATTATGAAACCAGAAGAGCGGAAAAAAGCCGTTGATATAAAAGATTTATTTATCGATATCGGTGCAGAAAGTAAAGAACAGGCGGAAAGCTGGGGCGTCCGACCAGGGGACATGATCGTACCATATTCTGAATTTACCGTGATGAAAAACGAAAAAAGACTGCTGGCCAAAGCCTGGGATAATCGGGCAGGACTGGCAGTAGCAATCGGTGTTTTGAAAAATTTACAAAACGAAAACCATCCGAATATCGTCTACGGTGTCGGTACGGTGCAGGAAGAAGTCGGTTTGCGCGGAGCTAGAACAGCTGCTTACCAAATTGAACCGGATATCGGGATTGCTGTGGATGTCGGCTTGACGGGGGATACACCGGGAGTGTCCGATAAGGATGCCAGAGGTAAACTTGGCGATGGGCCGCAAATCGTGCTTTATGATGCTTCCCTTGTTTCCCATAAAGGATTGCGGGAGTTTATCGTCAATGTTGCGGATGAATTAAATATCCCGTATCAATATGAGTGGATTCCCGGCGGAGGTACCGATGCCGGAGCCATCCATGTGACGAAATCCGGTGCACCGTCCATTGCCGTAACGATCGCTACACGATATATCCATGCTCATGCCGGAATTATTCATCGGGACGATTACGAAAATACGGTCCGTTTACTGACAGAAGTGATTAAACGCCTCGATTGGGAAACCGTCAATAAAATAAAATACGAATAAAAG
>CALGAD010000162.1 GCA_937951955.1 uncultured Bacillaceae bacterium
AATATTGTTTTTAAGAAAACATTCTACTACTATTATAAAATAGAATATATAAAATAAAAATAATGACTTTTTGATTGTAGCGGTTTATCACCTATTTTTCAACCCTTAACAAGAAAATTCCTGATGTTCCCATTCCCCGGAAGTCGTGAAATTGACTGTATGTTTACTCATGGAAAGCACGGGTAAAACCTTCTTTTTTAATTGAATATCCACTTTACCGTTACCGATATATTCTCCATCTGCATGTTGATAAACTGAGGAATCATTTTCTATTTGAATCTGTTCCCCTTTTAATATTGTAACGCCCTTCAAACCAACATGACCACCCCAAAAAACGGAAACAAATAAAGTTAAAATTTTCAGACGCGAAATATCATGGACGATGATGATATTGAACTGGCCATCCTGTGGGTCTGCATCCGGTAATAATTTCATACCACCACCGAGATAAGGATGATTGGCTACCGTGACAAGCCAGACCCGGGAAAAATGGCTCGTTTTCCCATCGACATGCACCGTGACATCGGTCGGCTTATAGGCAAATAGTTCTTTTATTAAGTAGTAAACATACGTTAATTTGCCCAGACCGAGGCGATTGAAAAATTTTTTCGTTCGCGATTGGTTCACCTCATAGACAACTTTAGCATCGAAACCGCATCCCAAATTATTAACAAAGACACCTTTTGCCGTATTCGTTGCAAATTGACCGACATCGGCAATCGCCACCCGTCGTTTCTCCGCTATCCCATTCAAAATAAACTGTAATGCTTTTTTCGGGTTTCTCGGGATGAGAAATCCCCGGGAAAAATCATTTCCCGAACCGGCAGGGATATAACCGACAATACCATTTTTAAAGGAATACGCTCCGTTTACAACTTCATGGATTGTTCCATCGCCGCCAACAGCAATAAGGAAAACAGTTTCAGCTGCGTTTGTTAATGTTTTCTCCACATACCGAACTGCATCACCAGGCCCTTCCGTAAAATAGGAATGATAAGAAAACTGATGTTTTTGCAATACCTTTTCGATTTTTGACCAGATTTTGATAGAGTAGCCATTTTTTGCTACGGGGTTAATAATAAAATGAAGTTCCATTCTATTTCACTCAATTCTGCTGTCTTATTTTTGCAAGTTTCATAGTTTTCTTCCCGTTATCAATCATTCCATTCAGAACGTAAAAACGCCTGAGTTTTACAAAAGGAAAGCAAGGCATCTGCCACTTTTAATTGATCGTACTTTAGCGGGGAACGGAAAGAACGCATCTCTTTGAACCAATCTTCATAATTCCGTTTATCGATAATCGTCAAGCCGTAAGGAGCTGATGGATAATCAATATATCCTTCTTTAGTAATGAGGATTTTGGAAACTGGAAAATCGATATCTTTGACTGCAAAAATACTTTTTATCACTTTTTCCGTGCGATTTAAGGATATGGTCGGATTAATTTGTTTCCTCACCTTTTGATATTCCCGGACTTCCCAAAACCGCTCTTCCGAACCAATATAAACTGTATCGGCATCATTTTCCAGGAACGTGATGCAATAACATTCCGTTGGTGTAAGCAAGATCGTTTCCACTTCAACGGGTGCTTTTTTAAATTGGAAAACCGGTTTATATAGAAAAAGAAAAGTATCCGGAAACCGCTGGGCAAAAAACTTTAACTGCCATTCTCTTAAAAAAGAAGAGTCAAGATAAGATTTTTGACTTATCGTGGAGCTTGCCCATTTAAGCTGGACATGAAACAACTCATCTAAAAAGTATCTTTTTAATTCCTCGATCGATTTTGGTTGTATCGGTTGAGTTATTTGTTCCAGAGAATCTCTCCACGCGTTTCCGTCTTCGCCAGTTTTTCTCTTTTGGATAAACTGTGTCAGACGACGAAAGCGATTGCTTTTTTCTTCCGTTTCCTGTTCTGATAAAAAATTTATACTTTGTTCACGTCCATCTTCAATCAGGGAGCCATTTTCCCAATGGTGTTTTAATGCTTCCCATTGTTTCCTTTTTAACCCGATGAACCGGGCGGGGTAGTGATAAACATTTTGTTCATAGCGGGATATATAATCGTATAATTTAATGATTTGCCCCATGAAAATATCGACCACCAATCCAGGTAAAAATGATATTGCCATTGTTGTTTCAATCACCAAGTGGAAAAATATGAATCTCCTCATATTTAGGTGTACGCTGCGGATTCGTTCTATACAACACGATTTCCTCTACAGAAAAAGAGAGGGATTGTCCTTCCCCCAGTGTAACAGGAAGCAATAATTTTTCGGAAAAACTGGCATCCCCGACCCATCTTCGGGCCAGGGTGATATGAGGACGGAAGGGCCGTTTGTCCAGAACAAAGCCAATTTTTTCACAAACATCAAACACTTTATTTCGAACCTGCATTAAAGGCTCCGATGGATAAACATCAGCCCAGAAGACACGGGGCCGCGTTTTTTGACCAAAAATGCCGAGTTTCCGTACCGTTAGTGGAAAACTTTTTTCATGTTGTAAAATATCATGCACCCCGCGTATCACTTCATCGAGTTCTTCTTTACTGGCATTGCCTAAAAAAGCTAACGTAATATGATAATCCTCTGGATGAACCCAGTTTTTAAAAGAATAATCGGCTTTTCTCTTTTCGATAAAGTGATATAAAAGTTTCTTTTCATGGTGGGGTATTTTCACAGCAATGAAATAATGTGTTTTCATAAAGCTTCCCTTCTGCAGCTATTTTCCATTTATTTTACACAACATCGAACGGTTTATGTTGAAAAACTGCAAAGTTTACCTTTTTTGGTACTTGCTTTTGGAAAAGTTCAATCTACTTAATAGTATCGGCGTTTTCAACCCATCATTAAATTTTCCCGAACTCCGTTTAGCTTAAGGAAACTGTACCACAAGCTTGCGCTATATCTTCTCGCAAAAGCTGCTGCAGTTTTCTTGTGACAGGACCGGGTTCGCCCGTTCCAATGGTCGTATCATCCACTAACGTAATCGGGGTAACTTCCGCAGTCGTACTCGTAAGAAAAGCTTCTTCTGCAGCGAATAAGTCGGATACCGTAAATGTTACTTCCTGATAATCGATGTCTTCCCGATCACAAAGGTATATAATCCGCTGCCGTGTGATCCCGTTTAGAATGTATTGATTGGCCGGATGGGTCTTTAAAACTCCATCCTTTACAATCCAGATGTTCGATGAACTCCCTTCGGTTACCGTCTCACCCCGGTGCAATATCGCCTCAAAGCCGCCCTTTTTCTTCGCCTCTTGTTTCAACAGCACGTTACCGAGCAAGCTAATGGATTTAATATCGCAACGTAACCAACGGATATCTTCTGCCAATACAGTTTTAACACCTGTTTCCATTTCCCTAACGGGACTTTTTCCCGGAAGACAGTAGGCAATCAGGTTGCCAGTCATATTTATTTCAAAATCGTGCCGGCGCGGGGCAATTCCTCTTGTGTATTGAATGTATAAATTGCAGTCTCCCGCTCCCGACTGCTGCAAGAATGTGCGTAGTTTTTGTTCCAGCTCGCTTTTTTCATAAGGTATCTGCATCATGATTTTTTCTGCGCTGGCGTAAAGCCGATCGATGTGCTCCGTTAATAAATACGGTTTCCCATTGTAAACACGCACAACCTCATAAATCCCATCGCCAAACTGATATCCCCGATCCTCAAAATCGATTTTCACCGCAAAACGTTCGACAATTTCCCCATTAAAAAGAACAAGACTCATCGTTCTTCCCCCTTCATTCGTAACTTATCACTATTGTATGGTCTAAATTGAATACTTTGCGTAACTATTTGTAATTATAGCCCAAATCCCTACTTGAAGCGCGAGAAAATAGGTCCATCCCGGTTTGCTCTCTATAATATCCCTTACAGAACTTTTAGCAGGTAATCACGAATTACTTCGCTAATTCATAAATGGCCTGGGCATATATGCTCGTGGCTTTTAATAAATCGTCAATGTACATATATTCATCTTTTTGATGCATCACATCTTCTCGTCCAGGGAACATCGCTCCAAAGGCAACCCCTTTTTTCAAATGACGGGCATATGTACCTCCACCTATCGATAACAATGTGGCTTCTTCTCCCGTTTGTTCTTCATAAACTTTCTGTAAAGTTTTAATGAGCTCTTCGTCCTTATTTACAAAAAGTGGTTTGGAATCAGCGATCGTTTTTACTGAAAAACCGTACGGCTTAACGGCTGCCTCCATATTTGTTGCACCTTGTTTCATATCATAAGTAACCGGATACCGTAAATTCAGACCGACTTTACCCATTCCTTCACTGTCGTAAGAAAAAATCGCCGCATTTACGGTCAGTTCACCGGATTCCTCATCCTGATACGCAATTTGCAATCGACGCCCCCGTGAATCCTGGAACAATTTCTCCTTAATAAATGTAAAGTACCCTTTCGCTTTGCTATCAATATCTTCATCAGCTAAAAAGACCGCTAAATATAGCCCGGCATTCACTCCCCGGTCCGGTTCCATGGCATGGGCCGATACACCACGAACGGTTAAGGTGACTGTATTTTCTTCAACCGATGTTTCACCGGTTAGATGATGTTTTTGTAAAAAGGAGCTAAAATGTTCGGTTAAATCTTCTGGATGACCTTGATAACGAATAACCGCACGGGCAAAATCCGGTACCATGTTGTATCTGCGACCAGCTTCAAAATTGACCACCTGGTATTCCAGATTGCTTTCAGCATTCACATGGTTTTCGTAAAGGAGATCGAAACTGGCAATTCCCTTTTCTGCATAAATAATCGGGAAATCGGCATCAGGGACAAAACCAACATCTGGCATTTCTTCCTTTTGGAAATAATGCTGCACGCATCTCATGCCACTTTCTTCATCGGTGCCGATAATCAAGCGTACCCGTTTCGATAATGGCAGACCGAGTTCTTTCACAATTTTCATGCCATAAAAGGCGGCCATTGTCGGTCCCTTATCATCCGCAGTTCCACGCCCGTAAATTTTCCCATCATGAATTTCTCCCCCATACGGGTCGTATGTCCAGCCATCTCCTTCCGGAACAACATCGACATGACCGAGAATGCCGACGAGTTCTTCTCCGGATCCCATTTCTAAATGGCCGGCATAATGATCGACATTTTTCACCGCAAACCCATGTTCATTTCCTTTATTTAGCAAATAAAGCAATGCTTCTTTCGGCCCTTCACCAAAAGGTGCCTCCGGACTTTTCGTTGTCTCATCGTAGACACTTTTAATTCGGATAAGCTCTTGCAAATCATTCAACAATGCATCTTTTCTTTTTAAAACTTCTTGATACCAATCGATTTTTTGCAACCTTTTCACTCCTTAAATGTTATATTGATTTTATTGTAAACCTGTAAATAGTAAAATACTATCGCATTTTGCCTTTAAAACACTGAATTATTTCAAATTCTTTACGATTTGTAAACTTTTCATTAAAATTTCTTGTCGATTCGTCCAATTTCGCCTGTAATCCTTTAAAACTCATATTGAATGATATATACTAAATTATAACAATTGAACAAAATTTTTGATGGAGATGATAGACGTAATCACAACTTTCGCAGAATGAATGTACTTGTTGCCATTTGCTAAAAAATTCATACGTTAGGGGTGTTGTTTTGAACAATTCGACGGATCGCATGTTAACCCGAATTAAATCCGTGTACCTGTATATTTTAGAAAAAGGTACCGTAACAACCCAGGAGCTTGTAGATGAGTTTGGCATTACGTCAAGAACGATTCAGCGAGATTTAAATGTTCTGGCTTACAATGGTCTCGTTAAAAGCCCCAAAAGAGGTAAATGGACAACAACAAATAAAAAAGTAAAAATATCTTAAAGAAGTCATTTCCTTCGCCTGTGTGGCGATTTTTTCTTGTCTTATGATTTATACGGCAATAATAAGGCCATTTCCTCCTCGGTTAACTCTCGATATTCTCCTTCCAACAAATCCTCATCCAGTTTTAACGGTCCCATCGACAATCGCTTTAAATAGATGACCCGATTTCCCACTGCAGCAAACATTCGCTTAATTTGATGGTATTTCCCTTCGGTAATGGTTACCAGCACCTCTGACCGGACCGTACCACTCTTCATAATCTCCAATTTGGCTGGTTTTGTTACATAGCCATCATCTAAACGAACTCCTTCATGAAATTGCTTGACATCCTCCTCATCCACAGGACCGTCCACGATCGCAAAATACGTTTTTTCCACTTCTTTTTTCGGAGAAAGTAAATGATGGGCCAATTGACCGTCGTTCGTTAACAATAATAAACCGACCGTATCTTTATCGAGACGGCCAACGGGAAACGGGCGGTAATGAAGGTCATCTGGATGGAGTAAATCGATCACCGTTTCTTGTGCGATATCCTCGGTCGCGGAAAGCACTCCTTTCGGTTTATTCATCATAAAATATATAAATTCCTTGTATTCTATTTCTTCACCGAAGACAACAATTTGATCGACATTCGGATCGACATGTTTCCCGGGGTCGGTGACGATTTCATTATTCACCGTCACCGCACCATTTTTCACTAACTTTTTAACATCTTTTCGGCTACCGTATCCCATATTCGCTAATAATTTATCTATCCGCATGAAAATGATCACACCTTCCGCTTCTTTTAAATACATAAGTATATCGGTAATCATATAAATGGGCCAATACCCTTACCCTTTAGGCATTTTCAACATACACTATTTCAAATATGTTGAGGAGGTATGGCGATGTATCCAATGGATTTTGATGATTACTACCGGCAACAACAATTCCCTTTCCCTGGATTCCCCGGCTTTCCTGGTGGAGGCCAGTTTGATCGTTTGGAAAGACAAATCAATCGTCTAGAAAGGGAAGTCAATCGTTTACAAAACGAAGTTAACCAGTTAGATCGACGCTTAACGCGGGTCGAAAGACGTCTCGGCTTCTAAGGAAAGAATAGAAAAGGAGGATCCCTGACCGGTATCCTCATTTTTATCTTCCAGTATACAAAACTTCTCCATCATAATATATGGAGAAGTTTTGCTTTTTAGTGAGATGCCCATTTTTCTTTTAATTTTTTCACCTGCGCCGGGAATAAAAACTGAACGAGTCGCGAACGCCAGGCGAGAACAAAATAGAGAAACGCCCCACCAACAGCACAAATAAGAACTAGAACAACCGATGGAATGCGGGCTTCCGGTGATAAGAACAGCGCGAGCACTTTATATAAAACTCCGACTGCACCTCCCATGATCAAGGAGAGGATTGCGATAAAGATGCTTCTCCGGATAACGAGATGAAACGGATAGCGAGCATAATGGTAAATGACAAACAAATTAATGATAATCGCAATGGAATAACCAATCGCCGTTGCTAAAATGGCGCCTTTTGTCTCAAATCGTTCAATCAGCGGGATATTGATTAACATTTTAATCAATAAACCGAGCAATAAACTGAATACTGTAAACTTCTGCTCATTCAGTCCCTGAATAATCGCCGCCGTAACCGAAAACAGGGCAAATAAGATCGCAACCGGTGCATAAAATTGCAGGATATTGGCGCCGAGTTCATTGGCACCGTAGAAAAATGTATAAATCGGTTCTGCCAATATCGAAATCCCTAAACAAGCCGGTAATGTTAAAAACAATAACACTTGAAACGTCTGGTTCAACTGGCGATGCATTTGCCCGACATCACCCCTGGCAAAGGATTCGGTGATCATCGGTACGAGAGTAATGGAAAAAGCAGTCGCCAGCGATACCGGAATCATAACGATTTTATGGGAGTTAAAGTTTAATATTGAGAACATCGTGTCAGAAACGGCCGCTTTACCAATATTGGTCATCGCCTGGTTAAAAGTTAACTCATCGACCATTTGAAACAAGGGATTGGCAATGCCGACGACGATAAAAGGAATGGCGGAGATAATAATCTCCTTATACATTTCTTTATAATCGAGATCGATTTCGCCGCGGTCTTCCTTGAGCATGGCGTTTAAATAAGGACGCCGTTTGATCCAATACCAGACAAGCACCGCCATACCGCCCAAAGCACCAATAAATGCGGCAAACGTAGCCACCTGGACAGCCTGGACAATCGTTCCCCCGATAACATGGACAACGATATATGTACCGATTAAAAGAAAGGCAATACGTACGATCTGTTCCACAACTTGGGAAACAGCCGATGGGCCCATCGATTTATAGCCCTGGAAAAAACCGCGAACAAGACTCATCATCGGTACGATGAGTAAGGCGAAGCTCACGGCACGAATAACACTGACTACTTCATTTAAGTTCGTAATTTGCTCATCGTCAACAACAATCGATTCGGCAAAAATCGGTGCCATAAAATAAAGCGTTAAAAAGGCAAGAAAACCGGTGACCATCATGACGAAAATCCCCGATTTAAATAGTTTTCGTCCGACGCGATACTCACCAAGAGCATTATATTTTGAAATAAATTTGGAAATGGCTAAAGGTACACCGGCTGTCGAAATACTAATAAAGATGCTGTACGGAATATAACTGTAATTGTAGAGCGCGGCTCCGTACGAACCGATTAAACCGAAAAACGGAATCACATAAAATAATCCGAGCAACTTTGATATGTATGTACCTAAAGTTAAAATAAAGGTCCCTTTGATTAAACTACTAGATGATGACATGCAATTTCCCTTCCTACATATTCGTCTGTTTGTAAAGTTTTGTTGTCTAGAAAATAACGCACTAACTGTAGTTTACATGTTTTATTTTATATTTCCAATGAGATTTTAACGAAATGTCGAATTTTCGTACGTTTATGCACCAAATTAAGCAAAAATTTTCCCATTACATATGATACAATTCTTCTTGTTCAAAAAAATTCCCACTCAATAAAAAAAGAAAGGTGAAACAATGGAAATCGATGTTCTCGTCATTGGTGGCGGTCCTTCTGGACTGATGGCCGCCATCGCAGCAGCAGAAACGAAAGCAAAGGTCATGCTCGTCGATAAAGGTAATAAATTAGGAAGAAAATTAACGATATCCGGGGGAGGCCGGTGCAATGTAACGAATCGCCTTCCCATCGATGAACTGATTAAAAACATCCCGGGTAATGGCCGGTTTTTATACGGTGCCTTCTCGGTTTTCAATAACGAAGATATTATCCGCTTTTTCGAAAATCTCGACGTACCGTTAAAAGAAGAAGACCACGGCCGTATGTTTCCAGTGAGTAACGATGCGAAATCCGTAGCGCAAGCGTTAATCCGGCGCCTGGAAGAATTGGATGTCACGATCCGTACCGAATGTCCGGTGGAAGATATTGATTTTGACGATGAAAAGGTCGTATCGGTTCTGTTAAAAAATGGTGAACGCATTTTCCCGAAAGCCGTCGTAGTGGCAGTAGGCGGAAAGTCAGTACCCCGGACAGGCTCCACCGGTGACGGATACCCCTGGGCCGAAAAAGCCGGTCATACGATCACGGAACTCTATCCGACAGAAGTTCCGCTAACCTCCGATGAGTCATTTATCGTCCAAAAACAGCTCCAGGGTTTATCGTTAAGGGATATCGCCCTTTCCGTACTCAATCCGAAAGGTAAAGCGATTATTACCCATCAAATGGATATGATTTTCACCCATTTCGGCATCTCGGGTCCGGCGACACTGCGGTGCAGTCAATTCGTTGTAAAGGCGATGAAAAAATGGCAACTGGATCGGGTAATTATGAAATTAGATGCTCTTCCTAAACAAAATGAAGAAACGCTTTTTCAAGCAGTGCAAACCATGATTAACGAAGAACCGAAAAAAGCGGTAAAAAACGGTTTAAAAGGATTGCTTCCTGAACGGTATTTATTATTCCTCCTTGAACAGGCAAGTATCGATCTGGATAAACAAATGAATGCACTGTCTAAAGAAGAAATCCGCAAATTCGTCCATCTTTGTAAAAGTTTCCAGTTTACAGTCAATGGCACTCTCCCACTGGATAAAGCTTTTGTCACCGGAGGCGGGGTTTCTACAAAGGAAATCGAACCGAAAACGATGCAATCAAAGAAAAAGAACGGCTTATACTTTTGCGGTGAAATCCTGGATATACACGGATATACCGGCGGATATAATATCACGGCCGCCCTTGTTACGGGTCGCATCGCCGGGATGAATGCCGGTAAGTATGCCAGTGAATCGCCAAAAAAATAGACTTGTAAGATACATAAAAATAAAAACATTCCTCGTGCAATTCCTTCGAGGAATGTTTTTTATTGGCGATAAATAACCATGGCCGAAAAACAATAAATCTGTTCATCCTCCATCTCGCTAATAGCCGCGATATTATACTTGATATCGATTAGTTGATCCTCATCGATTTGCTTTAAGAACCGGTTCACCGCCACTTCGAGATCCTTTTCATGTTCAAAATCAAAAAGCTTGACTTTAAGCATATACATTCCTCCGCATGACTTTTTTAATTATTGTCTCCCTTATCAGAATTTTTAAACAAAAATAAAAACCCCCTGGTAAATTGCCCATGAACCAGGGGGAAACGGATTGTCATTAATTTGCAACAATATTGACGAGTTTTTTCGGCACGACGATCACTTTCCGGATTTCTTTCCCTTCAATCTGTGCCTGTACTTTTTCTAATGCGAGAGCCTGTTTTTCCAACTTTTCTTTATCCATATCTACAGGAACAACGATCCGGTCGCGAACTTTACCATTTACCTGTACGACAATTTCAATCTCATCATCAACGAGTTTACTTTCATCATATGTCGGCCATTCGCTGTAACTAATCGTCCCTTCATGGCCTAACATTTCCCACAACTCTTCGGTTATGTGCGGGCAGATCGGGTTGAGCAGTTTCACAAAGCCTTCCATATAGACACGAGGTAGCTCCTCTTGCTTATACGCTTCGTTGACAAATACCATCATTTGCGAAATGGCTGTATTGAAATGGAGATTCTCGTAATCTTCGGTCACTTTCTTGACCGTCTGGTGATAGACTTTTTCCAGCGGTCCACCAGTTTTATCAACAATTTTATCGGTTAACTTGCCGTTTTCATCCGTAAAGAGACGCCATACCCGGTCGAGGAAGCGCCGTGCTCCTTCCAGGCCTGTCGTTGACCAGGCTTTATCCGCATCGAGCGGTCCCATGAACATTTCATAGAGACGGAGAGTATCCGCTCCATATTTTTCGACTATCTCATCAGGGTTGACGACGTTTCCTTTTGACTTACTCATTTTCTCATGGTTTTCGCCCAAAATCATACCCTGATTGAATAGTTTTTGGAACGGTTCTTTCGTCGGTACAACACCGATATCGTATAAAAATTTATGCCAGAATCGTGCATAAAGAAGATGCAATACGGCATGTTCCGCTCCACCGATATAAAGATCAACAGGGAGCCAGTATTTCAATTTCTCCGGATCGGCAAGCATTTCATCATTATGCGGGTCGATATAGCGCAAGTAATACCAGCAGCTGCCCGCCCACTGGGGCATCGTATTTGTTTCCCTGCGACCTTTTTTACCCGTTTCCGGATCTGTTACTTCGAGCCATTCTTTCGCATTGGCAAGCGGCGATTCTCCTGTTCCGGATGGTTTAATTTGTTTCATTTTTGGAAGTTCTAATGGTAATTCCTCTTCTGGAACGAGCGATTGCGTTCCATCTTCCCAGTGGATTACCGGAATCGGCTCACCCCAGTACCGCTGCCGGCTGAATACCCAGTCGCGCAGGCGATACGATATTTTCTTCTTACCGAGGCCGTTTTCTTCCAGCCAGGCGATCATTTTCTCAATCGCTTCTTCTTTATTCAAGCCATCTAAAAATCCGGAATTCACATGCACGCCATCGCCTGTATAGGGGGCTTCTTCCACATTTCCGCCCTGAACGACTTCCCGAATCGGTAGGTCGAATTTCTTCGCAAACTCCCAGTCCCGTTCATCATGGGCTGGAACCGCCATGATCGCCCCAGTTCCGTAAGTCATCAATACATAATCGGCAATCCAGATCGGCACTTTCTCATTATTGGCCGGATTGATCGCATACGCTCCGGTGAAGACACCCGTTTTATCCTTGGCGAGATCGGTTCGCTCCAGATCGGATTTCTTCTCGACTTCTTTCAAATAGTTTTCAATTGCTTCCTTTTGTTCCGATGTTGTAATTTTCTTAACAAGCGGATGTTCCGGAGCGAGTACACAGTACGTTGCACCAAACAACGTATCGGGACGGGTCGTAAAGACCGTGAACTCTTCGTCACTGCCATCTACTTTGAAAGTAACCTCTGCCCCTTCGGAACGACCGATCCAGTTCCGCTGCATTTCCTTGATGCTTTCCGGCCAATCAAGTTCTTCCAGATCTTCCAGAAGCCGGTCCGCATATTCGGTAATTTTTAGGACCCACTGTTTCATCGGGCGCCGGTAAACCGGATGACCGCCCCGCTCACTTTTACCGTCTATGACTTCTTCATTCGCTAAAACGGTACCTAGTGCTGGACACCAGTTAACCATCACTTCCGTCTCATAAGCTAACCCTTTTTCATAAAGTTTTTCAAAAATCCACTGGGTCCATTTATAATATTTCGGATCCGTCGTGTTAATTTCCCGGTCCCAATCATAAGAAAAGCCGAGGGATTGAATTTGTCTTTTAAAGTTTTGAATATTTTTTTCTGTAAATTCTGCCGGGTCGTTACCCGTATCGAGAGCGTACTGTTCGGCCGGCAATCCAAAGGCATCCCAGCCCATCGGATGCAAAACATTATACCCTTGCATCCGCTTCATCCGGGAGACGATGTCCGTAGCTGTATAACCTTCCGGATGTCCTACGTGCAGTCCACTTCCTGACGGATAGGGGAACATGTCCAGTGCATAAAATTTGGGCTTATCCGGATCTTCCGTCGTTTTGAACGTTTTATTTTCGAGCCAGTACTTTTGCCATTTCTTTTCGATTTCGCGATGATTGTAAGTTGTCATTGCTTTCCTCCCTTTCCTGTTTTTTTATACAGAGCAATAAAAAAACTCCCGTCCTAAACCAATCGTTTGGGACGAGAGATATTTCCCGCGGTACCACCCAAGTTAATGCGAAAATAACGCATTCACTCGTTATCCGTAACGTGGATAGTGGACGGTAAATGCTACTACTATTTCACATTTACAACTCAAAGGCGAGTTCGTGATGGTTCCTGATCGGCTCGCACCACCCGCCGACTCTCTTAACAGGCTTCATCACTACTACTCCTTCTCAAAGCTTTTCCAATATTTCCTTTTCCCTAAGCCAGAAGTTTTCCGGATAATTTTACGGATTTGTTAAAAATAATTATATGCAACTTTAACCAAAAGTGCAAGACTTCAACATTATTCCATGAAAATGAAATGGTAAAATCGGATCCATTTTACGAAATGAATGATAAAACAAACATTGTTTTCAATGGAATTATCCAAGTTATTAACCAAATGTATGAAAATTATACATTGCTTTCTTTTCGGACATACGGATAATCAAGTTTAGACCTATCACGTGATTCATTATCCATTATGGCGAGCACTTCATAAAGAACGTGAACAGGCATTACCTGCATTTTTTATCGAGATTGCACTCATTTAAACCATAAGCTTTTTAAAGTAACTCGGTCGTTTTCGAACGTTTTTCTTTATAGAACAGTCCGCGGTCATAAATGAGTGTCGAGACGATGGCGATGATAAAGAGAGCGAGCAAAAGAGTAAATAATGCACTCATGTCAAAATAATCGACAACCACACCACCAAGTACCGGGCCAATCATCCGGCCGATCGTTGCCGCACCGTTTACAAAGCCCTGGTAAAATCCAGACCTCCCCGGCTCTGCCAGATCATTGGCGATCGCGGGAATGGCTGGCCAGACGAACATTTCACCAACGGTAAGAATAATCATTGCGGTTAAAAATCCGGTAAAGGAAATCGATTTGGAAGCAATAAAAAACGCCGCCATAAAGATAATATAACCGACCATAATCTGGCTTTTTAATTTTTTCGTCACCGTCCGGTTAATGTATGCGATGAATGGTTGCCCGAATACGATCAAAGCACCGTTTGTCGTCCACAACAAGCTATATTGTTCCAGGGAAATATTGATTTCCTGGGTATATGTAGCTATCGTCGTTTGCCACTGGGAATACGCAATGTGGGCAATCACATAACCAATGGAAACAATGGTCAGTGCGATTATGCTTTTGCTCAGCCGTTCTATACCTTTTCCTGCCATCTTTCGTGCTGGTCTTGCAGTCACATCGGCATCCCCTGCCAATCGTTTAAAACCGAAAATGACAATAAAAAAGAACACGACATATAAAAGCATATTCGCAGGGAAAATATACACAATGGAAAGGGAAGCGATATAACCACAGGCAGCGGTGCCGATCGCCACGCCGACATTGGCGGAAACATACATCGCATTAAACGTACTCCGTCCGCCTTCCTTCCATGTTGCTCCCGCTAGTGCATACATCGCAGGATTAACAATCGCGGAACCGAAACCGACGATAATGAGAAATACGGCATAATGGGGCCAGCCATGAAAAAGAGTAAGGCCAATTAATGAACCGAGGGAGATGATCGCGCCAATTAGAACGGATTTATATCCCCCGATTTTATCGAACAAATAACCCCCGAGAAAATTCCCGATGACACTAGCCAGGGAATTCAACATCAACACAAATCCTGCCAGTGATAACGATTTACCTAAATAATCGTGTAAATAAATCGTATTCAGCGGCCATAAGAAGGAACTCCCAATCATATTGATCATCATACCGCTTAATAAGATCCACATCGATCTAGGCAAAATAAACACCTCTTTTGGTGAAAAATGCTGACACTTCCTGAACATTATATCGTTTGCTCAACAACATGTGCAATGCTTTTCAAATAAGAAAGTAATACGTAAAGTGCCCTGCTTGCTATTCACCATACCATATTTCCATTCCTGATGACGATTCACGTACACTCGCCAAACAAAATGAAAAAATCTGCCCGGGGCAGATCCACGATTTACACACCGATTTTATATTTTTTTCTCAACAATGATGATTAATGATCCGTTAAGATCATTTCGTTTTGCAAAGATTGGATTGCATAGCGCATCCGATCTAACCGTTCGCGCTGTTGGGCATTGGCACTGCGGTAGATCGCCATTAATTCACTGTAGCGATCTTCTAACATTTGCTGGGCATTCGTATATTCGATGTCATTGTAATGCTCTTGCCGTAAACCATCTATGAGCTGTTCTCGCGCATATTCCAGCGTTTGTTCACATTCCATGATAAACTTTTCTAGCGCGTCTCTTGTTGTCATCTCACCCCTCCTATTTGAATGGTCCTTCTTATTATTTCTCGGCGTTAATTAATTTTTTCTGTCAATAAATTGGAAAGGCAAGGGCCGTTTTTTCGTGTCCTTAATCGTGTTACAATGGGGATGTTATTGATATTTTCGCAGCAAAAAGACACGATTGGGAAGGAGTATATCGGAGGATGAGATTGGACAGAGTCATTACATTTGGCCACCACTTGTTAAAAAAAGCAATTGAACCCGGAGATATCGTAATCGATGCTACTGTCGGCAATGGACATGATACAAAATTTCTTGCCGAATGTGTCGGACCTGATGGTAAAGTTTACGGTTTTGATATTCAACAACAAGCAATCGAAGCTACAACCCGGCTACTGAGAACACACCAGCTGGACAGGCAAGTCACCCTATTTCAAAAAGGACATGAACATATCAAGCAATGCGTACCGGAGAAAGAGTTTGGCAAAATCCGTGCCGGAGTGTTCAATCTCGGCTATTTACCGGGAGGCGACCATTCGATTATTACCAAACCGGAAACAACGATTCACGCCCTGAAAAATTTATTGGATATATTAACCGTTAACGGGCTCGTTGTCCTTGTGATTTACCATGGACATAAAGGCGGTAAAGAAGAAAAATCCGCTGTCTTAGACTATGTCTCCCAATTGGATCAAAAGGATTTTCAAGTCCTCCAGTATCGCTTTATTAACCAAAAAAACAATCCGCCCTTTTTAATCGCAATCGAAAAGATAACGGAATAAAATTTTTTACAGTTTTTATCATCACGGAACTCTTTATAAAAAGCAGGGAAAATCGAAAATGGCCTTTACGGCTAATGGATCTGTTCTTTGCTATTGCGACTGAGCAGGTAATTGCGCCATTTTCGATACACCTTACCATTGAGATAAAAAAAGATACTGATATTTCCACCCATTTTGACTAAATGGCGTCCGATCTCGTGGACATCCGGTTGCATGGTCACTTTCGTATCGGACAAGTAAAGTCCGAGTAAACCGCGATGAATGAGTTTGTGAAATTCCCGCTGGGGAACTTGATTCGTGTAGTCATCTGCCTTTTCAACGAACATCTTGAGCCGTTCCAAAAGCACGGCTTCATCCGGATAATAAAAACAGAAATTTAAATCTCCGCCCTGCCTGTCTTCTTCCTGATCAATGAGATAATCGAGCATGATATGTAAACCTTGGAGATACGGAAAATAACCTGAATAGATTTTTTCCGCATCCCTTGCTTGAAAATCGTGGCGACAAGATGTGGCAACGAGGCAAAATATTCCTAATGTCGAACCACTACAGGCGGCAAATTCATACCAGTACAGATCAGGAAAGCGACGCTGGTATTGCTGAAACCAGTTTTTCAAACGTGGAACCCGCTCCTCTTTCGTTACATGCTTATGAACCTGTAAATCACAATAAAATTGACATAATTCGATGAGATACGGACGGATCAAAGCATAATTTTCATGATTCCGTAAAACCCTTTGACAATTTGTCACTAGTGCATGTAAATACCCACCGTCATTTTGATTAGCTCGATAGCGGTAATAATTGCGTAAAGCCGCATCCGGATTCAGAGCATCTTCCATCGCTTCGTGTAAAGCCCGAAAATCCTTTGGATCCAATGAGTTGCTCCGGTCACATAAGTTATCGAGATAATCACTAATCGTTTGGTAAGAAACGATAAAGGAGAGTATGTCCGCGGTATTCGTTTCCGCAAGGAGCGAAAAAATCGCACCACCCTCACAGTGAAATCTTTTGTTATGGATACTTGCCAATGCCTGTCTCTTCAATTCGTGATCGGGTATTTGTAGCGCCCGCTGTTGCCAGTAAGCAAGTTCCTGGTTGACTGCAGGAAATACATTTTGGTAACACTGTTTCATCAACGCAAACGGATTTGTTGGGGTTTTCAAGCCTTTAACCTCCATCTACGACTATTGTCAAATCAGGAAACTTTCATTAACTTGTTATTATATCGAAAAATGATTGCCTGACCAAATAAAGTTGATATCGATGGATTTAGAGTCAAGTTTTTATAAAATGAGAAGTAAGACACTCAATACAGAAAGGAAGATGAATTTGTACAAAATTTATCCTTTCAACGGTGTTTATCCAAAAATCGCTCCTACCGCATATCTGGCCGATTTTGTTACCGTTACAGGAGATGTGGAAATCGGTGATTATTCGAGCATCTGGTTTCAAACGGTGATCCGCGGGGATGTTGCCCCGACACGAATTGGGAAATATACAAATATTCAAGACCTCTGCCTTTTACATCAGAGCCCAAATCTTCCTTTAATCATTGAAGATCATGTTACAGTAGGGCATCAAGTCACCTTACATAGCTGCATCGTTCGTAAAAATGCCTTAATCGGAATGGGGTCCATCATTCTCGATGGCGCAGAAATCGGGGAAGGTGCTTTTATCGGTGCCGGCAGCCTGGTCACCCCGAGGAAAAAGATCCCGCCCCATACATTAGCCTTCGGACGGCCGGCAAAAGTCGTTAGGGAACTGACCGATGCCGATCGGAAAGAAATGGAACGGATCGTACAAAGTTATGCAGAAAAAGCACAAATTTATAAAAAACTCACCAGTAAAGAAGATACCGACTAATAAAGCAATGAGAAATGTCGCCCCCTTTCTCGGTTGGGGCGACATTTTCTTAAATTCTTAAACGTTTTGTAACTTTCTCTTCCGCAAATGCATATTTTTCCTCGAAAAACACCCCGTGCCAGACCATAAAACAAAGAACTGTCCAAATTTTCCGGCTATGATCCCTTTTCCCCTGACGGTGTTCCTCCAGTAACGAATACAAATATTTTTTATTAATATAGCCGTCCGTCTCACTGTCCTCGATAACTTCTAATGCCCAATCATAAAGTTCATTCTTCAGCCAGTGACGGATCGGAACGGGAAACCCGAGCTTTTTTCTATTGACAATATGATCGGGAACAATACCTTTACTCACTTTGCGCAAAAGGTATTTCGTCTGTCCCCGGGCAATCTTTAAGGAATCGGGGATTTTTCTTGCCACTTCAAAAACCGGTAACGATAAAAACGGCACTCGTAATTGTAAAGAGTGAGCTCGCGTCATCCGTTCCACATTCATTAAAATATCTCCATTAAGCCAGGTATGAATATCGATATATTGCATTTTGCAAATCGGACTGTAATCCGCTATTTCTTGATAAAGAGGCTTCGTAATATCCGTAAAATGAACATTTTCCCGGTATGAATGTAAAATTCTTTTCTTTTCTTCTTCAGTGAATATTTTCGCATTGCCGATATACCGGTATTCTAGTGGCGTCGTCCCCCGGATGAAAAAACTTTTTCCTTTTATCCCATCGGGAATGAGTTCGGCTATCCAGCGTAAGATCCGCTTCATAGGCTGCGGAATAAACTGAAAAACGGCGAGGGACTTCGGCTCCTTGTAAATTTCATAACCGGCAAACAGCTCGTCTGCCCCTTCTCCAGAAAGGATAACATCGACCTTTTCCGCTGCCATTTTAGCAAGAAAATACGTGGGGATACTTGCCGGATCCGCTAACGGATCCCCGAAATGCCAGATGATTTTCGGCAGTTCCTTGACAAATTCCCCCGGTTCAATTAACAAACATTCATTGGCAATCCCTAGATGATGAATGGTTTCTTCTACAGCATCGAATTCATTGAATCCGTCGCGACGAAACCCGACGGTAAACGTCTGTATATTCGGATGCACTTCTTTTGCCAGAGCTGTGATCAGTGTTGAGTCAATACCGCCTGATAAAAAAATGCCTACTTTTTCATCCGGTTGGATTTGCTCACTGACCGCATCCTTCAGTACCGTCCGAAGCTCCTTGACCCATTGTTCCACCGGTTGTTCGACCGGATGGAATGTGGCTTGCCAGTATCGCTTGATGTTTACAGGATACCCGGGCTTTTTTATCAAATAGTGTCCCGGCAAAAGACGCTGAATTCCTTCTGTAATCGTGTATGGCTCTGGCGGGAATTGAAAAGACATATAATGTTGCAGTGCTACTAGATCGATACCCGCTCTGTCTATCGCCTTGAGTATACTCTTTTTCTCCGTTGAAAAACATGTAAATGTTTCTGTTTCTATAAAATAAAGGGGTTTGATACCGAAATGATCGCGCACCGCGAATAACTGAGACTCTTCCCGGTCCCAGATTAAAAAGACAAATGATCCACGTATTTTATCCACCATTTCTTCTTTAAAGAGCGTGTATAAAATAAGCAGTATCTCCGCTTCGTCATGCTCGGTAAATTGATGTCCCAAACCCTCTAATTCATTGCCAAGTTGCTGGATATTATCGATTTTTCCGTGAAAAACGATACAATATCGTCCATCCTCATAAAACGATTGCGTGGCATTTTCTATGTAAATATTCGTACCTAATGAAACAAAGTCATCGTGATATTCGTGATAATTTCCCTGAACATGATTGGATTTCGTTTGAACCATCTCAGCGAAAATAACGCCATCTTTCCCCTCATTGCACCGTGACTCGTGAAGTACTCCGATTAATCCCTCCATGTCTCCTCTCCCTTATATTCGATTTCTTAAAATGGTTTATCCCCCGACATATTACTATATTATTGGAATTACGTTAATTCAGTCAATTTTATAATTATTTT
>CALGAD010000163.1 GCA_937951955.1 uncultured Bacillaceae bacterium
CTTGTTCGGGTTTATGTTATCATTTACTTGAGTCATGTGAATTCACTCCTATATGGATTGTTTGGTACTTTCAATATAGCAGAATTCACATGACTTGTTTATTTTTTTGAAATAATGTGCTAGTGGCTAACTTAATTATACAATCCAGCGTTTATTAATAACAGATTGTTTAAACTCTTTACTATAATGATTATTTCTAGATTTTTTTGAATACCTTTAAGACCATGAGTTTGATACCTCAGTACCTTTTGATCAAAGGAAGATTCACTTAGTAATAAACCAAATGTTTCACTTAATTCCTTAAAACTTATTCCGTCTTTCAAATACATTTGAATATAGCGTTCCAAATCTTCAGCTGTATGTTTACTATTTAAACGCATAAAAATCCCCCTAAAGTAGTTTTACTTTTTTAAGTGTCTACTTTAGGGGGGAGCATATCATCCTGGTGAAGACCACTTTTCTATTTCTATTATACCGGGATTTCCAAATCTAATAATGGGGCATATTGCTGACTTCCGAAAATATCACTATCTCCCGGACTGCCACTCGGTTTATCTCGCTGTATCGTAAATTTAATGGCATTTGCCGGGTCATACGTCACAAAATCTGTAATTCTGTTTTCATCTATTCCATATAGATTTGCGATACTCTTTTTCGTAATCACGTTACTATTACAAACTAATTCATAGGTTTGTTTTTCTGTAAAAATAATATCAAAAGTAATCTTATCTGGACCGGCATTTTTCGAACGAATAGTCTTTGCCAATTCATATAATTTCCTCTTCTGCAAATTCAATCCTCCTATTCTCAATTAGCATATAAAATTAATTTACTTCTTCTATGTGAACGTCAAAAAGTTCAAGCGGATCCTTCACTGGAACCGTATGATTCATCGTCCATTCATAGGACGGCCCTGCATAAATGACATCATCGATTAAGTAGGCAGCTGTTCCAGCAGTACCTTTTACTTCTGGAAGTCGGGCGTAGAAAATTTGTCTCGTCGCAAATAAAGTTAGCTCTTCAGCAAGGGTTTTATCTTTTGCAATCCCCTCCACGACAATACCTAATTCATGAGGTGTTATGTTTTTTACCGGCTCCATTTCCCGCATGACACCGTTTTTTCCAAACATATGGAAATGTAAGTGATATTCCTTCCCTTGGAATTCTTTTTCAGTTTGTGCACGGGCGAAGTGAATGACATCATCAATATGCTGTAACGTATAAGGATCGCGAACACCCGCAATTCCAATAAATTTTTCCCCAACTTTTCCGGAACCTTCCAATTTTACTTTTATCTGTTCCGCCGGATAGTATTTCGCTCCTGTTATACGGCATGTTTTTTCATCATATTGCTCATACGTACAATTTTTCATATCCAGCATTCCGCCCGCAAAATATTCATAATAAGGATTGGAACGCTCATACATCGCATGTCCTGCTACAGAGGCAACCGTACATCTTTGTTCCGGATGCATGGCAGTTACTTTAACATCTTCGTGAGTAATGGTACCAATAACGCTCTCCTTGGCACCATATGGTTCCGCACAAAATGATGCGCATTCTAAAACTTTCCCTAAATAATAAGCATTCGCTTCTGGAAATCCTTCCCAAATGGCCGGCGCAGCAAAAATGGCACAATCGCTGGAACGTCCGCCAATAATGACATCAGCCCCTAGATCCAACAATTTCATAAAAGGATGGATGCCTGCTACCGCAACAATTCTGTCTGTCTTTTCCAAATCTGACTTCGTTAAATTTGGCCGATTATCTAAACCTTCAATCGGAACATTTTCATCAAGTTTTTGATAAAGATAATCTTTATCTACTTCTGAATAGAAATAGCCAATTTTAAAAGGAGGCAGCCGATGCTCTTTCGCTATATCCTTAATCATTTGCACATACATGTCCACCCTGCTATTTGCTCCAGTGTCTCCTGCCGAACCAATTAACATAGGCACCCCTTGTTCTCTGGCTGCAAGCAGCATTAATTCCAAATCATGCTTCTGCCATCTATACATGCTGACAGACCGATCGGACCCTAATGCCGTCGGACCAATATCATCACTTCCCGAATCACAGCAGTAATAATCAGGTTTTGTTGCTTTTGCAAGATAAAAGCTTTCTTCCTTAGTTGGGGCAAAACCTAAATGACCGTTGGGACTCACAATTCTCAACTCTTTTTTCATAGAATCCTCCTTATATGTTATAACCTGTTATAACAATGATACACATACTTCTGTTATAAGTCAAATATTTATCTAAATATTTCAACTAATTTGAAGCAATAAAAATAGCCGATACATTAATTCGTGATCGGCCGAATAATACTAAATTTATATTTATCTCCACGGTAATAAGCTTCTTTATACTCCAACGGTGTATCGTTTTGATAAATTAGGGAAGTTGCTTTTAATACCGGAAAGCCTGCCTTTACTTGCAATATTTCTGCTAATTCTTCATTTGCGACAATAGATTCAAAGGTCTGTTCTGAATGGGTAGGGAAAAAATCTTCGTGAAATTCATATAGATCCAGGGTGGAGAAAGGCTTTCCTTTTTCGGCTATGTTTTTTGCCGATTCAATAATCCGCTCTCCCAATTCATCTGGAAAATAGGTGTTATAATAGACGATGGGACTGGAATCACCGTAACCGATTAATTGGAGATTTCTGACCTGCTGAAACAGCGGGATGTCCAAAAGTTTCGAGTAATGCAAGTCAGCAGGAAAGGAATGATATTTATAAATTGTTGTCGAGGCGATCAATCCTAACTGTTGGACACTAGATTGAAAATTGTCGATGGTGTGAAGTTCTTGTTTAATTTTTGGCGCTGATACGAAAGTGCCTACCCCGTGTACCCGCAAAACCAATCCTTCTCGTTCAGCTAGCGCAATGGCCTGTCGAACCGTTATTCTGCTCACTTGATATCGCTCCCCTAATTCTCTTTCGGAAGGAAGCTTATCATTCGGTTTTAATTCCCCGCTCTCAATTTTTTCTTTAATTTTATTTTTTAATTGTTCGTATAATGGAATTTGTAGCTTTCTATCTAACATTACATTCTATCCCCCTTTTGAACGAAACGCAGCATGAACCTAAGGTTATAACAATTGTATACCAAAACAATAAAATTTACATCTTATATACTTTTCCCAATAATTAATACGTATTTTTTTATTATAATTTATTGACATTTCAGATTATTGTTATACAATTGTAATAACAGTTTATGATAAAAACGACTATTTCATGGAGGTGTAAATACAGGTTATGCCAATTGAAGTGATTTATTTAATCACTCTGTTAGTGTTTGTTGCCGTTTTATTTGTACTGTTTAAAAGGCCGCTCTATGAAGTTATGACTTTGGCATTTTTATTTATTGTAGTCATAACTGGATCTTTTGATTTATTTTTGGAAGCGCTTTTATACCCTTCCACCAGTTCCCTGTTTTATGCGATTTTTGCATTTATGGTAATTGCCGTCCTGTTTGACCATACAAAAGTTGTAAACTCCATCATTAATCTACTTCTATCGATCGTAGGCAGATTAAAAGGTGGTGCAGGATATGTCGCACTGCTCGGAAGTACCTTTATGGCTTCTTTGTCCGGCACTGGCCCGGGAAATGTTGCAGCAACTGGTGTATTTACCATTCCAACCATGAAACGTTCAAACTTTCCAGCCCACCTTGCTGCAAGTACCGAAATGTCTTCTAGTATGCTAGGAAATATTATTCCTCCTTCTGGTATCGTAATTTTAACTTACGGTATTCTAAACGAGCTTTTTCCAGATCGTATGACGATGAGCAGCTGGATGGTTTTAGCTTATGGCGTTGGACTCTGGTTTTTTCTTCAGCGCCTTGTCACCTTGTGGATTTTATGCAAGGTATACAAAGTAGAACCCGTTCCTAAGGAAGAATTGCCGAAATTTAAAGCTAGTTTTGCAAAAGGATGGCCTGCATTAATTTTGCCCCTGTTAATTTTTCTTCCATTATTTTCTGATGCACAATTTGGAGATTTTCTCGTTAGCAGATTGGGCGAAGATGGTTCAGCCGCCTTCTCCAGCTCTGTATTAATGTTTACTCCCGCATTAGCCGGAAGCTATGCGTTGATTATTGGAAGAAAAGGGTTGCCGCAAAACAAAATCAATTTCCGCAACTTAATGGATATGGCAAAGGATTCCATCATGAAAGTTGTGCCAATAGGTGTAACGATATACATGGCCTACTCCATCTCACAAATTTTCGTCGGCTTGCAAATGGAAGAGGTTGTCAGAGAATGGATCCTGTCCTTTGGATTTAATCTTCCGGCAATTATTATTCTATTGCCGCTATTATTTATGGTGCTGGGCATGGTGCTTCCAGGTTCTGCTCAAATTGCCATTTTAGGCGGAACTATGATAACCGTCTTTGCCACACTTGGAGGAGATCCAATTCTTTTTGCTTCTTTACTGCCTGCGATGACCGGTGCACTGGAAGGAATGACACCTCCATTGGCACTTGGTTTATATGTCGCCATGGGAATTGCCGGTTCACAATTTAAAGAGACGACAATTTCCGCGCTTATTTGGATATTTGCCCACATTTTATTGACAATCATCTTATTGACTGGGATTTTGCCGATTTTAGGTTTATAAGGATGGGGTGTTTGCATGAATAGCTTTTCAAAGATACTGGAAAAAACGTACAGTTTTATCACTCTGTTAAGCATGTTTATCGGTTTTATCGTTGCGATGATGTTTCTTATCGGAATTGTCGCAGGAGGATCCTTTGGTGAATCATTGTCTGTTTTTGCAGGTAATTTAATGACTTGGGCGATTCGCTTAGCGGCCCTTGCCATATTAGCAGGCATCTTCAGCATCTATTTAAAGAAAAATCACACGCTGACGATTACAAACGAAAGCAATGCAACTGAAAAATCAGATGATGAAAAGAGGACCGTGGTGTGAATAAGCTATATACGATTGGAATTACTGTACATGCTGATGACGGCGAAGAGGATGCTCTATATCCGCAGCATCCGCTTCTTTATGTAGAACGAGATATCGTGGAAATCATTCATCATCTTGGCTTGGTACCCTATTTAATTCCTGTTTTTCGGGATGGTTCCATTCCAATATTAGATCATTTAGATGGGTTCATTATAACTGGCGGGGGATATCTTTCCCCTCACCTAAATAACGATGATTTAGGAAAGTTGGAAGCCACTTCAAAAGATAGATACATCACAGAAAAGAAAATCATACAATATGCAATAATGCAAGATCTCCCTCTCATCGGCATTTGCAGGGGAGCACAGATGATCAATGAAGTACTTGGCGGCTCGTTAAAAAATATCACGAATGGGGATATCGAACATTTTCAAGAAAGAAAAATGCTTTCATTAGATAAAACCATTCATGACATTGAAATTAATAGTGAAAGTATTTTATTTAATATTATAAACAAAAAGATATTACCTGTTAACTCACTTCATCGGCAACAGATGACTGATTTAGGTAATGATTTAATGATATCCGCCTTATCGAAAGAAGACAAAATTATTGAAGCATTTGAATCTGTAAAACATCGCTTTTTATTTGGTTTCCAATTTCATCCGGAGAAGCTTTGGAATACCC
>CALGAD010000164.1 GCA_937951955.1 uncultured Bacillaceae bacterium
GCACGATTGCAATGGTGCTTTATTCCTAAATCAAATTAAAATTTCCTATTAAATTTTAAGGTTTGTGAAACTTTATACCTATCTTTTATATCGGCATGATTGCTAATAAAATTAGGACCATTGCCGAATTTATGGGAAACATGCATGAAAACCCGCTTTTAAACGGTATTAAAATATGTAATCTATGAATCTGTAATAAAATCAGATTTTTACAAAAAATCATCTATTAAAAATTGAAACGTTTACATAAACACTGTAGAATGAGGGGTAGGTACTAATTCTCCTCAGAATCATCCTCAATATGCTTTTATCAAACTCTCAATATAGGAGGGAATTGTCATGCCATTACATCCGGAAATTGAGAAATTCCTTCAATCATTACCGAAGAAAGATCCCAACGAGAAAATCACCCCGGAAGGACAGCGAAAAATACTAAACGTGCCGTTAATACCGGAAGAAGAACGGGTGCCCGTTTACAAAATTGAAGACCGGACGATCCCGGGTCCGGAAGTGGACATTCCTGTCCGCATCTATACCCCTCATAAAGAAGGACCGTATCCGCTATTAATGTACTTCCACGGTGGGGGATTCATCGCGGGAACGATTGAAAGCCACGACCCGATTGTCCGGGAAATCGCTGTGGCTTCCGGTTATAAAGTCATTTCTGTCGGCTACCGTCTTGCCCCGGAACATCCTTTCCCGGCAGCCGTCATGGATTGCTATAATGCGACAAAATGGGTAGCTGAAAATTACAGAGAAATAAACGGTGACGGCAAAAATCTTGCAGTCGCTGGCGATAGCGCCGGAGGAAATTTAGCCGCAGCGGTCTCCTTATTAGCGCGCGAAAGAAAAGAATTCACCATTACAAAGCAAGCACTTTTCTATCCTTCATTAGATCTAGACGTCAGTGAATTCCGCTATCCGTCTTTAATTGAAAATGCCGAGGGCAATGGTCTGGAGTCAAAGGAACTCGCTGATTATTACGTTCACTACTTAAAAGGCGATGCCAGTCCGAATGATCCCCTGGCCTCACCTGTAAAAGCGAAGGATTTCAGCAATCTACCAGAAGCCCTCGTTATTACTTGCGAAATGGACCCGCTTCGTGATGAAGGGGAATATTATGCAAAGAAACTAAAAGAAGCCGGAGTACCGGTCGAATTGAAGCGATATGAAGGAGCCAACCATGGCTTTTTAGGACAGTGGACGCACCTGGAGGAATTTTCCGATGTTTACGAGCGAATCGGTCAATTCCTGAAAAGAAATATTTAATTTCGTATTTCATACCGATATGAAAATGGTCATGTTCAGTAGTCCTTCACTGAACATGACCATTTTTTTGCTGTTTCCAAAACCCGGCAACAGTTATGCTTATTCTTCCTCTTTCGGATTGCGGGTAATGATTTTATCGATAATCCCGTATTCGAGAGCTTCTTGTGCACTCATAAAAAAGTCGCGATCCGTATCTCTAGCTACTTTTTCCACAGACTGACCCGTCCGCTCGGCAATGATCTTGTTAATATGTTCCCGCATCTTTAAAATTCTTCGTGCGGAAATTTCAATTTCCGTAGCCTGTCCCTTCACGCCGCCCAGTGGTTGATGAATCATGATTTCACTGTTCGGCAGGGCACACCGTTTCCCTTTCGTCCCCGCTAACAAGAGTAACGCACCGAAGGACGCTGCCATGCCGATGCAGATGGTGCTTACATCCGGCTTTACAAGCTGCATCGTATCAAAAATGGCAAAACCAGCGGATATCGAACCACCGGGACTGTTTATATAAATCGAAATATCTTTTTCCGGATTATCCGCTTCTAAAAATAACAATTGGGCAACGACGCTGTTGGCCACCTGGTCATTAATTTCATCACCGATGATAATAATTCGGTCTTTTAACAAACGGGAATAAATATCGTAAGACCGCTCCCCGCGATTCGTCTGTTCAATCACATAAGGAATTAAATTCATCACACGTCCACCTCACTCAAAATCCTCCAATTTCCCGTTCATACGATGAACCAGGAATTTTCCATTATTTATTCATATCCAAAACGCTGGGCAAATAACCCGGGAAAAACATTTTCTCGGGTAAAAGAATGGGAAATTAAAAGATATCCTGGGCAACCAAAATAAAAAAGTGGTTGAGACAGCATTGTCATGCTGTCTCAACCACTTTTAAAGTTAATGAAAAGTTTTTAGTTGTGTTTTACTCACTTTTCCGGAAATTATCGGGGGATAGATCTTCTCCGTTCGTTTCGATAACCTTTTTATACCAGTAGAAGGAATCTTTTTTCAACCGTTTTAATGTTCCTTCACCTTTGTCATCTTTATCGACATAAACGAGACCGTACCGTTTTTCCATTTGTCCTTCCGAGGAGGATACGAGGTCAATGGCAGACCATAATGTGTAGCCGATAATCGGCACACCGTCTTCAACGATCGCTTCTCTAAATGCCTGGATATGTGCTCTTAAATAAGCGATCCGGTAATCATCATGGATGCTACCATCTTCTTCAACTTTGTCTCGTGCCCCTAAACCATTTTCTACAATAAATAATGGTTTCTGATAACGATCCCAGATGGAGTTGAGGGTGATACGGAAACCGACCGGGTCGATCATCCAACCCCATTCAGAGCGGGATAGATGAGGATTAACGACACCGCCGGCGGCATTTCCTGTATTCGTATCCACACCCGTTGTATCCGCCTTGGACGTTCTGGAAGCGTAATAGCTCAAGGAAATGTAATCAACGGTATTTTCTTTTAAAATCGTTAAATCTTCATCAGTAATATCAATCTTAATATTTTCTTTCTCAAATTTCTTCATCACCCAGCGCGGGTACTCTCCCCGTGCCTGTACATCAATAAAGAAATAGTTTTCCTGGTTGGCAATTTGCGCCTCCCGAACATCTTCCGGAGCGCAGCTATACGGGTAATATTCTCCTGCTGCTAACATACAGCCCATTTGTGCAGCGGGGTCAATTTCCCGCAGACGTTTCGTGGCTAAAGCACTCGCAACGAGCATATGGTGTGCCGCTGTATAGATCACCTGTTCCCGATTTTCATTTTCTTCAATCCACACCCCTGCAGCCGTGAACGGTTTGTGCAAGATCATATTGATTTCATTAAAGGTAATCCAGTACTTGACTTTCCCTTTAAACCGTTCAAATAAGGTTATCGCATATTTTTCATACTTCTCAATCATGCGCCGGCTTTTCCAGGAACCAAATTCATCCATTAACCCTTTCGGTGCGTCAAAATGACTGATCGTTACAATCGGTTCGATATTATATTTTAACAGTTCATCAATAACATTTTCGTAAAACTGGAGCCCTTCTTCATTCGGTTCGGTCTCCAGACCCGTCGGATAAATTCTCGACCAGGCGATGGAGAAACGGTAGCATTTAAAGCCCATTTCCGCAAGCAATGCGATATCTTCTTTGTAACGATGGTAAAAATCAACGGCCTCGTGTGACGGATAGTATAAGCCCTCGGGAACATCAGAGTATTTCCGTTCTCCGCGTGCGATCGGTAAGCGATATTCACCAAAGGGAAGCAGGTCAATATTCGATAACCCTTTATTTCCCTCTAAATACGCTCCTTCAATTTGATTGGCAGCCGATGCTCCACCCCATAAAAAGTCTTTATTAATCATCTATATCACCTTTCAGCAAATTCCAATTTTAAGAGATACTATTAGTTTGTTTCCGCTACATTGAGTGATGCGCTGCTGAATTTTTCGTACAATTCAACAAATTCTTTGGCAATATCGAGGAAAGTGATGGCGTTCATTAAATGATCTTGCCCGTGAATGAGCAACATGCTTAATTCGGTTTTCTCGCCACTTGCCTCTTTCGTTAATAAGGAGGTTTGGGCATTATGGGCTGCGTTAATAGCCGTTTCTGCTTCTTTTAGTTTTTCGGCTGCCAAAGAAAAATCATTTTCTTTGGCAGCTTTGATGGCCTCCATGGAGAAGCTTTTTGAATTTCCTGCATTCATAATCAATGACATAACAACTTCAAGATTTGTTTCCATAACCATCCACCTATTATTCTTTAATTAATTCCAATGCATGATCTAAGATTTTTTCACCGTTCATTGTTCCGTAGTGTTGAGGATTGATTACATCAACACGGATTCCTTTATTTTCTCCTAACTCCTGGAATCGTTTTTCTAAATAACGAACTTGCGGTCCGAGCAAGAGAACATCGACATCGTTTGCATCGATGTAGTTTTCTGCTTCTGTTGAAGGAATGGCTGTAACATCGACATCCACTCCTCGTTCAGAAACAACTTTTTTCATATTGGAAACGATCATACTTGTACTCATACCTGCAGAACAGACGAGAATAATATTGACTTTACTCATGGTACTCTCTCCTTTTCATTTGTTATATTTTAAACAAATATTCATCCGATCAATTGTTAAAACAGATATTACCTGCTATTTAAAGATAATTGATTTAGAATAAATTAATTAAGCAGCTTCATTTTCCGTTTGTACTCTGGCATTGCGATCAGCGATTTTGACAAACGGGATATAAATTAATACAGCGACAACAATACATACGATTTGTGTAATCACAGCACCAATATCACCAGCTGTTGCGATAAAGGCGTTAATAACTGCCGGTACCGGCCATGGCACCATCACAACGGCTTTTCCTGCAAATCCGACTAATGTAGCGATATAGCCAATCGTACCTGTTACGAGCGGTGTCAAAATGAATGGAATAGCTAGAATCGGGTTCAACATAATCGGTAAACCGTAAATAAGTGGCTCATTGATGTTGAAAAGACCCGGGATAAAGGAAATTTTCGCAATTTGACGATAGTCTTCCCGTTTTCCAACTAAGAAAATAGCAATTAATAAACCTAATGTTGCACCAGATCCACCAAATGTCATGTAAATATCCCAGAACGGCATGTTAATGATATTCGGAACTGCTTCTCCTGCCTCGAAGGCTGCGGTATTAACAGCAATAGCTGAAAGAAGTAACGGTTCGCGAATCGGTTTAACCATTTGCATACCGTGAATACCGATTACCCAGAACACTTGAGCAATTAACATGAGGATGAGGACACCAGGTAATCCTTGAATCAATCCTTCTAAAGGTCTTTGTACTAAAGAGTAAATAATATCAAAGGCGTACATACCAGTAATAGCTTTAATAGCAAAACCAAGGGTTGCAACGATAGCAACAGTGAAAATAGTAGGTATTAAGGATGAGAAACTATTCGAAACCGTTGCCGGTACAGAGTCAGGCAATTTAATCTTTAATTTTTCTTGTTTCGTTAACCAGTGATACAATTCAATGGAAAGAATTGCAACGAACATACCGAGGAATAAACCTTTCGGATCGGTATACTGTCTTGCCAGCACGTTATTCACGAGAATACTGGATCCATCTTCTTGAATTAATTCAAAGAATGTTGGATTCATAGTTAGATAGGACATCACTGCAATAATCCCCGGGAAAACCCCTTTGAGATTATTCAGTTTAGCAAGCTCGATTCCCAAAAGGAAGACAACGTAAACGGTTAAGAAGTTTAATGTAAAGTAACTGATTGTACTCGAAATCGGTTTTAAATTTTCCAAAAAGCTTAATGCGGAAATTTGTGCCAATCCGTTTTCCGCATCGAAAATAACGGATGAGAACAATGTTGCGAAAGCACCCGTGATAATAACCGGGAGTAATCCTGCGAATGTATTTTTAATCGCGATGATATATTTTAAACTGTTGACTTTTTCAGCGACTTTATTGAGCGTGTTTACCGCTTTATCAAATACACCTGATGCCATCGTAATTCTCCTTTTCTAAGTATTTTTATATGTTGTTCATGTTTACTTGATCATTTTATATACAGATTGAATAACTGAAATAAATCCATCGTTAGAAAAATCAGTTTGCTATAGTGAGAATTTTC
>CALGAD010000165.1 GCA_937951955.1 uncultured Bacillaceae bacterium
TCATCATCCCAGCGGTCATCATCATCCCAACGATCATCATCGTCATCATCACGGACACGTTTACGCTCTACGTTAACTTCTCCTTTGTCGTCCGCATCGTCATCGGATGTATTCAGTGAAACGGTCGTTGCCGCATTTTTGCTTTCTTTTGTTTTTGTGGAATCGTCATACCGGTCATCCGCATCATCGTTATCGTCATTTTCCACTTTGTTTTGCTTTATTTGAGCATTCTTTGTTTTAGCAATTTCAGCTTTTTTTACTTCCTTTTCTTTTTCGGAGAGGATGTCGCCTGTTTTTGCGTCAATGTAAAATTCTTTTTTCCCTTTTTCTGTTTTCATTTTGACTTCATAGTGGATAAACTCGTCTTCATCATCCAATTCGATTTCTAAAATGGTTCCGTTGTGGGCGGAAAGCGCGATTCTACTTGCTTCGTCCATGGCGATATAAGTGTTCTTAAATTGTGCTACTTCTTTGGAAAAGTCACCTTGTTTCTTATCTTTTGCTGAAAGAATATCACCAGTTACTGCGTCGATAATCAACTCGACTTTCCCATCATTTGTTTTCATTTCAACTTCAAAGAAAGCATGATTTCCTTCCTTATCGAATTCGATTTCTTTAATAAAACCGTTGTAAGCCGCAAGAGCAATTTGACTTGCTTTTTCCATGGTGATCGTACGGTTTACGTCTTGCTGTACGGCATTTCGATATTGATTATTGTGGCTTGCATCATTGTTGGAAGCATTAACGGCAAAGGCACCTCCCACTATCGTTCCTACGGCAATTGCGCCAATGACAAGTTTTTTCTTTACGTTCATTTTGTTTTCCTCCTTGTTTTATCTTACAGTTCTTATAATAAACGGCGAAAATGAGAGAAAAGAGAGAGAAAGATTAAAATTTGATGAGAAAAGTAAATCATATTGGAAAAGGGGAGGAAGAACGAAAATAAGTCCATGGGCGAGAATAAAATATATTGAAAATCATGTAACGGGTACTTTTCGAAAAAAATTAAGAAGGAAGAGAATCGTGGTTTGGAGAAAAGTACTATCAGTCTTTTAAATCGTTCAGGGGAGGGATGGGGATAAAATTGACAGGACGGATATTAGGGGTTGTTGCCGGAGTAGCGAGTATCGTTTTATATGTGATCTTTGATTTTTTCAACCCGTATTCTTCAATAAAGTTAGAACCTAATTATATTCCTTTCACTGTGTTTTGTCTTCCTGCCTGTTTGGCAATATTTGCAGCGTTAACTGACCGGAAGCTATTCATGATTATTGCATTCTTATGGACGTTTCCTTTTAGTGCATATGCATTTTTTACACCGGGTATTTTTTCCTTGTTCGGTGCTACATGCCTTTTATATTTCATTAGTTTTCTTTTCTTGTTTTTTGCAGAAAAACGATCCAATTTAAAAACTTTTCGATAAAAAAATACGTTCAGGGCATGCCCTGAACGATTAAAAAAGAATTATAATTGCTTATAAGCTACCTGATAAAGGTAGTATTTTTATTCTGTGAAATTGTCGAAGTATCCTTGGATATAAACAATGGGTGTCCCTTTATCACCACTGCCAGAAGTTAAATCGGCTAATGATCCGATTAAGTCTGTAAGTCTCCGGGGTGTTGTCCCTTCCGATATTTTTTCACCGGAATTTTCTTCATCAAGACGGGCGATATATTCCGCTACGGCTTTTTGCTGTTCTTCACCGCGTAAATGACTGAAGAGGTTATCCGCAACATATTTTAATTTCACTTCATTCGGAGTGCCCTCAAGTCCCGATGTGTATGCCGGGGAGACGACAGGGTCGGCGAGCTCCCAGATTTTACCGACCGGATCTTTAAAAGCACCATCTCCATAGACCATGACTTCAACGTTTTTTCCTGTGATCGATTTTAATTGTTCCTGAATCCCTTCTACAACTTTTTGACAGTTGTTCGGGAACAATTTCACACTTTCCTCAGTCGCTTTATTAGAACCGAGCAGTCCGTACTGTTCGTTAAAACCGCTCCCGTTAATCGGTTCTATTAAAAGATCATCCAGTCCAAAAAGTTTCTTCGCTCCCGCTTGTTTTAAAATTCGTTTTGTTCGGAAGCGAGAATGGACATCGCAAGTCAAAACGCTTTTCGTATAATTCAAGATCGTTTTCGGGTTATTCGAAAAGATAACTTCACACTCGGCGCCTTCCGCTTCTACAATTGATTTATAAATTTCGATATAATCCAATCCTGTGAATGGGTGTTTCGTGTAACCGAATTTTTCCCGGAATTCAGACTCGGTTAATACGTCAGTCCAGGGATTGACACCTTTTTGATCCAGATCATCGATTTTAACGAGATGATTTCCCACCTCATCAGCCGGGTAACTCAACATGAGAACGATTTTTTTCACGCCCCGGGCAATTCCCTTCAAAGCTAAAGAAAAACGGTTGCGGCTCAAAATCGGGAAAATTACACCGACTGTCTCATTTCCAAACTTGCTTCGTACATCGTCTGCAATATCATCCACCGTCGCATAGTTCCCTTGTGCGCGGGCAACGATTGATTCTGTAATTGTGACGATATCCCGATCGCGAATGGTAAAACCTTCCGCTTCACTCGCTTTTAAAACGGTATCGACGACAATTTCTACGATATCATCGCCTTCATTAATAATCGGTGCGCGTAAGCCCCGAACTACTGTTCCGACTAATCTTTCCAAATTTTTTCACCTCAATAACGTATTCACTAACAGTATGTACAAAAGATTATCTCTACTTTAACTATACCTTGACATTTAGATATAAGTAAAATTAATATTAATAATATGTGAAATTAGGTGAGCTAATATGATGATCAAATTAGATTTGTATCGAATCTTTCATGTGGTTAGTAAACATCATAGTTTTTCTAGGGCGGCTAAAGAGCTGTATATGACCCAGTCAGCCGTCAGCCAGGCGATTTCCAAATTAGAAAACGTAATCGGTATTCAACTATTTCACCGGACTCCCAAAGGGGTAACGTTGACCGATGAAGGGAAAATGCTGAACGAATATGTCGGTACAGCGTTAAATTTGATCGATACTGCAGAAAGTAAATTGACAGATTTTAAAAAGTTAACGAGTGGTCAATTGCGAATCGGGGTTGGTGATACGATTTCCCGTTATTTTTTATTGCCCTATTTAGAAGAATTTCATTCCCGGCATCCCGGAATAAATTTAGAAGTGCAAAATGGGACGACCCTGGAAATCATCGATTTAATTAAAGCGGGGAAAGTCGATATCGGTATTTGTAATTTACCTGTTGCCGAGGATCATTTAGAGGTTATTCCCTGTAAAGAGATTCAGGATATTTTTGTTTGCGGGGAAAAATACCGGAAACTTACGGAAAAGCAAGTGAGTTTTGATGATTTATTGAAATTACCCTTGATCTTTTTAGAGAAGAAATCGAACTCCCGCAAATACGTGGAAAATTACTTAAAAGAAAAAGGGTATACGATTTCACCGCGTTTTGAACTCGGTTCATACGATCTTGTCCTGGAATTTGCCCGGATTAACATGGGGATATCGTGTATTATTAAAGAATTTGCGAAAGATTATTTGGAAAAAGGGATCCTGTTTGAAATCCCGCTTATTGAACCGATTCCGAAAAGATATATCGGTATTACGTATTTAAAATCTGTTCGGTTAACAACGGCGGCGGAGAAGTTTGTAAAATTAATCGTTTCATGATGTTCTATATAGCTCTATACGAATTAAGCAATTGCACGGTAAATCTCTAGAAAGATATTAAAAATGGGCCGGTTCTGGAAACGGTCCTTTTTGTTTATTTGTAGCAATTGTTATCTACCAAACGTTTTTCCAAAGCGAACGAAAACGTACCATAAGTGTTTGAATTATTGTAGAACTTCATGAAAAGAACCGCACTGTTGCTATTTGCTTATAGTTATTCGCATACATGATTAGATAATTGATGGACTTTTGTAGAGACGGAGATAAAGCAAACAAAAATCCCTTCTACCATAATAAAAATATGTATTTGCAGTTGCCTGGAGAATTTTAATGAATGAATCATGATATTTCATTGTTCTACATTTTTATTTCCATTAGTAAAATTAGGTACTAATTGAAAAAATAACTTATTGTTAACATGAAAAATTGCGTATTTAAAAAAGCGGCGGTACAAATGCATCTCCATGCGATTTGTACCGCGCATCATTTAATCAAATTCGTTCTGAAATTGATCGTTTCGATTAATCATCATCGTCATCATTGTCATCATCATCATCTTCAATATCATCATCGTCGTCATCGATCCAGGTGGTCGATAAATGTTTCCCCGTTACAGAATGAATTTGAACGATCGCCGTATCATCATCGGTGGCGATTTCTACGAGATAGTAAGTAACATTATTTTTCATTTCCTGTTTTACGCTTTTTACTTCACCGTTTATAATCTTTTTCGCTAACTGTTTCGCTTCTTCTTCAGTAATTCGCTGGGGAGCTGGCTCTTTCTTTTGTTCTGTTTTCTTTTCAATAATCTCACCGGTTCTGTTATCGATATCGAGCGTGATCGTATTGTTTTTATCTTCAACAATCACCCGAACCCGGTTGTTATCAAGTTTTTCTAACGATTGAATGGTTCCGTCCGTCGAATTGAGCACGATCGTGCGGATTTCTTCTTCGGATAATACTTTTTCTTCTGCTGGTGTTTCTTTTTGCTCGCTCGTTTGTTCTAACCAGCGTATCGAATGGATTTCGCCGTTTGCAGTCATTTTAATTTCATAGATGCCATTCGGATGGGCCATTTCCACTAAGTAAAAATCTCCGTCTTCGGATATATTTTTCACTTCACCGTGATACAGTTCCTGAATTCTTTCTTTTGCTTCTTGAAGAGATAAGGCCTCCACTTCAAATGAAGGGCGTAATAAAAAATAAACAGCGACAAACAGCACGGCAGAAAGTATCAAGGCGCCGAACAGTGGGAGGGCGGTAAATTTTTTCATGGGGCACCTCCTTCATCCAGTTGAGGATGAGTTGTTGCACGCTTTATTTCGTCCGCTAAATTGTTTTCATCCTCAGTTAGTGGTAAATAAATCGTGACACTCGTTCCGGCAGTAACGACACTATCAATATCGAGCCGGGCGTTAATCGCTCGGGCGATATCGCGAGCGAGGGCTAGCCCGAGTCCGGTTCCTCCGGTTTTTCTTGTCCGGGCATGGTCAACCCGGTAAAAACGGTCGAAAATTTTATCCAGTTCTTCTTTCGGAATGCCGATCCCGCGGTCAATAATGCGGATAAAGCCTTCTTTTTCGTTTCGTCCGGATATGATACTGATCGGCTTTTCACTATATTTTATGGCATTATCCAGGAAGATAAAGATTAGCTGTTGCAGTTTTTTCTTGTCGGTTAAAACCTTGACCGAATCCTGACTTTGATAAGAAATTTCTCGATCGTAAGTCATATGGAGCGATTGATGCAAGTTCGTTAAAAATTGCTCCAAATCCACAGGCGCGAATTGGAGATCCATTTGCTGTTTCGGTTTTGCGAGCAATACGAGCTGTTCGGTTAAATCGATCATCCGCTTTGCTTCCGAATGAATCGCTTCAACCGCTTCTTTGATAATTTCCGGATTTCCCGTTCCCCTCCGTTTGATCAAGCTGGAATAACTTTCAATAACGGTTAGGGGAGTTTTCAATTCATGGGATGCATTGGCAACGAACTGCTCTTGTTTCTGGTAATTCGTTTCCAGTAAATCAACCATATGGTTGAACGTTTCTCCCATATCCGTTAACTCATCGTTCGTATGCGTTTGAATGGTAAGACGTTTAAATTCACCACTTTGAATGATTTCTTTCATCGTCGCGATCATGCTCGTAATCGGATTAATAATAAGTTTTTCGAGAAAACGGCTGGAGGCAACAATCGGGATCGTGGCGATCAAGGTTACTGCGATTAACACGAAACGCAAGATGATGATTTGATCAAAGGCATTTTGAACACTTTTTAACATTTGTAAGTTCGCAATCGAACCATCCGTCCAGATAATCGGCACCGATTGGAAATAATAGTTCGTATCCCCAATCAACATTAAATCCGTGAAGCCTTCCCGGTAATAATAGGGGATGAGGTCACTGACATGCTGTTCATCGATCGATGTTACTAATGCTGCGGCCGTTTGATCCGGTAAAACGATTTGCAGTGCCCCGTCGATGGGAAGATAGGCCCGTAACAATTCATCAACAGCCATTGTATTCATCCCGGAAGTGACTCCGTATTGGATATTTTGGAATTCCAATGCCGCTTCTTGTGTTTCAACATCGATGATGAGGTTTTTAAAAAGGAAATAAACCGTCACATTCATGAAAACGAGTAAGGCGATAAAAAGAACGGTTGTATATAAATTGATTTTTTGACGTAAATTTAATTTTACCTTCATTTCGGCTCCCTCAATACATATCCGACGCCACGAACCGTATGGATGAGCGGCGTGTCACTTGGTTGATCAATTTTTTTCCGCAAGTAACGAATGTATACATCGACAACATTTGTATCACCGAAATAATCGTAACCCCAGACGGCATCGAGGATTTGTTCCCGGTTGAGGACTTGCCGGCGGTTCTTGAATAAAAAGAGCAATAAATCAAATTCCCGCGGCGTTAACTCCACTTCATTACCGTCGCGCACGACTTCCCGTAATTTTTCATTGATACGCAACCCACCAAACTCTTCCCAGCCATCGTCTTCTTCTCGTTCAACGGTTAATGTTTGCATCCGGAGGCACGCCCGGATTCTGGCGAGGAGTTCTTCGATAGAAAAAGGTTTTGTTACATAATCATTCGCCCCTAAATCAAGACCTGTTACTTTATCATCAACGCTTGATTTAGCCGTTAGCATGATAACAGGGGTTACGGGGTCGTTTTTACGAATACGCCGCAATACTTCAATCCCGTCGATACCCGGCAGCATCACATCCAGTAATATTAAATCCCACGGTTGGGTGCGATACTTCTCCAATGCCTCGATTCCATCTTCGGCTTTCGTTACTTCGTATCCTTCAAACTCAAGCTCGAGTTCTAATAAGCGAGCAATTTTTTCTTCATCTTCTACAACAAGTATTTTTGCTTTCTCCACTCCGTCACCTCCTGTTTTTGCGGGAGATTTTTATTTTATCATACATGAAAATTTCACTGAACTAAACTGAAATTAAATGAGGTACGTACCCGGCTACATAAAATATACGATTATTTTATTAAAATACGATTAAAACGGATGTATTTATAATATATTCATTCAAATAACGCTGAAAATAAGAGAAAATAATAATAGTTTTGCCTTGTTGGTGTTGTTTGTTGTTTTCAGACAATATATAATGTTAAGTTGATGGAACTTTTTTCAAGAAAATTTACCATTGTTTTTTTCGTAGAAAGGAGATTGTTATGGACGAAAGAGAGCGCCTACACGGTCAACAGATTAAACTTTCAGATGCTCCAGCGGACAAAAAATCCGCCCGGGACAATCTGAAACGGATCAGGGAAATGAGTAGTGAAGAAATGATTGCCAAATACTTTGGCGCAGCTACATTCCAACCTCCTAACTTAAGAGAAGCCCGGCGCAGAAGAAAGAACGCTGTTGGGTTTGAAAATTTCGAAATTCCCGAAGAGCTGCGCGGCATGGGGAACGGACGCAAATTTTTAATCAAAACATATGGCTGTCAAATGAACGAACATGATACGGAAGTCATGGCCGGTATCTTTATGGAACTCGGCTATGAACCGGCAGAGGATGTAAAAGATGCCGATGTGATTTTATTAAACACATGCGCGATCCGGGAAAATGCGGAAAACCGGGTATTCGGTGAACTCGGTCATTTAAAACCACTGAAAAGAGAAAAGCCGGATCTTCTCCTCGGTGTGTGCGGCTGCATGGCCCAGGAGGAAAGCGTCGTCAACAAAATTTTGCAAAAATACCAGTACGTCGATATTATTTTCGGTACCCATAATATCCACCGCTTACCGAATATTTTACAAGAGGCATATATGTCCAAAGAAATGGTGGTGGAGGTATGGTCGAAGGAAGGAGATATTATTGAAAACCTTCCAAAGGCCCGGATGGGTAAAATTAAAGCCTGGGTCAATATCATGTACGGCTGCGATAAGTTCTGCACCTATTGTATCGTGCCGTATACCCGCGGAAAAGAACGGAGCCGGAGACCGGAAGATATTATCGCTGAAGTGCGTGAACTGGCCCGGCAAGGCTATCAAGAAGTCACCCTTCTCGGTCAAAACGTAAACGCCTACGGTAAAGATTTTACGGATATTGACTATCGATTTGGCGATTTGATGGATGATCTGAGAAAAATTGATATTCCGCGGATTCGCTTTACAACAAGTCACCCTCGAGATTTTGACGATCATTTAATTGAAGTTCTAGCAAAAGGTGGAAATCTTGTCGAACATATTCACTTGCCGGTACAGTCCGGTTCGAGTGAAATTTTGAAAATCATGGGACGCGTTTACACCCGGGAATCTTTTCTTGAACTTGTTGAGAAAATTAAAAAGGCGATCCCGAACGTTGTCCTCACGACCGATATTATCGTCGGTTTCCCGAATGAGACGGAAGAACAGTTCGAAGAAACGCTGTCTCTCTATCGTGAGGTTGGTTTTGATTCGGCCTATACTTTCATTTACTCACCAAGGGAAGGTACACCTGCCGCCCGTATGAAGGATAATGTGCCGATGGAAGTGAAAAAAGAACGTCTGCAGCGTTTGAACAAGCTCGTTGCTGAAATTGCCTTAGAAAAGAATAAAGCGTATGAAGGGAAAACCGTTGAAGTTTTAGTTGAAGGCGAATCGAAAACGAACCCGGACGTCCTTGCCGGTTACACCCGAGGAAATAAACTCGTTAACTTCGTCGGTCCGAAATCTGTGATCGGAAAACTCGTGAATGTTAAAATAACCGAAGCAAGAACGTGGACATTACGAGGGGTTATGGAGGAAGAAGGTCAACAAGCCGAGGTGGTATAGATGGGGTATAGTAAAGAAGAAATATTGGATAAAGCCCGGGAATTGGCAAAGATGATCGCTGATACCGAGGAAGTCCAATTTTTTAAAAAAGCAGAAGCGAAAATTAATGAGAATCAAAAAGTCCAGAAAAAAATCGCCGCGATTAAAACTTTGCAAAAACAAGCGGTGAATTTACAAAATTATGGCAAGTTTAATGCATTAAAAGAAGTGGAAGCAAAAATTGAGGCACTGGAAAAAGAAATCGATGAAATTCCGGTTGTACAGGAATTCAAAGAGTCCCAGTATGATGTGAACGAGCTATTGCAAATGGTGACAAATACAATTGCCAATACCGTAACAAATGAAATTATTGAATCAACGGGTGGCGATCTGCTTCACGGGAAAACCGGTGCCCAGGTGAAAAGTTCAAAACGGCAGCGCATTGAACTAAAATAAAATTGATGCAATGAAAAGGGGCTTTTCTTTCAAACGCAAGGAAAAGCCCTTTTTTGTGCGAAAAATTTTCATTTGCAGAAGAGGCAAGGTTTTTATTGAGTTTCCGTACCCGTATGCACTATAATCGAAAAAAATAAACCTTTAGGAGAGTTTGAATGGAATTTTGGGCGTTATTAATCGGCATCATCGCACTCGGCTGTACGATGATCCTGCACATGTTACAAGAAGCAAAACAAAATCGAGTGCTCTCGTTAAATCTCGAATACGATCATTTTCCCGATCATCGGTACGGATTGAGACTATTTTTTATCACAGACATCCACCGCCGGTTGATCGATTTTTCCATTATTGATAGAGTGCGAGGGAAAGCAGATATCGTGATTATCGGTGGGGATTTAGCGGAAAGGGGCGTAAAATTATCACAAATCCGGGAAAATTTACGGCGATTAAAACGGATTGGTCCCGTCTTTTTTATCTGGGGGAATAATGATTATGAATTGGGACGGGATCAATTGTTAGAGCTTTTCAAAGAAGAAAGGGTTCATGTTTTAGAAAATGAACATATCATGTTGCATACGCGATCGGGCAAGAAAATTGCATTGATTGGCGTTGGTGAAATCGCCTTTGATGACGATGATTTGGAACAAGCTGTAAGCGGTGTGGACCGGGACGTATTCAAAATCCTGTGCTGTCACAATCCGAAAATTGTCAATCAAATTACAGAGGAGCAGCAAATTGATCTTACAATATGCGGTCATACCCATGGTGGTCAAATCAACCTGTTCGGGATCGCCCCATATCCACTGGGAGGATTTTTTCATCTGGAGCAAACAGATTTACTCGTGTCAAACGGGTACGGAACTACGAAACTACCGTTACGGTTCCGGGCAAAAGTTGAAACGCATATCATTACAATTAAGGGAAAGTCATAGTAAAAAAATGGGGAGCGTTATCTCTTTCGTGAAAGAATTGTGTGAAATTTCATCACACTAGTCTTTTGTCCCGCATAGGATGAAATGACAAATGTAGAGGAGGTAACGCTCGCATGGCAAAGGCCAGACAGATTATAACAAAAGCGGTTGTAGCGAAAGGTAAAAAAGCGACCCAATCCAACCATTCGATTCGTCCTGCACACACCCCATCAAGTATTCTTGGCTGCTGGATCATCAACCATAAATACGAAGCAAAAAAAGTTGATAAAACTGTGGAAATCCACGGTTCCTACGATATTAACTGCTGGTATTCGTATGAGGATAATACGAAGACCGATGTGGTAAATGAGAAGGTTACGTATAAAGATGTTATCCAGCTCAAATATCGTGATGAAAACACGATTGAAGATAAAGAAGTAATCGCCCAGGTCTTACAGCAGCCAAATTGCGTGGAAGCAGTCATCTCACCGAATGGGAACAAAATTTTAGTCACCGCCGAACGGGAAATGCTCGTTGAATTAATTGGCGAAACGAAAATTGTCGTGCTGTTAGCAGATGAAGAAGATTTAGACGATGATGATTTTGACTGGGAATTAGATGATGAAGAACTGGAAGAAATCAATCCCGACTTTTTAGTAGAAGAGGAAGAAGAATAAATCGTATTGCGAAGGCTACTATTGTTGGTAGCCTTTTTTATTTTTATTAAAACCCCAGTAGATATGTATTTTGTTGTGAATAGATTTACAATCTTTCGCAAAATTCGCTTGATATTTCGTGGAATAAAGATATAGTTTCGCAAAATCAAGCTATTGTTTCGCGGTAATCACTTATTCTTTCGCGAATTCTGAAGCTCATTTCGTGATTTTATTATCTACTTTCGCGAATTTCCTTCCTTCTTTCGCGTGTTTCTAAATATTCATATTTTCCCATCACCATCGATTGCGAAAATTACTAGATAGCCTGTCCAAAAAGCGTGGTAAAATAATATTATAACCTGCGGAATCAATGACTATATTTGGCACCGTGACGTTTTAGCGTTTACATGATTTTTCCTAGTTGATTTAGCATTTCTATTCAATGACTGTTTCTCAAATTTAATAGCTTTATGATATAATTTTTATCTGTAAAGAAAAGAAAAAAGGTGTTGGGAAAATGAAACAATATACGCCAATGATCCAACAATATTTACGCATTAAGGCAGAGTATCAAGATGCCTTTTTATTTTTCCGCTTGGGCGATTTTTATGAGTTGTTTTTTGATGATGCGATTAAAGCTGCTAAAGAACTCGAAATTACCTTAACGAGCCGGGATGGGGGCGGTGATGAAAGAATCCCGATGTGTGGTGTACCTTACCATTCGGCTCAAGGATATATAGAAACGTTGATTGAACGAGGTTATAAGGTCGCGATAGCGGAGCAAATGGAAGATCCCCGCAAAGCGAAGGGAATGGTGAAGCGGGAAGTCGTCCAGCTCATCACACCCGGAACATTAATGGAGGGGCGGCCTTTAGCTGATAAAGAAAACAACTTTATCGCTTCGATTACCGATTTTCACGACGGTACTTTCGGCCTCTGCTTTATCGATCTTTCCACCGGGGAAAGTCGCATTACGTTAATTAATGAAGGTTGGGATGATTGTTTAAACGAAATCTCAACCTTGCAGACAAAGGAAGTCGTCGTTGCTTCTGACTTCCCCGAAGACTTTATCAAAGATTTAAAAGATCGCAATGTCGTTGCGATCTCCTATGAAGATGAAACGAAATTTGTAGAAAACTTCCAACCAATCTTGCAAAATATCCAGCAAGAAAAACTGCGGACGACGGCATCCCGTCTTATCCATTATTTATACCGGACGCAAAAACGGAGTCTCGATCATCTCCAGCCGATGACGACGTATCAAATCCATGAATATATGAAAATCGACTATTTTTCGAAACGCAATCTGGAACTAACCGAATCGATTCGTTCCAAGAGTAAGCGGGGTTCGCTATTATGGCTTCTCGATGAAACGATGACGGCGATGGGCGGACGGCTTTTAAAACAATGGATCGACCGGCCGCTATTATCGAAAAAAGCCATTGAGGAGCGCCTGCATTTTGTTGAGGTGTTGAAAGAGGCGTATATCGAACGCCAGGAGCTCCGGGAAACATTAAAACTCGTCTATGATATAGAACGGTTAGCTGGAAAGGTGGCATTCGGTAATGTGAACGCCCGGGAGTTAGTCAGTTTAAAAGCAACCTTACAGCAAATACCCGAGCTCAAGCAAATCTTACAAGCGATACCGGATGATGCCTTGCGAGAAAAAGTGGAACGTATCGATCCGTGTGAAGAAGTGGCAGACTTGATTGCGCGGTCCATCAAAGACAATCCGCCGGTAACGATCACGGAAGGGGATATTATTCGGGACGGCTACAATGAGACGCTGGATCAGTACCGTTATATAAGCCGGAATGGAAAAACATGGATTGCTGAACTCGAACAAAAAGAGCGTGAAATTACTGGAATTAAATCTTTAAAAGTCGGCTTTAATAAAGTGTTCGGGTATTATATCGAAGTGACGAAACCGAATTTACATTTACTTCCAGAAGGCAGATATGAACGGAAGCAGACATTGACCAACGCCGAACGATTTGTTACCCCGGAATTAAAAGAAAAAGAACAGATGATTCTGGAAGCTGAAGAAAAAATTCAAGAATTGGAATACGACCTATTTATCGAAATACGTGATCAGGTCAAACAATATATTCCGCGCCTGCAACAATTAGCCAAAGAAATTAGCGAACTCGATTGTTTACAATGTTTCGCCACGATTAGTGAAAATTACCATTATGTGAAACCGGAATTCAGCGATGACGGCACTTTATTGATCAAAGACGGACGCCATCCTGTTGTCGAGAAGGTGATGCCGGTACAAACGTATGTTCCTAATGACTGTTATATGAATCAGGATAGACAAATATTATTAATTACCGGACCGAATATGTCCGGAAAAAGTACGTACATGCGGCAAATTGCCTTAACGGCGATATTAGCACAAATCGGCTGTTTCGTCCCGGCATCGGAAGCCGTTTTACCGATCTTTGATCAAATCTATACCCGGATTGGGGCAAGTGACGATCTGGTCAGCGGTCAAAGTACATTTATGGTTGAGATGCTCGAGGCGAAAAATGCGATCGTCGGAGCGACGGAAAATAGCTTAATCTTGTTTGATGAAATCGGTCGCGGAACATCCACCTATGACGGTATGGCCCTGGCACAGGCGATTATCGAATACATTCACGATAAAATTGGGGCGAAAACGTTATTTTCCACCCACTACCATGAGCTAACAGATCTTGAGGATGAGTTAGCGAAACTGAAAAATGTCCATGTCAGTGCCGTTGAAAAAGATGGCAATGTCGTCTTTTTACACAAAATTAAAGACGGTCCAACAGATCAAAGTTACGGGATTCATGTTGCCCGGTTAGCTGAGCTGCCGGATGAAGTAATTATAAGAGCACGTGAAATTTTAGAAGATCTCGAAAACGGCCAAAAAGAAGGGCAGGATAAAGAAGTAGCCATAACAAAAACAAGCGATGCATCGAGCGATGAAGAAATCGTGCAATTATCCTTTTTCGCAGAACCGGAACCGAGCGCAACGAACACCTTAAGCGCAAAGGAAAAGAAAGTTTTGCAGGAACTGGAAGCTCTCAATCTACTGGAAATGACACCGCTCGATGCGATGAATACGCTGTTTTCTTTACAAAAAAAGCTGAAAAAATAAGTCCCATAGATAGGAAGTGATCCCGTGGGAAAAATTATTCAATTAGATGAAGCGATTGCCAACAAAATAGCTGCCGGTGAGGTTGTGGAACGACCGGCTTCGGTCGTTAAAGAACTCGTGGAAAACGCCATTGATGCCGGCAGTACGATTATTGAAGTAGAAGTGGAAGAGGCGGGCATGCAGAAAATCCGCGTCATTGATAACGGGGAAGGAATGGAACGGGATGATGTCGTGACGGCGTTCGAGCGCCATGCGACAAGTAAAATCCGGGATGAAAACGATCTGTTTCGCATCGAAACATTAGGTTTTCGCGGGGAAGCCTTGCCCAGTATTGCCTCCGTTAGCCGTGTCGAACTCGTTACATCAACAGGAAATACGGCCGGAACACGTCTGCAAATAGAAGGCGGTAATCTCGTCACCATCGAGCCGGCCTCAAGTCGCAAGGGAACGGATATTACTGTTTCCGATCTGTTTTACAATACACCGGCCCGCTTAAAATATGTGAAAAGTATTCATACCGAACTCGGAAAAATTACCGACACCATGAACCGGATCGCCATGGGCCATCCGGATATTGCCTTCAAATTAATCCATAATGGCCGCGTCCTTTTACAGACGAATGGAAATGGCGATATCCGGCAAGTATTAGCCAGTATTTACGGGATCAATACGGTAAAAAAAATGATTCCCATCGAGGCGGAAAATCTCGATTTTAAAATTAAAGGCTATATCGGCTTGCCGGAATTAAACCGGGCGACCCGCAACTATATTTCGATTGTTGTTAATGGCCGTTTTATCAAAAATTATGCACTCGCCAACGCAATTATTAACGGCTATCATACGTTATTAATGGTCGGTCGGTATCCGATCTGTTACATCCATATTGAAATGGATCCGGTTCTCGTCGATGTGAACGTGCATCCGGCAAAATTAGAAGTGCGTTTGAGTAAAGAAAAGGAACTCGGTGAATTGATTACCGAGACGATTAGACAGGCTTTTCAAAAGCAAACATTGATCCGAAAAGGCTCCGTTCCGAACCGTGAAAAAACGGCATCCGAACAAATGATGTTCAAACTGGACCACGTACCGAAAAAAAGAACGGATTCATACGAGCGCAGTACGTTAACAAAAAAAGAGCGGGTCGTTGCACAAGATTTTATGAAACAGTTAATAAGTGCTGATGATGAATCACAAAAACACCCGCTTCCGGATGTGGAACAACCACTTCCGAAAAACGAACCGGTCCAGATTCGCGAAACAATTCCTGTTCAAAAAACCCCTCCGGTTCCTGAGAAGAAAGATTTACAGGAGGATATGTATGAAACCGTCTTGCAAAAAAGCAATGAGAGCCGGATTCCGCCCCTCTATCCGATCGGGCAGTTGCACGGCACTTATATTTTAGCGGAAAACGAAGATGGACTGTATATCATCGATCAGCACGCCGCTCAAGAACGCATCAAATATGAATATTACAAAGAAAAAATTGGCGAAGTTTCAAATGAACTGCAGGAACTCCTCATACCGATGACCCTGGAGTTTCCTTCGGATGATTTCGTTAAATTACAAGAATTATTACCCGAGCTTGAGAAAGTCGGCATTTTTCTGGAACCATTTGGTTTAAATACGTTTATCGTACGGAGCCATCCTTATTGGTTTCCAGAAGGGGAAGAGGAAGAGACGATCCGGGAAATGATCGATCAAGTATTGCAAATGAAGAAAGTTGATATTCATCAATTGCGGGAAGATGCGGCCATCATGATGAGCTGTAAAGGATCGATCAAAGCGAATCAGTATTTGCGCGCGGATGAAATCCAGCAACTACTCGATACGCTGAGAAGTACCGAAAATCCCTTTTCCTGTCCTCATGGCCGGCCGATCATTATTCATTTTTCAACAAAAGATTTGGAGAAAATGTTTAAACGAATACAGTAAAAAAGTCATTGCCTTGAATCGTTTAAAAATTAGTGAATTGGTTATAATATTTTGATGTTCAATAAAAAAATATGGTAAACTAAGCATAAGGAAATTTCAATGAATTCTTAAATGTCTGGAAAGCAGTGAGTTATTTGACGAAGAGAGAGAAAGTCCTTGTTTTAATCGGTCCTACTGCTGTTGGTAAAACAAAATTGAGTATCGAAATCGCCAAAGCTTTTAATTGTGAAATTATTAGCGGCGATTCGATGCAAATTTACAGGGGAATGGATATCGGAACAGCAAAAATTAAAAAGGAAGAAATGGATGGCATTCCGCACCACTTGATAGATATTAAAGAGCCGCATGAAAATTTTTCAGTTGCGGAGTTTCAAGAATTGGTTCGGAGAAAAATCACAGAGATCCATGCGCGGGGAAAAATACCCTTTATCGTAGGCGGCACGGGGCTGTACATCCAGGCTGTTCTTTATGATTACGAATTTCCCGATGACTCGTATGATCCGGAATTACGGCAAAAATTAATGGATGAAGTCGATGAAAAGGGGATTGAACACTTTTATCAAAAACTAATGGCGGTCGATCCCGTAACGGCAAAAAAAATTCATCCGAATAATAAGCGCAGGATCGTTCGGGCATTAGAAGTTTATTACACGACGGGCGAAACGATGTCGGCAATCAGTGCCAAACAAAAGAAAGAACCGATTTACGATTGCTTAATCATCGGCCTGACGATGGACCGGGAAAAATTGTATGAGCGCATTAATGCCCGGGTCGATCAGATGATGGATGAAGGATTATTGGATGAAGTGAAGCGGCTGTATGAAATGGATCTGAAAGATGTATCCGCCACACAAGCCATTGGTTATAAAGAGCTGTTCGAATATTTCGAAGGAAAGGTTTCATTAGAGGAAGCGGTAGAGAATCTGAAGCGCAATACAAGAAGATTCGCCAAACGACAGCTAACCTGGTTTAAAAATAAAATGACAGTCGAGTGGTTCGATGTTACTGAAGGAGCAAAACAGGATGAAATTTTTCATAAAATAAATGGTTTTTTAGCAGGAATGCAAGGTTTTAAGGCGAATACATAACATATGAGAAATAGAGGAGGACAAAGAATGAAACAATCCATCAATATTCAAGACCAATTTTTAAATCAATTGCGGAAGGAGAATATTGCGGTAACGGTATTCTTGACGAATGGCTTCCAAATTCGCGGTTATGTAAGAGGTTTTGACAATTTTACCGTTCTTTTGGAAACGGAGGGTAAACAGCAACTCGTTTTCAAACACGCTATTTCAACCTTTGCGCCGGTACGCAATGTTCAAATTGAAATTGAACCATAAACCGACTCTTTAGAAAACGGGACGACCGCCAGGGTATCCCGTTTTTTTGTGGCAAAAACTTTGGTTTGCTGATTTTGTCCGTCATTCCGGAAAGAATGGTTCACCTCACGGCAAGCATGACTTGCTTTCGGATTGAATACATATAAATGAGTATTGCAAACAAGAAATGAAAGCATGGGAAAAATGGACGATTGTGTGAAATTATTTCTCGGGCAAGCGCAAAATGTGACAAAAGTCCTCAAAAATTTCAGTATATCGACAAAATGGGCGTTTATCACATTTTTTAAAATGGAGCATATACTGTTTTAGACTAGTGAGGTGAATCCATTGGAGCAGCCGATTCGCATGAAAAACAACGGGCAAATCAGTATTACATTAACTCCAAAAACAAAACAAGATCCGGTCATTGAAGTCCAGTTCACACGAAAAGAGCGGACGAAAGAACTAGAAGTATTGATGGAAATCGAAGAAGAGTTGGGGACACTTGTCGGACTTGATGAAATCAAACGGATTATTAAAGAAATTTATGCGTGGATTATTATTAATAGAAAACGAGAAGAGATGGGGTTGAAAAATTCCCAACTCGTATTACACATGATGTTTAAAGGAAATCCCGGTACAGGAAAAACGACGGTTGCCCGTTTAATCGGTAAATTGTTTCATAAAATTCATGTCCTTCCCAAAGGCCATTTAATCGAAGCAGAACGAGCTGATTTGGTCGGAGAATATATCGGACATACTGCTCAAAAAACGAGGGATTTGATTAAACGAGCTTTAGGAGGAATATTGTTTATCGACGAAGCGTATTCCCTCGGTCGGGGCGGGGAGAAAGATTTCGGGAAAGAAGCGATCGATACGTTAGTGACGCATATGGAGAATCGAGCCAATGAATTTATCCTGATACTGGCGGGATATCCGCAAGAAATGGAACGCTTCCTCCAGCTCAATCCCGGGCTTAAGTCTCGCTTTCCGATTATTATTGAATTTCCCGATTATACCGTCGATGAATTAATGAAAATTGCTCAAAAGCTCGTGAGAGAAAAAGAGTACCAGTTCACACCGGATGCCGAAAGGAAGCTCCGGGAGCACCTTGTCCTCGTCAAGACCCTTTATCATACGAAACATTTTTCCAACGGCCGGTACATCCGGAATATCGTGGAAAAATCGATACGTGCCCAGGCGATGCGCCTGTTATTATCAAACTCCTTTGATCGGAAAGAATTAATGACTATCCGGAGTGTCGATCTCGTTTTTCCGGATGATTAGTTCGCAGGCAAAAGGGATCGAAACGGATCCCTTTCTCTATCAAAATGAAAAAGTTTGAACATATTATTTTTGTGTTTTCTCCTACATAAAGCGCAAAATATCGATAAGATTTACTTCTTTTTCTCATATAGAAAAAACGAGTGCCTTTATTATAAAAACACTTTTTCACTTCCAATCCATTGGAAGATTTTTTTTTGCCAGGTTTAAACGTTCCATAAAATTCATGCCGCATTTTGTCATTCCAGGAATAATTGTGTAAGATAGTAAAGGGTATAAACGAACTTGAGAAAAGGTTGGTTGCCATGGAAGAAAAGGAAAGGGCGATTCTCGTCGGCTGTCAATTAGACGATATGGATCCGGAACGGTTTGAACATTCGATGAATGAACTCGCTTCATTGACTGAAACTGCGCGAGGGGTTGTCGTTTTAACAATCTCGCAAAGAAGGGAAAAACCGCACCCTGCCACCTTTATCGGTAAAGGAAAAATTGAAGAGTTGAAACATGCGATTGAAGAGGTGGAGGCAGACGTTGTTATTTTTAATAGCGAACTTTCACCAAGTCAGTTGAAAAATTTAACAGGTCGATTAAATATTAAAATCATAGATCGGACCCAGTTAATATTAGATATCTTTGCACAACGGGCACGATCTCGGGAAGGTAAATTGCAAGTGGAACTTGCCCAATTAGAATATTTGCTGCCTCGGTTAAGTGGACAGGGGACCCAGCTTTCCCGGCTCGGTGGAGGAATCGGTACAAGAGGACCGGGTGAAACCCAACTGGAGACGGATCGCCGGCATATCCGTAAAAGAATCCACGATATTAAAAAACAACTTGAGGTCATCGTGCGGCATCGCAATCTGTATCGCAAACGCCGGAAAGAGCGTAAACTGATACAAATTGCTCTCGTCGGATACACGAATGCTGGTAAATCCACTTTATTTAATCAGCTAACGGCCGGGGATTCCTATGAAGAAGACTTACTGTTTGCGACGCTCGATCCTTTAACGAAACGGATGACGCTTCCGAACGGTTTAGTCACTATCCTTAGCGATACGGTCGGGTTTATCGAGGATTTACCGACGACATTGATTGCTGCGTTTCGCTCGACATTAGAAGAAGTGCAGGAAGCGGATTTGCTTCTGATTGTCGTCGATAGTTCCCATCCGGATTATGCACAACATGAGAAAACTGTTCTCTCCCTTCTAAGGGAGTTAGGATGTGACGATATTCCCCAATTAAAAATTTATAATAAAATCGATCAGGTCCATCCTGATTTTTTCCCGATTCCGGATCAGAAATATGTGAAAATAAGTGCACTATCTGAACAGGACGTGAATATGGTAAGAAAGGCGATTGAAGAACGCCTTAAAGAAGAAATGGTTCCATATCAAATTCAGCTCCCCAATTCGGAAGGGAAGCTATTATCCCGCTTGAAAAGGGAGACGATTTTACAAAACGTGCGTTTTCTGGAGGAGAGCGAAAAATACGAATGTCGCGGTTTTATCTTAAAAAATCATCCTTTGTATGGAAAAATGATGCATTATATAAATAGAGAGGATTAGATCGATGATTGAACAATTGAAGCATAGAGAAATTTTAGCACCATTGATTGAAGAAACTGAGGAAAAAATTGCCCCAATTTTTAAACGAATCGATAAAATTGTGGAATCGAACCAATATCGGGTACTGAAAAGCTTTCAAAAACATCAAGTCAGTGATTCCCATTTCAATCCTTCAACCGGTTACGGATACGGGGATTTAGGTAGAGACACACTGGATGACATTTATGCGGAATGTTTCGGTGGGGAGGCGGCCCTCGTCCGGCCGAATATGATCTCCGGGACCCATGCGATTGCTACAGCGTTGTTCGGTGTTTTACGTCCTGGTGATGAATTGTTATACATAACAGGCAGTCCCTATGATACGTTGGAAGAAGTGATCGGTATTCGCGGTGATGCAGGTAACGGTTCATTGAAAGAACTGGGCGTTACTTTTCAGGTCGCCGATTTGACGGACGCAGGGAAACCGGATTATCCGAAAATCCAGCGGTTAATAAATGATAGAACAAAGGTTATCGGGATTCAGCGTTCCAAGGGCTACTCGAACCGTCCGTCCTTTACGATTCAGGAAATCAAGGAAATGGTCGATTTTGTTAAAGAAATTAAAAGCGACGTTATTGTGTTTGTCGATAATTGTTACGGTGAATTTGTAGAGGAATACGAACCGTGTCATGTCGGTGCTGATTTGATCGCCGGTTCTTTAATAAAAAATCCCGGCGGTGGGATCGCCCGAACAGGGGGCTATATAGTTGGTAGAGAAGATTTGGTTGAAGCTTGCAGCTACCGGTTAACAGCTCCTGGACTTGGTCGTGAAGCGGGAGCCAGTCTTGATACATTGCTGGAAATGTATCAAGGTTTCTTCCTTGCACCCCATGTCGTCGGTCAAGCGGTGAAAGGAGCGGTATTTGCAGCGGCATTGTTAGAAAGTTTGGGCTTACAAACGAACCCTGACTGGAATGACCCGCGCACCGATATTATTCAGGCGGTCGAATTCAATGACAAAGAGCGGATGATTGCCTTTTGTGAAGCCATTCAATTTGCTTCACCGGTCAATTCTCACTTTACCCCGATTCCGAGTGAAATGCCGGGGTATGAAGATGATGTCATCATGGCAGCAGGTACCTTTATTCAAGGGGCGAGCATCGAACTTTCCGCCGATGGTCCGATCCGTCCGCCTTATACGGTTTATATCCAGGGTGGTCTCACATACGAACACGTAAAAATTGCGATTTGTTCCGCAGTGGACCTCCTATTAGAAAGACAATTGATTCAAGTTAAATAGATTTTGATTGAACAAGAATGGCGAGAGCTCTAGTATATTAAAAAAGATAGAAAAATAAATCATGATACTTTCTAGCTGTCAAAGGGTCGAAAGAATGCCCTTTGACAGCTTTTTTGATTTCTCATGCTAAACCTGGTCATCGATATATGATAACTGCACGAATCGACTGCGAGGAGATGTGAAAAAAGCTTTACTTTTTTATTATTGAAGATTTTCATGTATATCCATACTAGTTTGTATTTTATGTAAGGAAAAATATGGCAGCAAAGATGATGGCCTATTTACACACTGATTCATTTGTCTGTACATAATGGCTTGCGCTTTATGCAAAGTTCGAAAGATGGAGGTACACGATGAATCATTGGCAGAAAGTGGGTACATACAAACAGATCATGAATTACAAATGGTGATTAAAGAAACAGATAGGGGAATGTTGATTTACTGTCTACCATTCTTTTGTTCGGAAGTTTAAAAGAGAAAGTTAGATATACAAAATTGTCCGGAACCCATCATTATATAAAAGGATTAGAGCATAATGGTGCTTCATTTTGATCAGGTTCCGTATTAAGAGTTTGGCAACTGGTTACTCATTTAAAGGAAACGTTATCGGATTTATCTATAATGATCCAGACAACATTTGTCCCCTGGAATATGTGGTTAGGACATTTTGTTCTTCGACAGAAATAGGCGATACCGAGCTGTTCACTTTTGAATTGGGTAGATGGGGAAGAAAAAAACAAGATGTCCGTATTTTTAACTACGCAACGCCAACTATATCAAACAGTTTGAGGACAATCCTTTCGCTAACCGTTTCCTTTATCCGAATGTGGAATATCATCACTTTATGACTGGTGATGAAATTTTTGCAGTGATTTCCAGATTTGAATTGCAATGTTTTGAGAAAAGAAATAATCAATCGATTTATGTTCGAATCCACACTTTTTTTAAGAGTTGAAATAAAAGTTTTCTCGTTGCGTTTAAATGAAGTTGACCGAACCAATGATAATTATTATCTTCCTCTTAAGTTCAAGCGTTCAAGTTTGTTTGAGCTCTTTTTTTATTTCTCGCATATCTTTAGAATCTGAACATATAGATTTAATAGTATTAATCATTTAATAGATAAACAAACTTTTTTAGAAAATGAAAAAGAGCATCCGTTAAAAAGGCTGCCCTTTATGTAAAACCGTAGTCTATTAAATTTAATGGATTTCGCGGTAAACACCGATCACTTTTCCTAAAATCGTAACATTGTTGACGATAATCGGATCCATCGTCGAGTTTTCCGGTTGCAGACGGATATAACTTTTTTCCTTGTAAAACCGTTTTACCGTCGCTTCGTCATCCTCGGTCATGGCAACGACGATATCGCCATTTTCGGCATTATGTTGCTGACGAACGATGACATAGTCTCCATCCATAATCCCTGCTTCAATCATACTGTCGCCCATGACTTCTAGCATAAATATTTGATCACCGGTCGGTGCGATATTTTCTGGTAGCGGGAAATAATCTTCGATATTTTCGACAGCAGTTATGGGCTGTCCAGCTGTGACTCTACCCACAATCGGGACGTGTCGAACCCGAACATCGTCTAATTGTGGATTGTCATCTAATATTTCAATAGCACGCGGCTTGGTTGGATCACGTCGAATAAGCCCTTTTGCTTCAAGTCGGGCTAAATGACCGTGAACTGTAGAACTTGAAGAAAGTCCAACAGCTTTACCAATTTCCCGAACCGATGGTGGATAACCTTTTTCACGAACTTCCTTTTTTATAAAATCAAGGATTTCTTGCTGCCTTTTTGACAGGTTTGTCATCAAGTTCACCTCGAATCTTTTTTCTTCAGTATATCATAAGGCGAACAGCCAAGCAAACATAAGTTCGAGAAAAAGTATTGACACAAATGTATGTTCGGGTTACAATGGAAATGCGAACAAACATTCGTGTGAGGTGTTTGAAATGTTGCAAAAAATTTGGGAAAAATATTCATATGTTATACTTTTCTTTGTTGTCACCTTTCTATCTTTCTATATCGTCATGGTAAATATGATTGAAGAAGATGTTGAAGTTCAGGAACAAAATGACTGGCAGCAATGGGAAATTGTTGTCAATGAGTAAATGAAGTTACTAAAACGATTGATAGATTTGAAGAAAAACAATTAAACGTTGAACATAAATCCTCGAGGTGTAAAAGTGAAAGCTGTTATATATTGCCGTGTAAGTACAACGAAAGAAAGTCAAGAAACATCGCTGGCGAGGCAGGAAGAAGAATTGCTTTTTCTTGCGAAACAATTTCAGCTGGATGTTGTCCACATCGTAAAAGAGCAAGCTAGTGGCTATGATTTAGATCGACCGGGTATATTAGAAGTGTTAGCATTCATCGATGAAGAGCCGATTGACGCTTTGTTAATTCAAGATGAAACGCGACTCGGAAGGGGAAATGCCAAGCTTGCTCTACTTCATGTGATCATGAAAAAAGGAATTAAAATCTATACGATTTCCAACCAGGGCGAGTTGGAAATTTCCGAAGCGGATTCGATGGTCTTGAAAATTGTCAGCCTCGTTGAAGAATACCAGCGGAAATTACAAAATATAAAAATTAAAAGAGGGATGGAAAGAGCGATACGCAATGGTTACAATCCAGCGGAGAATCTGGCGAATCGCGGTGAAAATGCCGGTAGGGATCGGAAAGAGGTACCGGTTGAAGAAATCGCCCGACTGCGCGAAAAAGGGCTTACTTTTCGCGATATTGCCGCAACTTTAAGAGGATTCGGTTATGCTGTCTCTAAAGCGACGGTGCATCGCCGTTATCAAGAATATATTCGTGAGCAAGAAGAAAATAAATAGGGAAAGTCGGTCAGGATCGGTAAAGATGAACCGGTCCATTCTTATTTTAATAAGAGAATTTTACTCAAAAGGCTATGTGAGCATATTTTATAAAACCGGATTGAGTATGAATTGCACCTTTTCACGCTTTACGTTACAATGAAATGTGTAAATCTGTGAACAAATTTGTGCCAATTTGATAAAGTTCTCACAAATTGTTGTTTCTTATCAAAATAATGGATAAAATATATTTGTTCATTAAAAATGGAAAGGGCTGGTTGAATGTTTAATCATGTAGATGAATTGGCAATCACTTCGATTCGTACTTTATCGATTGATGCCATTGAGAAAGCCAAATCCGGTCACCCCGGAATGCCAATGGGAAGTGCCCCAATGGCCTACACATTATGGACTCGCTTTATGAAGCATAATCCGAAAAATCCGAACTGGTTTAACCGCGATCGTTTCGTTTTATCTGCCGGTCACGGTTCCATGTTACTATATAGTTTGTTGCATTTATCGGGCTACGATGTGTCCATGGAAGATATCAAACAGTTTAGACAGTGGAACTCCAAAACACCGGGACACCCCGAATACGGATATACACCAGGGGTCGATGCAACGACAGGTCCCCTCGGTCAAGGTATCGCCATGGCGGTTGGAATGGCAATGGCAGAACGCCATTTAGCAGCGATGTACAACAAGGACGATTTTGAACTGATCAACCATTATACATATGCGATTTGTGGAGACGGGGATTTAATGGAAGGGGTTTCCGCTGAAGCCGCTTCATTAGCCGGTCATTTAAAACTCGGTCGTTTAATCGTATTATACGATTCTAACGATATTTCCTTAGATGGCGATTTAAATAAAGCCTTTTCAGAAAGCGTGAAAGATCGTTTTATCGCTTACGGCTGGCAATACTTGCGTGTAGAAGACGGAAACAATTTAGAAGAAATTGCCAAAGCGATTGAAGAAGCACAAAAAGATACCGAACGTCCGACACTCATTGAAGTAAAAACGGTTATCGGCTACGGCTCACCGAACCTTGCGGGTACCCATAAAGTACACGGCGCACCATTAGGTGATGAAGAAGCCAAGTTAACAAAAGAAGCGTATAAATGGACGTTTGAAGAAGACTTTTACGTTCCTGATGAAGTTTATACCCACTTCAAAACATTAGTGACCGATCGTGGCGAACAGTTAGAAAAAGAATGGAACGACTTATTTGCACAATATAAAGTGAAATATCCTGAATTAGGTAAAGAACTCGAACTAGCCATTAACGGTGAACTTCCGGAAGGATGGGACGAGGAGATTCCTCAATATGAAGTCGGAACAAGCCTGGCTAGCCGCGCTTCTTCCGGTGAGGTATTAAATGCAATTGCAAAACGCGTTCCTTATTTCTTCGGTGGATCTGCTGACTTGGCCAGCTCCAATAAAACGATGATCAATGGCGACAAAGATTTCTTGCCAGGCTCCTTTGAAGGCCGGAACATCTGGTTCGGTGTCCGGGAATTTGCCATGGGTGCAGCATTAAACGGCATGGCCTTACACGGTGGCTTAAGAGTATTTGGTGGAACATTCTTCGTCTTTTCCGATTACTTGCGTCCGGCCATCCGCCTCGCTGCATTAATGGGTGTTCCTGTCACTTATGTCTTTACCCATGATAGCATTGCCGTTGGTGAAGATGGTCCGACACACGAACCGATTGAACATTTAGCTTCCTTAAGAGCCATGCCGAATCTTTCGGTAATCCGTCCGGCAGACGGTAATGAAACCGCAGCTGCCTGGAAATTGGCGGTTCAATCGAAAAACACACCGACCGCTCTCGTATTATCAAGACAAAATCTGCCCACTCTTCCGGGAACAATCGAAAATGCGGAAGAAGGCGTTGCTAGAGGTGCCTATGTTGTTTCACCGGCACAAGGTGATACACCGCAAGCCTTGCTTCTTGCATCTGGTTCTGAAGTAAACCTGGCCGTATCCGCTCAGGAAAAACTGCGTGAAGAAGGTATTGACGTCGCTGTTGTCAGCATGCCTTCATGGGATCGCTTTGAAAAACAACCGGAAAGCTATAAAGAATCCGTCTTGCCGAAAACCGTGAAAAAACGACTCGCCATTGAAATGGGTTCATCCCTCGGTTGGGATCGTTACACCGGCGATGAAGGCGATATTCTAGCGGTTGACCGCTTCGGTGCCTCTGCCCCTGGAGAAACGGTCATGCGTGAATATGGTTTCACAGTAGAAAATGTTGTGAATCGGGTAAAACAATTATTGAATTAATCATCCAGGTAAGCCAAATCGATTTTCGATTTTGGCTTACCTTTTTCACTGACTTTAATTCCGTTTAAAATTCTATTATTTTCTCGATTCGACAAAAATAGTTGAAGTTTTTCAGAAGATTTTACAAATTTCGCCATCCCTTCTTCAGTATAATTCATATAATAGTAATAGAAACGAGGGGATGGGCATGGATTTGCGAAATTATTATCTTTATATTATTAAAGATCATGTAGCGCATTATTTTTATTTACGGGAACAAATGATTTTCCAGCTTTTTAAAGAATTTTACGAGTCCAGGGGCAAGGAAAAGGAAATGATTCGGAAACAAATTTGGTATATCACGGAGGCAATCCCCACATTACAGATTCATCGTGAACTTGTTCAACATTTGCAGTACCGTAAAGATTTTTTCGTAAAAGATGGTCAGTATATGATTCAAAATAAAAGGGGATCGGCTCAGCTGTTTATCCAGGAACGGAAACTTTCCATTCAAGCGTCCGGATCATTGGATAGCGAAATGATTTTAATGGATATTTTAAAAAATCTGGATGTGTATTTTATAGCGATTGACCTGGAAAACGAAAGGTACGGATGGATTAAACCGATCAAGGAAAGGCATTATAGTTAGTAAACGGGATAATTTTTCTTTGAAAATGTCCCCTCATTATTGTAAATGTTTCACTTCTTTAGTACACTTGTTTTGTAGACAACATGAAGGAGGATTTAATATTAATGGAAGTATGGGTAGTAGTACTTATTGCAATTGCGGCGCTACTCGTAGGAGTGGTGATTGGATTTTTCGTCGCCCGCAAATACATGGAAAAATATTTAAAAGAAAATCCGCCAATTAATGAGCAAATGATTCGCGTGTTAATGACCCAGATGGGAATGAAACCTTCACAGAAGAAAATTAACCAGATGATGAATGCCATTAACCGGCAAATGTCAAAATAAAGTTGTAAGTAACTGAGTATTAGTAAAAAATTGTTGAACGCAATGATTAAAAATTAGACAATTTATATGCAGAATATAAAGGTGCCGCTCTGGCACCTTATTTCGTTTCTTTCAGCAATCTTTTTATCTCCTCTAAACGGTCATTTAATTCAGTCAATTGCTTGATTTGTTCCTGTTGTAAAGCGAGTATTTCCTTTTCAAATGTT
>CALGAD010000166.1 GCA_937951955.1 uncultured Bacillaceae bacterium
GGTCACGAACTCATTTACTGGTTTGCGATACCCTCTTGGATGCCTGCTTTCTACTTTTTCCTTTCCTAATGTGATCATCAAGACGATTTTGTATTGTTCACTAATGTTTAGAATATCCCTTACTCGTTCCGGATCAAAACCGATCATCGGACATGTATCCCAGCCTTTATCTTTGGCAACGAGCATGAATAACATCGCTGATAACGAAGCATTGCGAATTGCCTCATCCCTTTGAAACTCAGGCCCTCTCGTTTCATACATGGAGATGATATCATTGACGATATAATCAAACTCTTGCTCTGTGTAGACACCGAGCATTAGTAATCCTTTATTAATGTCAGCCGCTTTTTTATAAGCTTCTTTATCCCCTAACACGATGATTACTGCAGATGCTGTTTCCACTTTATGCTGGTGATTTGCGGCCACTTTCAATTGTTTCTTAATCTCCGGATCTGTGACCACGATATAATTGGTATGTTGCAAGTTATACGCGGATGGTCCAAATTTTACGAGTTCAAACATCGAGTCGAGCTCTTCTTTCGTTATTTTGTGCTCAGGATGAAAGTTTCTTGCCGATCGTCTTTCTTTGACAAGTTGTTCAAAACGAGTCATGAAGCAACATCCTTTCGTGTTAGTTAGAATCATTAAAAATGTAATTGCTGAATATCAAAGTTTATGTGTTCACAAAGCCAATAGTTGGCAATATATTATTTCGAATTAGGATATTTCCAATTAGGTATATTAGGCTAAAATTCCTATTTTGTCAACTAAACATGTCGATCCCGGTATGAAACAATTGATAATCAATACGGACATGCTATAAAATTATATCTGTTAACAATGCTAATAATATTATAAGAAATCAATTTTTCATGTTTATAGAAATACAGTAATTTAATAAACTACTAATTAAAAAATGGTCACGAGGAGGAAAAGTGCATGGTGAAGAAACCATTTTCCATTCGGGTTGAGGAAAAAGTAGCCAACCAATTTAAGGCCTTAACGGCTGTTTTGAATATTGATGGAGCTAAACTACTATCCGAATTAATCGATTTAGGTGTGGAAAGATTGGACAAAGATCAAAAAGCAGCATACGACGCTTTATTGAAAGTATGGTCAGATAAATAATAAGTTATATAAATGCTTCCGTTCTCGTACGGTCATTATTTTTGTATTCCGTCCATACTGATGGGTACTCTGGCAACATGCCCTATACAGTTTTTCGAGTAAGTGAAGCCTTAATCACGAATAACTACTTTAAATTTCTTCTCCACCGGTAAAGTGATAAAGCCTGACATCATCATTCCAATACCGGTGATTTTTTTAAAATGACATTGCCGAAGATTCCTAGCTCATCGACGGTTGTCGCTAAAATCACGGCACCGATTAGTGTGACGAATAGACTAAAAGTAAAGCGAATGATTGCCAATTTAACCATCCTTTTTTCTTTAAATCCCTTTGTTAAAGTGAAATCAATCCCATAATAACAGATCGATTCCTGCGCTTCGTGATTTTTTAGGTATGATATCTTTTTTTACTTATGATTAAGTTTACTTTTTTACTACATTACTCTGCCCGCTCATTGATTCCGGGTTACCTAAAAGTTTACTGAGCGGTATTAAATTCTTTGTTTCTTATTATTTTATTCATTCATTTCTATTCTTTAATATCCTGCCATTTTCTTTGCACTGCTATCAGTTTTCCGTCTCTAAAAGATAGTTTGTAAATATCGGGCATGGAAAGGGTTCTCCAAAAATCAAATCCATATTTTTTATCGAAATAGTTCATGATCAAGACCATGATATTCCCGTGAGTACCGATAACGACATTTTCTCCCTGATGATGATCTAAAACTTGTAAAGTAGCAGCGACGCCCCGCCTTTGGGCGACGAGATTGGATTCACCGCCAGGCCAGGAATAGGTAAAATCTTGCCATACTTTCGTAATTGCCATCTCAAAATCTGCAACCGGTTTTTCCGCCAGTTTCCGTTCTTTAAAACCCTCAATAATTTGAACTTCCCTATTTAAATAGTTGGCTATTCCGTCAACAGTCTGGATAGCCCGTTTATAAGGACTCGAATAAACGACATCGATTCCTTCGCTTTTGAGAAGCTCCGTCACGATTTTTGCATCTGCGATTCCCTTATTAGACAAAGGTCTCCCCATCTCATCAGGTGTATACGTCGAATGAGCATGACGAACGAAATATACATTAGTCGGCAAACCGATCAACTCCTTTTTAAATAGCAGTCCTTCATTCTCTAGTTTCATCGCTATATAGTCAATACGAAAGAAATAATCTTTCTACTTCCTGCGATCACCATTTCACGGATATACCCTCATTTTAACTGAAATCGCTCTTTTTACCAGTCACCCTTAAGGAGCAAATGTTAGCAGCTTACTTGTTTCCTTATTTGCCATTGATTTTTTCATAGACGTTCTTATGGAATCCTAGCATGCCCCGCAATGTTTCGTTTTGAATCTTCTAACCCTTCCCTACCAGCAATCCCCCTCTATTTTTTCTATGTGCTTGATTCCAGATATCCACCGAGGGATCTTTCTCTTAAATGATGCAGCCTTTGTATTCGATTCATTGTTAAAAATTGCTTTTGTCACCCTACTTTCGTTGCACATCCAATTCTACCTTCTAAAGAATTGTCGAATATTTAAGGAAAATTAGTTCCCTGGTTATATATTGTAGATTCAACACTATTAGTACAATTAAAAGCGATTATGAGATTTTAAAGATAGATTAGTAGGGAGGGATTTTTCTGAAGCGATATTGGAAAAGTATTTTTTTAATAGGAGTCCTCGCTTTATCTACTTTCACTCCCGTCGGACAGGCCCGGGAAATCATTATGGATGACACTCCCTCAGCTTCATCAAACAAGTCGGAACCGATTATTACGGTTGGACCCGGCGGGAAAACGATTGTATCTCATGAGGAAACAACGAAAATTGGCCCGGGAATGGAATTAACCGTTTTTGAACGTTTTGATCCCCGCGGGTGGTTGAACGGCGAAGTTTTGACGATTGATTTAGGAAATCATGCGGTTACAACGGATTTATTGTTTCCGGGTGTAATTACAGATGCCAAACCCGTTTCAGAATTGACTAAATTGAACGGGGCAGTTGCTGGAGTAAACGGTGACTTTTTTGACATTAATAATACGAAAGCTCCATCAGGAGTTATGATTCAAAACGGGAACTTATTAAAAGGTCCTCAAGGTGCACATACCCTGGCTGCTGGTGTGGATGAACATGGCCTCGGGAAAATTACAAATATATTTTTAGAAGGAACCGTTCATTTACCTTCAGGCAGTGTGGAACTGGCAGCTTTGAATCAATCCAGTATTCCGGTGGACGGAATCGGTTTGTATACATCGGTCTGGGGGGAAGCGCAGCGCCCGAATACCGGTTCAACCTATGAGGTTACCGTTCGTAATGGTGTTGTCGAATCTACCTCCGAACAAGTTGGTAGCGGGAAGATATCAGAAGATTGTTTTATCCTTGTTGGCAGGGAAGCTGGAGCCGAACAATTGAGAGAGCTTTCAGTCGGTGATGAAGTCAGCATTTCCTATGCACCAAAAGTAGACGGAGATTTTCTCATGAATTTTGCCATCGGGGGGAATATACAGATAGTCAAAGATGGCAAAGTGCCAGCTGATTTGGATGACACGGTCACCGCTCCAAGAAGTGCAGTCGGTTTTTCAAAAGATGGACAGACGATGATCTTAGCCGTTGTCGATGGCCGACAAATTGATAGCCGTGGCATGACGATGAAAGAAATAGGAGAGTTCATGGCAGAATTCGGAGCTCACCAGGCTTTGAATATAGATGGTGGTGGATCATCGACCATGGTAGCCCGAATGCCAGGGGATCATGATGTAAAGGTCGTCAACAATCCATCCGACGGCCATGAACGTCCAGTCCCTAATGGAATCGGGGTTTTTGTAGCTGAAGGTAGCGGTGTATTAAAAAACTTCGCCGTAGAAACAGTGATCGAGAAAGAATATCGTTCCCGCATTTTTCCGGGTCTGTCAAGAAGTTTCATTGGAAAAGGGTATGATGAGAACTTTTCACCAGTAGAAGTCGATAACATCAAGTGGAAAGCGATCCCCGCTAATGTCGGTACTTTCGATCGAGATGGCGTATTTTATGCGGAAAAATCTGGAAAGGCCGAAGCCCAGGCGCAATTCCGATCGGCGAAAGGATCCATGGACATTACTGTACTTGGTTCATTGGAGCGGTTGGAAGCAATGCCATCCTCTCTTAGCCTGGAAATGGGAAGGACAGTCCAGTTTTCTGTTTACGGTTTCGATAAAAATGGATTTCAAGCACCTATTGAACCACGGGATATAAAATTGGAATATGATGAAACAGTTATTACTATAGAACAAAATGAAAATGGTAGTTTCACGGTGACACCAAAGAAAGATGGCGGTGCGACAAATATTCAAATCTCTGTTTTAGATAAAGTTTTACAACTCCCGGTAACTGTAGGTCTTTCAACCGTCAGAGTATCGGATTTTGAATCACTGGCAGGTTGGGAAGCCGCAAAATTTCCCGACCCGGTAGCAGCATCTATCGAACTCGCAGAAGGTAGAAACGGAAACGGCATTCGATTAAACTACGATTTCGCGACCACAACCGCTACTCGAGCAGCCTATTTACAGGCCTCACCATTACTGGAGTTACCAGGTAATGTCCAGCATATTGGACTGTGGGTGCATGGCGATGGCCAGGGGGCCTGGTTGCGGATGGTTATTGAGGATGCTTCAGGAACGCGCTACACGCTTAACCTGGCTGATTCGATAAACTGGACGGGATGGAAGTATGTTGAAACGACCTTGCCGGAAGGAATACAATATCCCGTAAAATTATGGCGTATTTATCCTGTAGAAACGGACCCGGCAAGACAATATAGCGGGTCGGTCATATTTGATGATCTATCTGTAAAAATCCCACCTCCCATAGATAAAGTAGACAATGAAATCTTCATACAAGACCCGATTATATTGCAAAATGAAAGCCTTGGTAAAGACCGCTGGAAGTTTGCTGTCTTGAACGATACTCAATTCGTAGCTGCAGCTCCTGACAGCCATGAAGCACAGATGGCCCGAAAAGCATTGCGGGAAATTGTTGCTCAAAAACCGGAATTTCTAATCATTAACGGAGATTTTGTCGATACAGCCTGGAAAGAGGACTTCGAATTTGCCAAACAAATGTTGGATGAAGAAGTCGGTGACGCCTTCCCTATTTATTATACCCCTGGTAACCATGAAATCATGGGTAGTGGTTCATTGGATAACTTCTTAGCGGTTTTCGGTGCGAATCGCTACACCTTTGATCATCGCGGGACACGTTTTATTTTACTCGATTCATCGACGGGAACTTTCCGCACGAGTGATTTTGAACAATTAATAGAATTAAAGGAAGCGCTGGAAGATGCAGCAACAAACCCGAAGATTAACAATGTTGTCGTGCTCGGTCATCACCCAACCCGCGATCCATTACCGACAAAAAACAGTCAGCTATCCGACCGTAAAGAAGCAGAATTAATCGAAAAATGGCTGACGAGATTCCGGGAAACTTCTAAAGGAAAAGGCGCTATTTACATAAGCGGCCATGCCCATACTGTCCATCTAGAACGGGTTGAAGGGGTTCCGTATATGGTAACCGGGTCCGCCGGAAAAAGCCCGTATGGCGCACCAGCAAACGGAGGGTTTTATGCCTGGACAATGTTCGGTATTGATCCCACGGCAAAACGGGAGAAACTGTTTGGCCCTGAACATGCCGCTGATTTGGATAGAAAGGATAGTGAATGGATTAAAGCGGAAGTACGTCCGATCCTGGAAAGTATCACCATTAACGCACCTTCATCCATGACTGTTGGGGAAACGGTAACGATATCAGCAGACGGCCATCAAGCTGGAAATTTAACATTCCCTCTTCGCTATCCAGCATCGGTTACCTGGGAAGGTAGTAAAAATGTATTTGTAGGGACTGGAAAAGCACTGGAACGAGCAAAAGATTCGGGGAAATATAATGCAACATTTGATCCGAAATTTGGCGAACTCACAGCATTAAAAAGTGGTTCCATCGAGTTGAAAGTGATTTCGAATGAAGTAGAATCAGTGATCGCGATCGATATTGTCAATTAGTCTTAAAGTTTAAGATCCATAATCAGTGATCACGCGATTCATCAAAAAAAGGCGTGAACGAAATGCACTTCTGTTCACGCCTTTTGCATACGAATTATTCAATTCCCATTTCTCTTTCCACAACTTCGGCAATCCGTGATACATACGCCTCACAAGCTTCATCCGTCGGAGCTTCTGCCATAATCCGGACGAGAGGTTCTGTACCGGATGGACGGACAAGGATGCGGCCATTACCATCCATTTCCCGCTCAACTTCTTCAATAACTTCCTTCACCTTCTCATTTTCCATGACCCGGTGTTTATCTTCCACGCGTACATTGACTAATTTTTGTGGATATTTTTCCACTTCTTTAGCAAGTTCTGATAACGGCTTTTTCGTTTGTTTCATGACATTGACAAGCTGTAGTGCTGTGAGCATACCGTCACCTGTTGTATTGTAATCAAGGAAAATTATATGACCCGATTGCTCACCACCGAGGTTATAGCCGTTTTTCTTCATTTCTTCTACAACATAACGGTCGCCAACTTGAGTGGCAATGCTTTGTAATCCCTCCCGCTCCAGGGCCTTATAAAATCCGAGATTACTCATAACCGTTGAAACAATCGTTTGATGTTTGAGGCGGCCTTGCTGGTTCAAAAATTTACCGCAAATATACAAGATCTGGTCACCGTCTACAATCTCACCGTTTTCATCAACGGCAATTAAACGATCTCCGTCTCCATCAAATGCAAGTCCAATATCCGCTCCCTTTTCCACAACAAATTGTGCCAGAGCTTCCGGATGGGTAGAACCTACACCATCGTTAATATTTAATCCGTTCGGTGAAGCGCCTATCGTTGAAAGATCTGCTTCTAAATCAGCGAATAAGTAAGTAGCTAAGGAAGAGGTGGCACCATTGGCACAGTCAAGAGCAATATGTAAGCCAGAGAAGTCCTCATCCACTGTTTGCTTTAAGTATTGGATGTATTTTTGCCCGCCTTCCAGGTAATCGTTCAATACTCCGAGATCGCCGCCAATAGGTCGCGGCAAAGTATCTTCTTCCATATCTAAAAGTTTCTCGATTTCTTCCTCCTGTGCATCGGATAATTTATAACCATCAGATCCGAAAAACTTAATTCCGTTATCTTGCACGGGATTATGGGAAGCGGAAATCATGATTCCGGCATCTGCTCCCATCGCTTTTGTTAAATAAGCTACACCCGGTGTGGAAATCACACCGAGGCGCATCACTTCTGCTCCAATAGAAAGTAATCCAGCCGTTAATGCGGCTTCCAGCATGATACCGGATATTCTTGTATCCCGTCCGATCAGGACCTTTGGCTTCCCCTCGCTATGCTGTGTGAGTACATAGCCGCCACAGCGTCCTAATTTAAACGCTAATTCTGGCGTCAACTCACTATTGGCTACTCCTCTAACACCATCCGTACCAAAATACTTACCCATGTTTATTCTCTCCTTTTCTTACCGACAATATTTCATTAAGAAAGTGATACTTATTCTTCTTCTGATTCTTGTATCAAAACGACTGCTGTTGTTTGCGATAATGTCCATTCAATATTTGCTGGACCGTCGACATCGATCTCTACCTCATGTTCACCAGGGGAGAGATTGGTTACATCTATGGACAGGGTAAAATCATCTTCACTCAACGTTTCTATTGTTTCTGAAATTCCGGAAACCGTCAAGTCGACTAACCCGTTTTCAGGGTCGGTAATCTCAACTGTATAACCTTCTACGAGTCCGATAATTTGAATCGGGATTCCCTCAAAATCTTTACTTGCTCCCCGTACTACGGTGATTTCAACTTCCACTGATTCATGGCTTGCGCGCTCCACTCCGCGAGGTAATTCAATAGGCAGTGTGAGCACCGTGCTCTCGTGAATATCGCTAATATCAAGAGGAATTTCGATTCTGGAAATATCATCTAAAATACTCTTCTTGCCAAAAAGATCGATTTCTTCTATATTCGGTTGAATCGATTGAATGATTACACCTTCTGGTGGTGAACCTTCCGTTTTTATTTCAATGGGAACTTTCTTGCTCGGGCTGATTACCGGAATCGTGACTTCTACTTCACCTGGATCAACTAGCACATCGAGCTTGTTTAAATTTTTATCTAAAACCGATACGAACGCTTTCTGGGTAATCGTTTCATTAACCGGTTCATCTACTTCAATGATCGCTTTCACATAGCTGATCTGGGAAATGACATCCTTCCCACCGGTTATTTTAACAACACTCGGCTCGATCTTGATATCACCGATCGTGTATCCTTCTTCAAGAAACGCTTGATTGAATTCGGCTTCCACCGGCAATTCAACGGTTACCTTTTCTTGAATATGGACGGTGACTTCTTTCGGCTCGATTCGAACACTGAGCCGGTCGGATATGCCACGAATTTGCAGTTCTACTCGATGCGTACCAGCGGAAACATTCGTTAAATCGATAAAAACGGTAAAATCACGCAAAGTTTTCGTCGATTGAACAAGGGCATTATTCCCTACAATGTGTACCGTTGCTGTTTCCGGTACATTCGATACAACATAATTTTCCTCATCGTAATACACTTCCACCGGTACATCTTCAATGGTCGCTGACTGATTCGTACTGGCTTGAGAGGTGCCTCTACCATTTTCATCGATATACGCTGTGATATATAATAGAAAAGCAAGTACAAGTGCAAGTCCGCGGATGAACCATTTATTTTCCATTAATCGATTTGCTAATTTATCCATCCTTTTTCACCAACTTGCTCCAGAAATTCGGCATCAATTGACTATCCTCATTTTTAATCAAGCGACTCGCCAGCATATCCTTTAATTCCGCTATCGTTAAATCACGATGAAGTTCGCCGTTATTCGTTAAGGAGATTTCACCAGTTTCTTCCGAGATCACAACGGTAATACTGTCGGTAACTTCACTGATGCCAATTGCAGCTCGATGCCTTGTTCCTAAATCCTTTGAGATAAAAGGACTTTCAGATAAAGGCAAGTAACAGGCTGCTGCTTTAATCTCATCATTTTGAATGATAACAGCACCGTCATGTAAAGGGGTATTCGGTATAAACGTATTAATCAGTAATTCCGATGTTACTTTGGCATTCATCTGGATGCCTGTTTCAATATAATCATCCATTCCCGTTTCCCGTGCAATCGTGATCAGAGCCCCGATACGTCGCTTGGCCATATATTCCGATGCCTGGGCAATGGAGTTAACAAGTTCCGTTTGGATTTCAACTTCTTTTTGTTTCGCGCGGGTGAAGATTCTTCCTCGCCCTAACTGTTCCAATGCTCTTCTAATTTCCGGCTGGAAGATCACAATAATTGCTAAAAATCCCCAATCGATAATTTGGGACATGAGCCAGCCTAATGTCCTCAGACCTAACAGTTCAGCAATTCCGCGTAAAATCAGAATAATAAAGATCCCGTTAATTAATTGAACGGCCTTCGTTCCCCGAACGACCATAAAAATTTTATATAAAAAGTACCAGACAACTAAAATGTCGACAATACTCGCTATATAGTCAACTAAAGATAAATTGGCGAAATAATCTAAAAGCGACATGTTTTACTTCCTCCAGTGATTTTGCAAAAACACCGATTTAAAAGCAATTTCGACTATATTCCATTTATATGTATCAATTTCATTTCGTATTGTAATATTATACCATAAACCTTATTAGACAAGCGTATTTCAAAGAAATATTCTTCTATATTTAACAGTAGTTTTTACTACTTTTCTTATTTATATCGCTCAATTCATTAATTTCAGCAAACATGTCATGCATCCGATATTTGCATTGGTCACATACACCAAACCAGATGCTGCGCTTAAGGAATTTTAAAATATGAAAAAGACGTTTGGGTCTACTCATACACAATATGGCTATCCTGTATTAAGCAAACCCAAACGTCTTTCTTCTTTATAAGTCAAGGGTTTCTTTGAAAAATTCTTTTATATTAAACCACAGCCATTCAAATAATGCGTTAATTTCTTCAATCTCCCCGGTTACTTCACCTGCAGCCGCCATATATTTTTCTCCGTTAATCACGGTTACATTCCCATCTACTTTCCCTTCAATGCGAATATTGCCGTTTCGGACGACCACGTTGCCTTGAATCACTTCACCTTCAGGAATAATCGCTGTGGTATTATCCTCAATTATGATTCCTTCATGCTTTGTCACCGAAAAATTATTGTTTTGATTCCAGACGGATGCAGTGCTCATTGCCATTAATAATATAAAAATAGCCGCAGCCGTCAGTATCGGGTGTCTGCTAAACCACCGTTTCATACCGACCTTTTTCTTTTCACCTGGAAGCGCAGCTAAAATGCGCTCCGTTAAATCATCCGGTGCTTTCATTTGGCTCGTTCCCTGGACGAGTGCGACTGTCTTTTTCAGTTCCTGGAAGTGTTTTCGGCAATCTGCACAAGTGTGTAAATGTTCCTTTAATACCTGTTCATGTTCAGGTTCTATGTCATCATCGAGATATTCATGCATATACTCGATGATATGCTCGGGACAATTACTCACTTGTTTTCACCTCGCTTTAAATATTCCGGAGTTGTTTCCTTAAAGCTTCCCTGCCACGATACAAACGGGTTTTCACCGTTCCCACCGGCATTTCTAAAATTTCACCGATTTCTTTTAAAGACAACTCCTCAATATACTTTAATACGACAACCGTCCGGTACTTCTCAGGTAGATTCATAATCGCTTCCTGGACGATATCTTTCATTTCCATATCCACGATTTCTTCTTCAGGAAGAGAACGGGTACTGGCCAGTTGCGAATACATCGTTAATCCTTCCGTTCCCTGGATTTTTGCATCCAGAGAATAATCAGGTTTTTTCTTGCGAATGCGATCGATACAAAGGTTGGTTGCGATTCGATACAGCCATGTGGAAAACTTTCTATTTGATTGATAGCGATCGATATTTACATATGCGCGGAGAAACGCTTCCTGGGTTAAATCTTCCGCTTCATGCGGATTCCCTAGCATTCGATAACAAATGGAATAAACTTTATTTTTATATAATTCCACGATTTCCGCGAAGGCTTCACGATCTCCTTTTTGTACTTCTTTTATTCTCTTTTTAACGAATTCTTCCATCCCTTTGCCCTCCGCTTCAGCGGCTAATCAATATTTACGAATGAGCCTGTCAAAGGTTTCATTTTTCATATTATACTACTTTTTTATTACTTCTTTAATAAGAATAAGGAATCTAACAACATTTTGTCATTTTTGGGGGAGGAAAGGGAATGGAATTTCTTCTACTTAACTAAATATTCCCATCCCGTAGACGAATCCCATAGTAAACCGGGAAACACCCTTCTCCTGCTGTTGGAAGCGCATCTATAAGTAATCAATTTATAAAATCGATTTACCGAACAAAGATCCCATTAAATCGACAGCCACTTCTGCCGTTTTATTCCGCTCATCTAAAATTGGGTTGACTTCAACAAATTCTGCCGAAGTAATGATATTCGCTTCCGCTAGCATTTCCATGGCTAAATGACTTTCCCGATAGGTCACTCCGCCGGCTTCCGGGGTCCCGACGCCCGGTGCATAAATTGGATCAAGAGCATCCAGATCAAAGGATAGGTGGACCCCATCTACTTTTTTACTCTTGAAATATTCAATCGTTTCCTCGATAATTTGCGCCATTCCTAATCGGTCAATATCATGCATCGTATAAACTTTAATGTTCTTCTTTTTGATCAGTCGTTTCTCACCATCATCAAGGGAACGAATACCGATCATCACGACATGTTCCCATTGGACTTTTGGAGTAAAGCCACCGATTTTTGTCAATCGTTCATCCCCTTTACCGAGACTTGCTGCCAGCGGCATCCCGTGAATATTACCAGAAGGGGAGGTTTCGGGTGTATTTAAATCGCCATGAGCATCAAACCATATGACACCTAAATTTGAATAAAACGGGCTGATACCTGCTAATGTCCCTATGGAAATACTGTGGTCACCGCCGAAAATCAGAGGAAAACAGTCTTTTTTCATAATGGTTTTTATTTTATCCGCTAAAACCTTACTGGCACGAACGACCTCTTCCAAATTTTTTATCCCCGTCTGCACATCCGTTTGTACCTTATTTCTTGTGATCGGAATATCCCCTAAATCCCAAACACGGAACCCGAGTTCTTCTAATGCTTCAATAACTCCTGCATAGCGAATTGCACTTGGTCCCATGTCCACTCCGCGCCGCATCTGCCCTAAATCCATCGGTACACCAATGATTGTTATATCCTTTTTCATTCTAGTCGCCCCCTGTAAACGCTTAACATTTTTCCGTGAAATCTGGAACATGCGCTCGTTCATAAAAAGGTACCTCGAAAGGGGATGGGTCAAAAAAAGAAATTTTCGAATAAATTATTCTTCAAAAAATAGTTTGTTTCTTGCTGTCTATGATTCTAGCAATTGCAACCCATAAAGGCAAAGAATTAATATTTTTAAAAGCATTTTCTATAAACACTTGATCCCTATTCGCAATCTGCAATGTTTCTCATAATGGGTATAAAAAAGAGCGATCATCCATGCATTGGCCACACCTCCTTTTCCAACTAACTTTTGTAGGAGGGGTGTACAAGGCGAATGGAACGATCGCTCTTAATAATATTCCAAAGTCATGATTCTTTTAATTTTTACTATTTTGTGTAGTTACCCCATATTTTGTCGCTAAAATGTATTCCGCATCTTTGATATGATCCCTTGCATAGCTAATGATATCTTCTGGTGTTGCGATATTCCCTTTATCATCCATCAATTGGGTGCCGCCTTTAACAAATTTCGGTTTCCAGACAGTCGCATGTTTAAACTCATCCACTTCTCCCCAAATATAAGGGGTAGGCAGGAATCCGGCAGCATAAATTTTATAGAATCCTTCTGCAGAATACGGATTATCGATATACGTCTCAATTGCCGTGATGATTTTCTTCGCCGCAGTGTATAAATTGTTTTCGCGCTCCTGGATTTCTTCATGGCGACTCATATCTTCAATTTTCTTCAGTCTTCTTAATTCCCGATATTTCTGAATCGTATATTGCGTGATTTGAATACTTTCATTGATAATATCGGGAGTTGCTAAATGGGAAGCTTCTGAATAACTGACCACATGGATGATCGGCGGACTCATTTCATTATACGGGTCGATATCATCCATTAAGGCTGAAACAGCGGCTAACTGAATTTTTGCCTCATATAAATCAGGCGAGAAGTAATCCAGACCGGCCCGGGGCTGCAGGAGAACTTTAAAGTTTTGATCCTCCAATCCTTTTACTAACTTCAGCATGGCCCGAGATTTTGCCAGATCCTGTATTCCCCACGTGCTTCGTGGTGTATTGAGCATATTTTGTAATATCAATGTCCGGATACCCATTTTCTTGGCCAGTTTTGCAGCAAGATAGGCCGAAACGATATACGTTACGTCGTCCGCTCCTCTAAAAGCGAAATGGTGTGGGATATTCGGCTCTAGAGGTTTGTTTGTAGCGGCGATAAATTTCATTGTTTCGATATGTTCCTTGAGGTTCGTGTATACATCAAGCGGACCTCTGCCGTCCAATTTGTTAAACCACCATAAAGAAAGGGCATGCCACGAAATATTGATCGTTTCTTCATAAATTTTCGCTAATTGAGGAATGTTTTTTGTACCGGCATAGGTACGCACTAATAATGGCCTCGAAACTTCCCAAATCATCCGGAATTCATCGGGAGAATTAATCGGCACACCACCGCCGTTCAGACGGTCCCCCCAGTCCTCCCCGAAATTTGACTGGCTAAGTTGCGACGTCCCGATGGACAAAATATCCAAGTAACCACTTTTTGCAAGTTGTTCTGCCCATGTGGCAAATTCCCTCACGCATTCCTCCCGGCTCATGGATGCCGAATACGGTCCCACATGCGCCCTCATCAACGGAGCAAAGGAAGGGCTGGCATTATGTTGCAGTCGTTTCACGATCGTATCTTGATCGGTTCCGTATTCGGGATAACCGGAACGGTCAATCGGACGGAATGATAAGTATTCTTCCTCATCAATAATCTTTTTCCCGAATTCCATGCGAAAGTCATCATATTGATTTCCTTCACGAATATCTTTCGGAATGGCCGATTCCGGAACACCTAACGTCTTTAAAGTTTGCGATAAGGGCTCTCCACCCATGAACGTTTTGACAAAGCCTTTATATTTTTTTTCAACTTTTTCACAGGCTTTCGGCAAGCCGGCAAAATAAATACCTTTGATCGGCCCATTCTGGTAGTAAAACATTTGGCCCTGTTCCAGTTCATACATTAAATAGCCAAACAAATCGACAGCTTCATCTTCATCTAGCCGGAAACTAAAACCGATCCGCGAAATACGATGCTCTTTTATCCAATCGAAAATGATTTTACGATTTTCCTCATAACGGAAATTATTCATGGCTGCGTTAATTCTGCGATCGGCCACCAGCACTTTGTAGCCACATTCTTTTAATATTTCTGCCACGGCATTTACACCAATGGTATGTGCATCTAATGAAGGTTTAATAAAACCGAAAACGTCCGATTGTGCAACTCTCACTGATCAACGCTCCTTCTTCATTAAACAGTAATATCATGGTTGTTATAAGATTCACTTCACTTTTTCAACTGTTTGGAAGTACCTTTTCTTAAGCGAGCAGAAGATCTTCTTCCGCCCTCAGCAATTCCGTCTCTGTGACATTGACTTGACGACCGATTGTTCGAAAACATATATCGAATAAACTCGATGCTAAATCAATAATGATACCGGTATTTTTCATCGGAAGTCCGCACCTTTTACCGATGTATTCAATCGGCACGAGACCAAACGGTATATCCTCGAAAATATAGCGATGATGCATCGAATTAGGAGCAAGAATATTGCGGTATGCTTCGTTATTTTGAATACATTCATAAATCGAGTTTCCTTGCAGGCGATACGTACGCCGCAACCAATCTTTCGTTGACTCGACTTTTAATCCTAATTTTTGTGATACTTGCACTCTTTCTTCATCGATTTTTTCTATAAATGAGGCAATGGTCGGCGAAATTCCATCATAATAATAGTTGTACGTGTGATTTTGACTTTCAGTCCAGCCAATATTCAAAAGTAACGGGGCACAATGGAGGATCATACCGACATTACCTACAGATGTCTCAATCATCGAACGAGCAGGTTTGAAGAAAGGCTGCAAGCATCCGGGTAATTGTCGAATAATATTTCTGTTTTCTCTGGCATCAAAAGTAGATAACAGTACACCAGATTTTAAGGCTATAATATTTACCGCATCATCGGATATTTTTCTACATGTATAGATAATCGTCTGGGTTTCGGCAATCGTTGGAGTGATCAATTTATTGTAGCGATTGAATACTTGTAAAAACTCTACCGCCCCAAATGTACGACCGGGATTTAAAACAATGATCACATCGCGATCCAGATAACGGGCAATTTCTTTTGCCAGTTCACGGTGGGAATTAGCCGGTGTTGTGATTAAAATTAAGTCGGTTCCCTGTATTGCCTTCTGCAAATCATTCGTAACGAGATCAATTACAAATTCTCCCTGGATTTCACCATAGCATTTAATCATATGAGTTTCTTTCAACTTTCTAATCGTTTCCTCTGACCGATTCCATAATCTGACTTGATGCCCGTTGGCACTTAAATGGGCAGCCATGGCAAATCCCGAGTTTCCTGCGCCAATGACTGTAACTTGCATATGATCACTCCTTTACAAGAATAATGAATTCGATACAATCACCTCGAACAATTTTTTGTATGGTAGACAGAACACATTTTAGGAAAGAGTAATTTGCGGAATATTAGCACTTTTGGCAAAACAGAATATATACAAGTTTACAGGTTATTGATAAAGCGCCGGAACAATAAAACTGATTAACGTACACCGTCATTCATTGCAGAGAAAAGGCATTGAATTGAACCGCTTCCTTTGCATCGGAACATTATGCATCATGCTGTATCAATTTGAAAAAACTATGAACTTTTTTGAGCAAAATTATTTAAGGAATAGGAGAATTGGTTATTTATGATTTATATATTTACTGCGCTGGAAAACTTCCGTTTAGAAAGGCTCTCATAAAAGAAATGCAACCTTATGCAGGACGGGATAGAGGTTTGGAGCGGTTGCATTATTTGTGGTTTGTTCCATCTACGTGATCGCAATGGAAAATTTTTGGTTAAGGATTCCCATTATACCATTGAGGGGCTATCTTCATTATACAAAAAGATTCATAACTATTGTAGTATAAATATTAAAATTTTCTATGAAACTTAACAAGGAATTGCCCTTTCTAATAGGGGAACGGGGAAAATAATTAGGACAATAATACGAAGAGAAACATTGACAAAATTAAACAGGAAACACAGAGAGAAGAAAAGCAGTGCTGCATATTAGGTTGTCTATTTTAGAAAAATAGTGGAACTTTATCTCAATAAGATTTACAAGAACTAGACATCTCTCGCACGCATAAGGGCAGCGGATTCATAAAAATCTCTGTATTTTCCTTTTCCACACGAGGAGAATTTACATTGCAGGGGCTGTTCATGGCTGGTTAAAATTTTCATCAGGAAAAAGCAATTACTTTCCGGGTATTCATAGCTGCAAGTTCAACGTCATTGTAGGGCACCCGGAATAGTGGAAAAAAATCAACTGTTTTTGTCGAGAAGAAAGATAGTGAAGTGAAAACTAGGCATGGATCGGGGATGTAGAATTCTCGGCGAAATAATCACGGAGTTGCTTGTAGTTCTTTTTAAAATAGTGGAGCACTAATTTTTTGCTGAAAGCATTTGTTTCTACCTTCCGTTCCAGTTGATCGACATCAACGGTGATAATTTCCGTTCCGTTAAAATGATTCACACTTTCTAACGACTCGAGATCGGGAAATTCGTCTCTTAATTTCAAATAAGGCATATGCATTTCGAATAAAATGTTCCTGTTCTCATCATCGCTTTTCTTATCCAACACCGTTAGGATATATACCGGTTCATTGTAAAAGCGCATTTTTTCGTTAAGTTTAGGTACATACTTTTTCAATTTAATGTAGGGGCTATTTTTCAATTGAATAAAAGCCTTTTTCTTTAAATTCGTTAGCTCCTCAATTTCCTTCGTCTTCATAGAACTCTCCGCTAATTTACTAACCCAGTAAGTCCAGTAAGCTAAACGACCAACGATCAATAATTCTTTACTTTCCTTTTTCCACATTTTTTGTAACGCTTTATAGCCCGTTACATACCTTCGTTTTAATTTGGCTACCATTTCCAAAACTCCTTTTCTGAAATTAATCAAATGGACATATGATTTTACTCTCTGCCATCCCCAGATCTCTTCGCCTGCAACTAAAATCCCGTCCTTTTTGAACGTATGAAAAACGGATGACCAATCCGGCACCGTGCGTTTTGATCGATCCGTTTACTAAAAGAATATTGAATGTTTGTATATTTCGGGCGAAGAAATTGGGAAACAAGCTATCTCCAGTTCTGTTCAATTGAACAAATTACAAGTGAAATGCACCATCGACAAACACATTTTATTAATACTATTTTATCATATTTTTAAAAATAGTGGATGTTCAGAAAAGGAGTGACAATTTGGAGGTTATGTTGTTACAAGATGAAGGAAATTTGTAGAAAAAGATTCGGAGATATCAGCGCTTTCAAGTGGATAGACGTTTATCCGCTATTGCATTTTAAAATGGAAAAACGTATACCAAATTTGCCGCTTAAGAATTTCTATATATAAATAAAAAAATATTATTTCTTTAAAGAAATAATATTTTCACATATGGAGGGGGACGGATTCGAACCGCCGAACCCATAAGGGAGCAGATTTACAGTCTGCCGCGTTTAGCCACTTCGCTACCCCTCCGAATATTCAGTTCAATGCCGACTGCAGGAGTCGAACCCGCAACCTACTGATTACGATTCAGTTGCTCTACCAGTTGAGCTAAGTCGGCACAACGAAATGACCCCTACGGGATTCGAACCCGTGTTACCGCCGTGAAAGGGCGGTGT
>CALGAD010000167.1 GCA_937951955.1 uncultured Bacillaceae bacterium
GTTTAATAGTGAATCCGACTGGACTCGAACCAGCGACCCCCACCCTGTCAAGGTGGTGCTCTCCCAGCTGAGCTACGGATTCATTTGCTGAAGACATTTATAACTATATAATATATTTCTGACATTGTCAAGGAAAAAATCAAAACTTTTTTTAAGGGTGAAATAATGAGGGTAACATATTAATAAACATATTGAGTCAAAGATATTATTTTGTTATTCCGTTTTGCAATTCTCTGATCTTTAACGAATTACCAAATTTCTTCTCCTTCTCGTTTACCCCAATCCACTTCTTCATGTTCATTTTCTGGGGTTACGCTCGCCATCAATTCTTCAAGAGTCGGGACAGGATTCATTATTCCATTCATTTCCTGCAGCTCCTTACTTTATAATGAAATTGCTTCGCGCGAACTTTTGTGAAAGATCTATGCATTACTATTTAATAGATCGACATTAAAAACATCTTTAGATAAGCCATTAGAATATGCTCAGTTTGTCTTAATCATACCATAAATTCCTTTTAAATTTTACAGCTAATTTTATCATATCTCATTTATTAATATAGTAGGTTAAAACATTGCAGTTTGTTTGTATATAAAATCCCCTTAATCACTTGATCAATACTTCTAAATTATCAAGTATTAAGGGAAGTACAATGGATTTTTTTCGGATATTTATATTAAGCCCTGTAAGCACACGCCATCCATTTTTGAATTCCTTATAAATCGACCTGTTCAAAACGCTTGACCGATACACGATAACCTGAAAACGTTGATATGAAATATACGATTATGCCGACAACAACAATGGGTAACTGTTTGACCATTACGTCCGGTTCCACACTATCCAACCATTCCATTCCCGGAAAATGTACAATGACCTCCATCACCAGGACAATGAGTGTCGCTGGAACAATCGCGAGAAGGAATGCCTTCCCTACTTTATATGCCGTTTTAAAAAAGGATGTTAGAAAAATATAGTTAAACACGGCATAAGTGATCAAGCCAAAGCCATAAAAAGCGATATTTGCCTCAATCCCTGCCGGATTCCCTTCGGGTAAGAGATATATCCTTAAGAAGGCAAAAGGCAGGGTAATCAAAAATTGCGTCATTTGTGCTACAATAACCAACATAAATTTCGCCTTTACAACATCACTTTTTTTCACCGGCAGGAGTGCGGTATAGTAAATATCATTCGTTTCCCTGCCATACATGAACGTGATAAACGGTGCGAGACAACCAAACAAAAATACCATACCGTACGGATAGGCAGGAACGATGACGAGCACGCCTAATGCCGTAAAAATAAACAAATTCGGATGGGCGGCAAGACGCAGTTCTTTCATTAAAAGATTAAACATCATACCTTCTCCTTTCTGTACGTACCATAATGTCTTCTAGCGTCAATTCTTTCGTTTCTCCCGGTTCTCGTAAATGCTGAAAAGATTTTATAAAGGCGGATTTCTCGTCACTTCTCAGGAGTTTCCCATCTTTAATATAAGTAATATCGTCGGCACACTTTTCCAGATCAGATGTAATATGAGTCGAAAATAAAATACTCCGCTTACCATCTTTCACAAGCTCACGAAACAACTCGAGTAAATCATCGCGGGATACGGGATCCAGACCGCTCGTCGGCTCATCGAAAATAAATAGTTTCGCATGATGGGAAAGAGCTAAAGCGATCATAAATTTAACCTTCATTCCTGCTGATAATGCTTTGATTTTCTTTTGCGGGTCAAGTTCGAATAGTTTTAAATACTTTTGATAAGCTGCATCATCCCAATTTTGATAAAATCGTTTCGTCACCGCAGCAATATCTGCTAACTTTTTATGATGATAAAAGTCAATACCACCTAAAACAACGCCGATATCCTGTTTACAGCTTTCTTCATTTTGTTTAAAATCTTTACCGAACATTTGAATCGTTCCCGCATCCGGATGAACGAGATTTAAAATCGACTTCAATGTCGTACTTTTCCCCGCGCCATTTTTCCCAATTAACCCCATGATTCTTCCCGGCTTTAAAGAAAAAGTGATATTTTGTAAAGTAAAGTTTGGATACCGTTTCGTAAGACCTTTTACTGCCAACACATCCATAACCTCATCTGCCTTTCTTAGTAAAAATTTTATCGACGGCCTGTCCGGTCATTCGCAAAAACGTTTGACTATCGATTAAGGCGATTCCTGGTGTTTCCGGACTCGTATCTCCTAAAACAACCATCGTATCACCTGATTGTAAATTGAGCATTTCCCTGGCTTTTTTCGGCAAAGAAATCTGTCCACGCTCACCAATGGTAACTACACCGAAAATATGTTTATTTTTCGGTGGAATGGGAATCCCTTCTTTTTCGCTGTCATACCGAACCAAATCATTTAAAGAAACATCATAGAGTTCCGCTAGTGCATCGCATTTAATAAGATCCGGTAATGAATCACCTGCTTCCCATTTTGCAACAGCCTGTCGGGAAACACCGATTCTCTCTGCCACTTCTTCCTGAGACAAACCGTTTTTATTTCGTAAATAGCGTAAGTTTGCCGCAATAATATTTTTCATGTTTTCCATACTTTTCATACCTCCTGTTTCATTATACTTTTGATTTTGCAAGGCGAACACCAACCAAAGTAAACGAGTTTTGTTAACTTTAGTTGCGTATATCTTGTTCAATCACTTTCCTATTATTAAGAAAAAATGCCTCCATTAATCCGGTTGAGAGGCAAGTAAAATCACATAATCTCGCCATTTTGATAATTTTATTCATCCATATTCCAGGCGGGATTCCAGACAACTTCCCAAAGATGTCCATCTGGATCATGAAAATAACCTGCATATCCACCCCAAAAAGTTTCATGGGCAGGATCCGTAATGGTAGCGCCAGCTTTTTCTGCTTGTTGTAACACTTGATCAACTTCCTCTTTACTGCTTACGTTATGACCTAAAGTGAATTCAGTCGGACTTTTAGGAGTTTGTTTAACCTTAGCATCATAGGCAATATCTTCCCGTTTCCAGATCGCCAGTTTCAAACCATTTTGTAACTCAAAAAACGCTACAGCACCATGTGCAAATTCTTCCCCTACGATACCTTCTGTCGGCAAACCTAAGCCATCACGATAAAACTTTAACGCTCGATCCAAATCATCAACACCTAGTGTAATTACAGATATCCTCGGTTTCATCCGGAGTCATATCTCCTTTAAAATTTCTTCGATTTTATCAAACCAAAGCCACATCTTGCTTAATTTTTCATTTTTTCTACCTTGTTATTCTCAGGTGAAAATATGAAGTAGTATCGCCCCCACATCCTATTAATCCTTCTTATCGAATGGACAAACCCTTTTCCCCTATCACGCTAACCGGTAGAGATTACACTTCCAGTTGTTTTATACTGAATTTTCTATATCTTCTTGACATTCAGATTTGTTTTGGATAATATAAAAATTGGAAGCGCTGTCAATTATGTTTACAAGTCCCAAAAACTATTTTTAAAAAATAAAGGAGGCGATTTTGCGATGATTGATGTAAAAACTGCGAAGGTTTATGCAAAGCCGAATACGAAAGATGCCCTCATCCACTTTAAGGATCAGTACGACAACTTTATTGGTGGAGAATGGGTACCGCCCGTCAAAGGAGAATACTTCGATGTCGTTACCCCTGTAACTGGAGAAGTGTATACGAGAGCGGCCCGCTCAACAAGTGAAGATGTGGAGCTTGCCCTGGATGCTGCTCACAAAGCAAAAGAAACTTGGGGAAAAACCTCACCGACGGAACGGGCAATGATCTTAAACAAAATTGCCGACCGGATGGAAGAAAACCTGGAGATGCTAGCTGTTGCGGAAACATGGGACAACGGAAAAGCGATTCGCGAACCGTTAAATGCTGATATTCCACTAGCGATTGATCATTTCCGCTACTTTGCCGGTGTTATCCGCTCTCAGGAAGGTAGCATTACCCAGCTAGATGATAACACAGTCGTCTATCATTTTAAGGAACCATTAGGTGTTGTCGGACAAATTATCCCCTGGAACTTCCCCATTTTAATGGCTGCCTGGAAACTAGCTCCGGCTCTTGCAGCAGGAAATTGCGTCGTTCTAAAACCTGCTGAACAAACACCGATATCGATTTTAGTACTGATGGAACTCATTCAAGATCTCCTTCCAGAAGGTGTCGTGAATATCGTAAACGGCTACGGCATCGAAGTCGGTAAACCATTAGCAGCAAATCCTCGTATAGCTAAAGTTGCCTTTACAGGATCAACAGCAGTTGGTCGTCAAATCATGCAATATGCCTCCGAAAATATTATTCCTGTAACTCTGGAACTCGGTGGAAAATCACCAAATATTTTCTTTGAAGATGTCATGAACGCAGACGATGAATATTTAGATAAAGCGATTGAAGGATTTGTTATGTTCGCATTAAATACTGGTGAAGTTTGCACTTGCCCGTCACGCGCGCTCATTCAAGAATCCATTTATGATCAATTCATGGAAAGAGCCCTTGACCGGGTCAAGGCAATTAAAGTGGGTAACCCACTCGATCCAGAAGTGATGATGGGTGCACAGGCTTCACAACAACAAATGGAAAAAATCCTTTCCTATATTGAATTAGGAAAACAAGAAGGGGCAGAACTATTAATCGGTGGCGATGTCAACCGTCTCGGTGGTGAGCTTGAAAACGGTTATTACATCCAGCCAACGATTTTCAAAGGCGATAATAAGATGAGAATCTTCCAGGAAGAAATCTTCGGTCCAGTTCTCGCCGTGACAACGTTCAAAGATTTTGATGAAGCGATGGAAATCGCCAATGATACGATGTACGGACTTGGTGCCGGTGTCTGGTCAAGAAACGGTGATATTGCATACCGTGCAGCGCGCGCAATTCAGGCAGGACGGGTCTGGACCAACACATATCATCAATACCCAGCAGGTGCAACATTTGGCGGCTACAAGATGTCGGGAATTGGCCGCGAAACCCATGCCATGGCATTAGACCATTATCAGCAAACAAAAAGTGTCTTAGTCAGCTACGACGAAAAACCACAGGGCTTCTTCTAATTAAACTTGTCTGGAATCAGTGGGGATCTTCCCCGCTGATTCTTTGCATACAATGAATGGTTATCAATCTATTTTTTAAAGGAGGTGGCCAATAGTGGTTGAACGGGTAGTTGCTACGGAAAAAGCTCTTGAATTGATTGAACGGTTAAAAAGTAGATACGGTCCGTTCTTTTTCTATCAATCGCACGGCTGTTGTGATGGTTCAGCTCCCATGTGTTATCGCGAAGAAGATTTTAAAATCGGGGTAAATGATATTTGTATCGGGACCATCGGGGATACGCCATTTTACATGCAAAAAAGTTTATACGATTACTGGAAACATACGCAGCTCATTATCGATGCCATTCCGGGGAATGGACCGACATTTTCCCTGGATAATTTTGAAGATCACCACTTCATTACACGCTCTCGGGTATTTACCGATGAAGAGTATGCAGAAATTAAAAAATCATTGTAGGGATCTATAAATTTCTCATCCCTTTGCCTTGTGACCGCTGGGAAAACAAAAAATATGATTCATTTTAGAATCTGTAGCTAGACTTGCGGCAGATTCTTTTATTTTGGCAAAATTTGAAATGTAAAGTTTTAACAATAAATTGTCGATTTAGGTAATCCCAATTCATTGAACCTCGCCTTCATTCTCTGTTTTCTTCTGAAAACACATTTCTTCCACTTATCCTGCTTGAATTTTCCATCTGTTACAAAAAAATAATATTGGTACTTTTTCCCATGTCCTTTTTCGCAAATCCTCGATATTACTAAGGATTTCCGTAATTTTTTTATGTTACAACCTCATTACTTTTGTCACATTTTATCGAACCTAATCGAAAAATTGACCATTTGTGTGTATAATATAAAATTGTTGAAGGACTTTTCGAAAGTTTAGAGGAGGAAATTTGAATGATTGAATGGACATTAGGGATTTTGTTTACCCTTTCCGCAGCATTACTTGTGGTTTCGATAATAAAAACACATAAAACCGCTCAAGCTGAAGAAGAGCGAATTGACCTCGCCCATATTTCATTGATTAAGGAAATCAAAGATTTACAGGATAAAGTTAAAAAACTCGAGCTTGATCTAGAAATTATTACAAGGGAATCAGGTCTTGAACTCTCTCCTCGTGAAATTATCTTCAGAAGAGAAATCATAGATTTATATAAACGGGGCTACTCAATCGAAAATATCGCCAAACAAAAAAATGTATCCGTAGAGAAAATCCATGAGCTGCTGGCTCCTTATCGCGACGATCATAAAGAAAGGAGTGCCACCAGCCATGCGAATTAATCCGATTACGAGTTTTGCCGCGGGGATACTGTTAACGACGAGTATTCTCGGTGGCGTTTTCTTATCAACAGATAAGGAACCTGTAGAAGTAAAAGAAGAAGATGCAAAACAGGAAGAGTCTTTATCCGAAGATGAAATGAAAGCGATCCTGGAATCCAAAGGCTATCTCGTCCAGCTTCCTGAAGAAGAACAAACAGAGGAACAAGCAGAATCAGAGGAAAACCAGGCGGAAAATGAAGGAAATACCGAGTCACAAGAAAATGCTGATGAAGAAAAACAGGAAGAAGAACAGGCTGAAGAAAAGGAAGAAGAACCTGTTGAAGTTGTAATTAAGGTAGAATCCGGTATGACAAGTATCGATATTGGTGAAAAACTTCGGGAAGCGAATTTAATCGATATGGATCCTTTCAGCTTTTCAAAAGATATCGAAGCAAGAGGCCGGCAACATAATTTATATCCGGGAACCTATACGGTTAATAGTTCGATGTCTTATGATGAAATGATTGATATTCTCTTCCCATTACGATAAATAGACGGTAGCTTGACGGTGATTCACTGATCAATGGCAGAGGAACATTCATTGATTGCTATTATTTTTGTTTAGCAAATGGAATATATATTCAAAGTTTGAGCCAGCTACAAAGAGCCGGCTCTTTTTATATTTTTCCATCACTCAAAGTATTTTCATAGATAATCTTTCAGTTATTCTTCGTTACACATTTCTATTCAATAATTCTTCAATTTTATCTTGTAAAGCAAGCGGAGATACATTTGAGGCAAACCGATTAACGACCCGGCCTTTGCGGTCAACAAGAAATTTTGTGAAATTCCATTTAATAGCTTTTGAGCCCAAAATCCCGGGTGCCTGTTCTTTTAAATAAGTAAAAAGGGGATGGGCATTGTTCCCATTTACATCAATTTTGGCAAACATCGGGAATGTCACCCCGTAATTCAACTCGCAAAACTCGGAAATTTCCTCTTCACTTCCCGGTTCTTGATTACCGAACTGATTGCAAGGAAATCCTAAAACGAAAAAACCGCGCTCATGATATTTTTCATACAGTTGTTGCAGTTCTTTATATTGGGGAGTAAAGCCACATTTACTGGCTGTATTCACAATTAAAAGGACGTTTCCAGCGAATTGTTGCAAGCTGACTTCTTTTCCATCGATACTTTTTGCCGAAAACTGATAAATACTCATTATCCCGCCTCCCTTTTTTCACTCATTTTAACACGGGCAAATAGAGAAACAAACCCGTTTACTTTTTGATGCATATTTAAACGGGATCTGCATAAAATAAATCTAAGTTGTACGTTCCTTGCAAAATTTTCCTAATTTCGTATAATACTAAGTACATGTCCATATCGGAAATGGTTTTCTAGGGTTCCGCAGTAGCGATACTGGTCTGGTCCGAGAGAAAACACACAAGCAATGGCTTGTGCCACGGAAGGATAAAAGCCTGGGAGAAACATTTATTTGTTTCTTCCGGGCTTTTCCTATTAAAAGTGTGAATGATGGAAGGAGAATGGATGCATGAATAAAGCGTGGATTCGCGTTTTTATAGCGACATTTTTTGAAATTCTCTGGGTGATTGGGTTGAAGCATGCGTTCGATTTTTGGACCTGGTCTGGCACCATCATCGCTATAATCCTCAGCAACTATTATTTAGTAACAGCTGGAAAAAAACTCCCCGTCGGCAGTGTTTATGCCGTCTTTGTTGGTTTGGGTGCAGCAGGCGCGGTGTTTGCCGAGATGGCTTTCTTTGGTGAGCCTCTCGATTTTGGCAAAATCTTTTTCATCGCCCTCTTATTAATAGGGGTAATTGGTTTACAACTATCGGAAAGTAAAGAACAGGAAAGGACTGAGAACTAATGGACTGGATCGCTCTCATTGTAGCAGGTGTATTTGAAGCTTTCGGTGTCATGATGATCAATGAATATGTGAAAAAGCACCGCTGGCAGGCGCTCATCTTTTTTGTCCTTGGTTTCGGTACGAGTTTAGTTTTACTGGAATATGCCATGAAAACGATATCCATGGGAACAGCGTATGCGATCTGGACAGGAATCGGTGCGTCAGCAGGGACGATCATCGGCATGGCTTTTTACGGCGAGTCTAAAAACTGGTTCCGGATTAGTTGTATCGCGTTGATTATTGTATCCACGATCGGTTTAAAACTTGTTTCATAAGACTGATCCGTTTTTCATCTAGCTATTGATAATTTTCCAGGCAAGAAAAAGAAAAATAGTAAATACAAGCAAAGTCATGATTAGCGATAAAAGTCCAAACATCACTTTAATGAATAGCGTGATAAGAAAATAAGCAATAATCGCCAGAACAATTAATTTCAAAAATTTCATTTCCAGTTTCCTCCGTTTCTCAACCTTTTTTCTCTTTTATTATAATGGATAAAATTTTTCTTACATAACGGAAACCTTAAAAAAGTTATTGTATTATTCACCAGCGGTTTGTTCATATTTAGGAAATTCGTGTTGCCTTTTCCATAAGGGACAGCTCCCTGGTTAGTTTTTACGTTTGCGGGTATCTGTGTAAAGGGGAGGATTCCTTTTTCCTAAATTCTCCTTGCCATACCTGCACCATTAACATCTGGTCTTCCCAAGATTTAATAAACTTTCTTACAATCACTTATTTAAGGAACCATATTTTTTGAATATTTCTATTTCCAAAGTCTTTCTATATTGCGTGTACTGAATCGAATTAACTTGTGATTCATACGTTATTCAATTAAACCCAAGAGTAAATATTCCTTTTCTGTAATCCCACCTGATACTGGTAAGTTATGATCCTTTTGAAATCGTTTAACGGCTCGTTCTGTTCGTAAATCAAAAATCCCATCGACGAATCCATCGTAATAGCCGAGAACTTTTAATTGTTGCTGGACGAGCTGTACTAAATTTCCTCTAGAACCTAGTGATAAGGGGATAAATTCTCCCCTGCCAATACCTGTAATCGGGCCTTCAATCCGAACAATTGTACCAACAGAGACGAGTTCAAATAATTCTTCAACGTGCTCATTGTGCATCCGGATACAGCCAGAACTAATATTTTTTCCGATTAAATGCGGCTTATTTGTACCATGAATGCCGTACGTTCCCCAGGGTACATTAATACCGATCCACCTAGTTCCAAATCCTCCACCCCACCCCTTCGATTTTTCTATGACCTGGTAAACCCCGATGGGCGTTGGTGATATGTCACTTCCTGCTGCGATGGGATACTCTCGAATAATCTCGTTTTGATGCCATAAAATAAGGCGGTTCTCCCATAAATTTACATGAATTAGAAATGAATCCCCCACCCATCTATTACTGGCGATTGGTTGCGCCATGAAAAGAAAAATAATCATTGCAATCATCCTGCGTACAATCCAGTTCATAGAACCGCCTCACTTATTGTAATTCATTGATTAGTGAATCCGTATCGATCAGCCAGCGCCCGGAAATGGATTGGCGTAATGTAACAAAGTGAATGTTTTGTTTTACTTTTCCACCTTTCTTTAAAATATAAGAGATTGTTGTCGGAATCTCACAAATCCATTCTTCCTGCAAGTTTTTACGCTGGATATCCGTATCGACTTGAAAAAAATAGAATTTGTGAAGTAATTCCAATAACTCATTTTTCATATCAGATTCGGTCAAAATCATATTTAATAATTCACGATCCTTTTGGTTTATGGCTACTTTCAATACATCGAGAAGGGTTAATGGGTCGATACTTGCCAAATAATCCTCGAGTTTACCCGCAGCACGCATCACCATTAGCTGATGGGCAAGGTCTTCTCGCTGGGAACGATGGGTTGTGCTTTTATAAAAATGAACACAAAAATGGCCGGGGAAATTATTTTTCAACACTCCCCTTCCGTGAGGCATACCAGTCATCGATGCAGCATACATTTGATCATCGGTTAGCACGATGATCGCCCGGCGATTCCAGCTCCACTCATCATCATAAATCTTCTTCATGATTTCAGTATCTTTTGCTGTTAATGGTTGCACATCTGCATGGTGTGAGCCCGCCCGGCGCTGCACTTTGAAAGACAATCCCTTTTCTACATCGATTATTGTAAATATGGATTTGTTCGGAATAATATTGTCAACATACTCCCAGGAAAGCATTTCCGGTTTAAAACTAATCGGTGTATCAGCGTCTTCCTGAATTTCCGCATGAATTTTCACAACAGCGAAAAAGAAAATCATGAAAAACGATAAAAATAATTGTAAATAGTACTTAATTTTCATTTTATTCCCCTATTTCCGTTTCGTTTATCATGAATGAAATTATTCCTAATAAGATCCATAGATGGTTCGTTCAAAATCCGACACACTACGCTTTATTTTTTAATAGAAAAAAACTTTTATACAGCTGAAAGAAGTAAATTTAAAATTTGATGCGCTAAATTCGGATAAATGTGTGCCCATTTTGGGTATTTTAAGACGGAATTTGAGTCAATTAATCTGTAATTTGGGTATTTCTATCTGCAATTTGAGTACATCGTCTCTTTTTTCGAGTAATTCACCCTATTATTTGAGTAAATTTACCGCAGATTTGGGTAAAAGTTTATCTCGTTTACTTTTAACAAAAACGTTTGCACAATTCAGAATGAACTTCCCCCGATTGGCGCAACCTTCCCTTTTTACTCCTAAATAGCATATCAATGTGTTTCAACCGATAACGATTCCAATTCACTGCTGTACATGTTCATCCATAAAGCGGGAACAGTTTAGAATCACGAAATAAATTCACATATATTCTTCTTAACTTACCTTTATAAGAAATAAAAAAAGCGAAAGATACCTTATTCGTATACTTCCGCTTCGATCCGATTACAGTTTTAATCTCCGTATAACAACAATCGATCTAAATCGGGAATTTTTATTTTCCGTTTCGGCAACTGTACTATCAATCCTTGTTGCTCTAAATGGGTAAATTTTCGACTGATCGTTTCCGGGGTTGTTCCTAAATACGAGGCTAGATCTTTTTTCGTCATCGGCAAAGTAATTTCCGGACTATTTCCAGCATCTTGATCGACACAATTGGCTAAAAAGGAAATAATCCGGGACTCGACATTTTCGATTGCTACTTGAGCCGTCTGCTTTTCCGATTCCTTTAATCGTTCGGACATTTCCGAAAGGATCTTTAAAGCAATCTGTGGATAGTCAAGCAAATATTGCTGTAAATCTTTTTGTTTAATCAAACAGACTTCCGTTTTCTGCAGGGCTTCTGCATAATTTTCGTGGACCTGTCCCGGCTGAAAGATAGCCAGCTCCCCTGTAAAATCACCAGGATTTAAAATGCGAACGAGCTGTTCCTTACCGGATTCTGAAAGTTGATAGATCCGAACCCTGCCAGTATGAATGATATATAATGTATCGTCCTTCTCACCAGCCCTGAATAACAACTCTCCCTTTTCCAGCACCATTCTGCGGACAGATTTTCCGATTTTATCCATATCTTCTTCCGGTAAATGGTTAAAAATCGGGACTAGCCGAACGCAATGTTCCTGTTTATGAGTATGACAAGTTTTTACAGAATCCCTTCCCATCGTTTACTCCTTTCTCAATTACAATTTGGACAATGCTATTTTCCCCGGTCTCTTCAAGTGCGCACCCCTTTAAAATACGAATTTCCCGCACTGTTTATTTAAAAAGAAGAATTTTATCGTGCATGATTTCACTTTGTTTTTACCAATCTCATCGTGATAACCGGATTAAATTTACTTAAATCCGTGTATCTCATTCGGTCACTTTTCTAATAAACAATTTGCAATCAGTTTTCAAGAAAAGAAACTCTACCATCATTGTAGGTTATCGTGCGTTAAGAATGCAATATGATGATAGTGAAAAATTGTACAAGTAATATATCATATTCGCATACACATATACCCCTTTAAAGATGTGTGTTGAATACTTATCCCACATAAAAAACAGAACCCGGGAATAACACCATTCCCGGGCTCACAGTGAGAAATAAAAATCTTCTATATTTACTCCACGCCGTCCTTCGCATCTTTCCCTAAAAATGCTTGTAACATCCAAATTTCTTTATCTAAAAATGCTTTAAATCCGGTCAAAACATCGGCGAGTACAACTTCATTGTCCTCTTCTGCTAGCTCAATCGCTTTGCTTGCAGCATCGCTTAACGTCCGAAAGTCCTTGACAACATTTGCGACCATCACATCACTGGTACGATACTTATCCGCTTCATTTTCTTTGACTAGTGAATATTTCACATTCTTGGCTGTCGTTGAAAAGGGCTTTGCTCCCATAGCGAGTAAAGTCTCGGCGATATCATCATACCAATTCGTTACACCATCATATAATTCTTCAAACTTTTCATGTAATGTGATGAAATGCGGTCCTTTGACGTACCAGTGATATTGATGGAGTTTCGTCCACAAGATGGCCAAACTGGCGACGATCTGGTTCGTCAAGGTTACTGCCGATGGATTTTCCTTATTATATTCTTTTTTCTCCTGTTTTTCTTCCAATTGCAATAATTGTTCGGGAGTAATTTCAGCCATGTTGACCCCTCCTAAAATTTTATAAAGCATGTATATCTTTATTATAAAGGACTTGTAGTAGGCACGAATTGATCGAAATCAATTTGTGAAACATTTTTCAAAGTTTGTTGATAGTTAAGAACAGATTTTGAAGTTTTCGTTTACATCGGTCCCCAACCAATATATACAGCGATGATCATAAAAATAATACCGAATCCAAACCACATTAAAACGAGGGGTAAAGCAAAGCGCAACCATTTAGAATAAGAAATACCGCTAATCGCAAGAATCGCCAGCAATGTACCGGATAAAGGATTGATAATATTGGTAAATCCGTCCCCCATCGTATATGCCTGTACAGCTATTTGCCGGGGGATTCCCATCAAATCGACTAAAGGTGTCATAATCGGCATCATAATCGAGGCATGGGCTGTTCCCGATGACACAACAAAGTTAAATAAGCCATTCACAATTAATAATATAACAGCCCCTGTATATTTGGATAAAGGTTCAATCAACAAATAAATCCAGTAAACGATCGTATCCAACACCATTCCATCCTGTAAAACAATCACGATGGAACGGGCAAGTCCGATAATAAAAGCCCCGTAAAAAATACTTTTACAACCTTCGATAAACACAGAAACAAATTCATTCGCCCCCATTTTAGAAACGATGGCAGTAGCGATGGCAATCATGATAAAAATACCGACCATCTCATTCGTTGACCAGCCGTGTTGAAACACACCGTAAACGTACGTGCCGATTCCGATTAGAAAAACGAGCAAGGTTAATTTTTGGGAAACGGTAAATTCCCCCTCTTCGAAGTTACGGTTTGAACCGACTTCTTTCGGGAAAGGGGTGTTTTCTAATAAACTTTTCTGTGGATCTTTTTTCACTTTATTGGCATACCAAATAATATAAAGTATTGTTGTTAAAGTAATCACGAAATAAATGATTAAGCGATAACCAACACCGGAATAAATTGGTAATTCGGCAATACGCTGTGCCAGTTGTGTGCGAACCGGATCCATAAAACCGATGGCAAAGCCGGAATAGGCTCCTAAATACATGATCGCCACGCCAACAATCGCATCCATCTTCATCGCTTTTGCCAGTAACAGACCAATCGGAATTAAGGCAATCACCGAGATGCTGATAATCCCTAATCCACCAAAAACGGATAAAACACCGGCTACAAAGACGATCAAGATCCACTCACGATGTTTCGTTTTCTGGATCGTTTTAAAAATAATGGCATCGAAGGCACCTGTTTTTTCAATGACAGCGAAAGTTCCACCGATGATAATCACTAAAAAGATCATGCCTGATGAGGCGATTAACCCCTCTTGAATAGCAACAAATATATCGAGAAATCCTGTTGGCTGCTGTGCCACCCGCTCATAACTACCCGGAACGACGAGCGATATCCCATCATCGTTCGTGATACGGTCAAAGGATCCTGCAGGGATGATGTACGTCAAAAGGGCAGCAAATAATAATACAAAAAATAATATGACATATCCATCAGGACGAAAGCGCTTCTTTTTTACTTCCTGTTGCTCTGCCATATTCAACCCCTCACTTAATCGATCATTTGTTTGCATACCGTATTTTATTCTACTTAACTACTATCCTACTAGCAAGAAAAGTGTATTATTGAACAATATTCTCGATCACTTCTTCAGCCATATTTCGTTTCCATTCATAAAGATGCAATATCCTGTCCATCTCTTAACAGGATCAATTTTTTCGACTTCGATTAAAAAATTGAGTACAGTTGTAGGCAAATCACCATTTTCTCCCTCCATGAATATACTGCCATTGGAAAAAATTTGAGGAGGGAACCTGATGCAACCATTTCCTTATGGCGGGCAAATGCCACAGTATGGAACACAAAATATTCATGATTTATGTAGGAGATATCAGCTGTATTTAATGCAATTCGAAACAAATGATGGGCAGATGTTTGATGGAATTATCGACAATGTCGATGATGATGGTGTCGATGTTCTCGTTCCAGTCGGCGATTATAACGATGACAACGATGATTATAATAATGACAATAATTGGAATCGACAATTTTTCCCCGGGTATGGGGGATATGGATTTCCGCCTTACGGATATTCCCCCTATGGATTCGGCTATCCAAGAAGATTTCGGCGTTTTCGCCGTCGCCGCTACCCATTC
>CALGAD010000168.1 GCA_937951955.1 uncultured Bacillaceae bacterium
ACCTCGTCGTCCATTTCCGCTACTTTTTTGGCCAGCTGAATATCTTCATTTTCAAAGGCTTTTAATCCTTCAACCAGCATCTGATTGGATATTTCGTACATTCTTATTAAACGGCTGATCACCCGTTGAATGTCTTCATCGGGCTTTTCTTCAAGGCGAATTGTCGATTTAGCAATATTAACGGCAAAGTCTGCAACTCTTTCAAAATCGGTAGCCATTTTTAAAGTCATGACAATTTTCCGCAAGTCTCTGGCCACCGGTTGTTGTTTGGCAATCAAGAGGATCGAATCATCATTAATCTCTTCATACAATAAATCAGCAGTATTATCCCCATCGATAATCTCGATACAAGCATTGAGATCGCGATTCGCAAAAGCGTTAATCGACTTGGCGAGTGCTTGCTGGGCAAAATTACATAAATCCGCCAATTTATTTTGCAGTTTCTTTAATTCATCATCAAATCTTTCACGGGCAGACATGTGAATCCTCCTAAAAAATTTTTCCACATTCCAATGAATTGGGACTTTAGTTTTTTCCTATTATCCGAAGCGACCGGTAATATAGTCTTCTGTCCTTTTATCACTAGGCGTTGAGAAGATTTTATCGGTATCATCGTATTCGATGACTTCACCATTTAAGAAAAAGGCGGTTTTATCGGAAATCCTGGCCGCTTGCTGCATATTGTGGGTGACGATAATAATGCTGTAGTCCTTTTTCAGTTCTTGAACGAGTTCTTCTACTTTTAAGGTTGAAATTGGATCAAGGGCAGATGTCGGTTCGTCCATTAAAATGACATCCGGCTCAATCGCAAGACAGCGAGCAATACATAACCTTTGTTGTTGTCCGCCGGATAAGCCATATGCGTTCTCATGCAGACGGTCTTTCACTTCATCCCAGATGGCCGCACCGCGAAGACTTTTTTCGACAATTTGATCGAGGATTTTTTTATCTTTAATACCGTGGATCCGCGGACCATAAGCAACATTATCATAAATTGATTTCGGGAACGGGTTCGGATTCTGGAACACCATACCGACCCTCGTACGTAATTCTTCTACTTCGAAATCTTTATCAAAAATATTCCGACCCCGGTATAAAATTTCCCCGGAAGTTTTTACTCCTGGAACCAGCTCAACCATCCGGTTTAAAGTTTTAATATACGTCGACTTCCCGCATCCCGATGGACCGATAATCGCTGTGATTTCATTTTCGTGAATATCTAAATTAATATTTTTTAATGCATGTGTTTCCCCATACCATAAATTTAATTCTTTTGTTTTATAAACAACATTTTTTTCCCTTTTCCCTTGCGTATTTTTTACAGCTTCTTCCCGCTTTTTTTCAACAGTGAATGCCATTAAAAAATCCTCCTAACATTGATATGCGCGTATTCAAATTAGTACCGCTTTTGAAACTTGTTACGTATTAAAATCGCCACGGAGTTCATCAAGATCAAAATCGCTAATAACACGATAATTCCGGCAGCGGCTAAATCCTGGAATTCAGCTTGCGGTCGGCTCGTCCAGTTGTAAATTTGCATAGGCAAGGCGGTGAATTCATCTAAAAATGATGAAGGTAAAAATGCGAGATAAAGTGGGATTCCCAGCACTACTAATGGTGCGGTTTCACCGATCGCCCTTGACAAAGCCAATATCGTTCCGGTCAAAATACCGGGAATTGCCGCCGGCAAAACGACATGGAGGATTGTTTGCCATTTTGTCGCCCCCATCCCGTAAGAAGCTTCCCGCAGGGAATTCGGTACCGCACGAATTGCTTCCTGGGCAGCGACTATGACTACCGGCAAAATTAACAAACTCATTGTTAGCCCGGCTGCCAGTACACTTGTCCCTAATCCTAGTGCACGAACAAAGATCGTTAAACCTAATAATCCGTAAACAACAGATGGTACACCGGCTAGATTGGAAATATTTACACGAATAAATGTGGTAAATTTATTGTCTTTGGCATATTCTTCAAGATAAATCGCCGTTCCTATCCCCAAAATCATCGTCACCGGAACGACGACAGCCATCATCCATAGCGTTCCATTTAAAGCAGTATAAATACCCGCATTTTCCGGTTTACGTGATGGCAAGGCATTTAAAAAATGCCAGTCGAGATGTGGAAGTCCTTGTGATAAAATCCGATAAAATAGCACGATTAAAAATAATAAGCATAAGAGCGTAGCAAACAGGAATAAATTTTTAAATATCGTATTGCGAACGATTCGTCCCTTCATGCCAGCCGATACTTTTCTTTCATCAATTAATTTCATATTAATACTCCTCTCTGATACGGCGGGAGATCCATGTTGCCAGTAAATTCATCACTAATGTGAACAGGAATAACGTAAA